>JAODNA010000160.1 GCA_025465135.1 Frankiales bacterium | reverse complement strand
TCCCGCCGTCGCCGAGGTCGCCGTCATCGGCGTCCCGTCGGAGAAGTGGGGCGAGACCATCAAGGCGCTCGTGGTCCTCGCGAGCGGTGAGCAGGCGACGGAGTCCGAGCTCATCGCGCACTGCAAGAGCCGGCTGGCGAGCTACAAGGCGCCGACCTCGGTCGAGCTGCGCGAGGAGATCCCCCGGACGGCGACGGGCAAGGTGCAGAAGTTCAAGCTTCGTGAGCAGTACTGGCAGGGCTACGAGAGACAGGTGAACTGATGATCGTGTTCGTCCACGGCGTGCCGGAGACGGCGGCGATCTGGCGGAAGGTACGGGCGGCGATCGGGCAGCCGTCGATGGCGCTCGAGCTGCCCGGCTTCGGAGTACCGCGACCCGAGGGGTTCGGCGGTACGAAGGACGACTACGCCGACTGGCTGCTGGGCGAGCTGAAGGCGATCGAGGGACCGATCGACCTGGTCGGGCACGACTGGGGTGCCGGGCTCACCTACCGCATCGCCACGGCGTACGGCGACGTCATCCGCTCGTGGGCTGCCGACATCGGCAACATCGCTCACCCCGACTACCAGTGGCACGACTTCGCGAAGATCTGGCAGACCCCTGGTGACGGCGAGGCCTTCTTCGCCAACCAGCTCGTGACCCCCGTCGAGGAGCGCGCCTCGCTCTACGAGGCGCTGGGTCTTCTCCACGAGGACGCCGTGGAGATGGCGGCGGCCGGCGACGCGCTGATGGGCGAGAGCATCCTCGGGCTCTACCGGTCTGCGCTGCCGAATGCCTACGCCGACTGGGGACCTTGGGCGCCGACCCAGGCACCGGGGCTGGTCCTCAGCCCGACCGAGGACATGTTCGGCGATGCGGCGATGGCCGCCGAGGTCGCCACCGCTCTGGGGGCCCGGTTCGCGCCGATCCAAGGTGCGGGTCACTTCTGGCCCTACGAGGCCCCCGCGGCCGGCGCGGCCGTCCTCGAGTCCTTCTGGTCCTCCCTGCCCCGCTGAGGCGCGACCGTGGGCACAGCCTGGAGCGCGCGCTGGGGCGTCATGCCCAGGGCACTCACGGCGCCGAGCAGACCGACCGCTGCGATGACGAGCCAGGCATGGACGAAGACCGTGTGGGTCGCGCTGTAGCCGTGCGGTGAGCCCAGCACGGCGATGAGCACGCTGATGCCGAGCACCGCACCGATCTGCCGGCTCATGTTGATGATCGCGCTGCCCGTGGCCGTGCGATCCGGGGGGAGGTCGGCGGTGGCCGCCGACATGATGGTCGGCAGGGCGAGCCCGACCCCGACACCGCCGAGGAGCCAGGCCGGCAGGAAGTGCAGCACGTACGACGGCTGCGCGCCGATCGACAGCACGACGATCAGGTACGCCGCGCCGAACAGCCCGCAGCCGAGTGCGGCGACCCGGCCCGGCGCGATGCGCGCACCGAAGCGCTGCGTCACGAACGCGAACAGCGGGACCATCACCGGCCCCGGCGCGATGGCGAGTCCGGTGTGGAGCGGGGAGTAGCCCCAGACCTCCTGGAGCCACAGCACGGCGGCAAGCAGCCCGCCCGCGAAGGCGGCCGAGAAGGCGACGGCGGTGACGTTCGACCACGCGAACGCCCGCACCTTCAGCAGGGCGGGGTCGACGATCGGCGTGTGGTGCCGGTGCGACCGCAGCCAGAACACGACGAGCCCGACGACTGCGACGGCAAAGGCAGTCGCCGTACCAGCGCTTGTCCATCCCCAGTCGGGGCTCTTCACGAAGCCCAGCGCGATGCCGCCGATCGCCGCGGTCAGCAGGACCGCACCCGCCGCGTCGGGGAGTCGGGTCGACGTCAGGTCGCGCGACCCCGGCACGATGCGCGCGGCGACGACGAGCGCGAGGATGCCGACCGGGATGTTGACGAGGAAGACCCAGCGCCACGACGCGTTGACCAGCAGGCCCCCGACGACCGGGCCGGCGGCAGCCGCGAGACCGCCACTTGCAGCCCAGATGCGCACCGCGCGCACCCTCCGTGCGGGTGGTGTCGCGGCCAGCAGGAGACCCAGGCTCGTCGGGGTGAGGGCCGCAGCCCCGGCCGCTTGCAGAGCACGCAGGCCGACGAGCCACCACAGCCCGGGGCTCAGCGCGCAGGCTGCACTCGCCGCCGTGAACACCGCGACCCCGAGCAGGAAGCCGGCCTTGCGGCCGTAGCGGTCGGCGAGACGTCCGAGCGGGACGAGGAGCGCGGCATAGGTGATCGCGTAGGCGTTGAGCACCCACGACAGGTCGGACAGTGACGAGCCGCTGAAGTCGTGACGGATGTCGTCGAAGGCGACGTTGACGATGAACAGGTCGAGGCTGGCCATGAACGCGGCCGTCGACAGGACGGCGAGCACGAGACCGGCGCGACGGGGCTGACTCTGGTTGTCCATAGCCAGGAGGATAAGAGGCTGACTATGGATAACGCAAGTCAGATCCGGTAGTCTCCTTCTCATGACTGCAGTCCTCGAGGGCAAGCTGGCCGACCGCGACGCCTGGACCGCCGACCGCTGCTCCATCGCCAAGGCGCTCGACGTGCTCGGCACCCGGTCGTCGTTCCTGCTGATGCGGGAGGCGTTCTACGGCGGCCGCCGGTTCGACGACCTGGCCCGCCGGGCCGGCATCACGGAGGCCTCCGCGGCCGCGCGGCTCAAGGAGCTGACCGAGCACGGGCTGCTGGAGCGCCGGCCGTACCAGGAGCCGGGGCAGCGCACGCGGCACGAGTACGTCCTGACCGAGAAGGGCCGCGACCTCCTCCCCGTCGCCCTCGCGCTGATGGCGTGGGGCGACAAGCACCTCACCGGGTCGCGCGGCGCCCCGTTGGCGCTGCGCCACCGGACCTGCGGCTCCGGCGTCGCGGTGGAGGTGCGTTGTGCCGAGGGGCATCCGGTACCGCTCGAGGAGCTCGGCGTGCGCGTGGCTCAGCCGAGGCGGTAGCGCAGGAACAGCTCGCTGTCCGACACGAGGGCCGATGCGAGTGTCACCCCGCGCGGTGACTGCATCGCGACATCGGTCAGGATCGTCGCGCTGCCGCCACCGACGAGGGCGGGCGAGATCGTCAGGCACAGCTGGTCGAGCAGGCCGGCCGCAGCCAGCTGCGCGTTCAGGGCCGGGCCTCCCTCGCACAGGACGCTGGTCACGCCCTGGTCCTGCCGCAGGATGCGCAGAGCGGCTGCCAGATCGACACTGCCCTGTCCGACCGTGACGACGGTGGCCACCTTCTCGGCTGCACGCAGGGCATCCACCTCGCTGTCAGCCGGCGCGATCACGAGGGGCCGCTGCGTGGACTCGGTGAACAGCCTGGACGTCCAGTCGAGGCGGAGGCTGCGCGTGACGATCGCGAGCGCGGCCGCCGGTGTCTGTCCGCGCGCGGACCGAGCCGCCCGCACGTCGTCGTCGGCCTTGACGGTGCCGTAGCCCTCGGCGCGAACGGTCTCGGCGCCGACGAGCACGATGTCAGCGAGGCTGCGCAGCAGCCGGAAGACCGCACGGTCGGGTGGGCTGGAGAGAACGCCCGTGCGTCCCTCGACGGCGGTGCGGCCATCGACGGACGCGACCATGTTGAGCGTGACGTGCGGCCGGTCGGCGTGCGGCGGCCCGAGGGTTTCGCCGTACACGTCCTCGATCTCGCGGTCCCCCGGCTCGGGGAACAGCTGCCTCAGCCGGGTCATGACGCGAGGGCAGCGGCGAGTGCCAGCGACGCGTACGGCGGCCGCTCCTCGTCCGAGACGTGCACCTCGACGGGCGAGAAGCCGGACTGGTCACGCTCGAAGCGCGTCACCGTCGTCTCAGCTGTCGGCGCATGCGGCAGCCGGCGCGCGGCGGCCTGCAGGACCGCACTGGCAGTCGCGACCAGGTCGTCGTCAGCACGGTTGCGGTGAACCCGGCGGCCGAGGTCGACCTGCGCGAGCGCCCCGAGACCACGTAGCCCCAGCACGTCGATGAGAAGAGCCACCTCCACGCCGTAGCCGCACACGAACGGGACCTGCTCGAGAACCGACCGCCGTGCGGCGTACTCGCCCGCCAGTGGCTGCAGCACTCCTGCCAGCTCCGGCCAGAAGGCGTTGAGCACCGGGCGGGCCGTGAGCTCGGTGACGCGGCCGCCGGCGGTCGCGGACGTCTCACCGCTCAAGGTCAGCGATCGGTCGTAGGCCGCCTTGACGAGCGCGACCTCCGGCTCCTGCAGCAGCGGCCCGAGCAGGCCCGTCACCCAGCCGGCGTCGAAGTCGTGGAGGTCGGCGTCGACGAACACCAGGAGATCGGCCGAGGCGACGGCGAGCGACTTCCACATGGCCTCGCCCTTGCCGTCACGACTTCCGAGCGACGGCAGCACGTCGTCGACCCGGAACACCTGCGCACCCGCTCGCCTGGCCACCGATGCGGTGGCGTCGGTCGAGCCCGAGTCCATGACGATGACGTCGTCGACGAGGCCGACCTCGTCGACCAGCTCGTGGCGGAGGCTGCGGACGATGGCCCCGACAGTCTCCTGCTCGTTCCGAGCGGGCAGCACGACCGCGACACGCTGCCCGTTCTTCGACGCGGTCAGGTCCGACGCCGACCACTGCCGCACGCTGTAGGTGCGCGCGGCGTACCAGTCACGGACCTGGGGCAGCATCAGGACTCCCTCCGGGCGGCAGCGCCCGAGCCGGCCGGCACGAGCTGCAGGTCAGGACGCCTGTCTACGCCACCGACATCCATCGCGGCGACCAGCTGCGCGACCGGGCCGTAACCGGCGAGCACCGCGTCGGGGTCGAGCTCGAGCCAGGGGAGCAAGACGAAGACCCGCTCGTGCGCACGCGGATGCGGCAGCACGACGCCCTCCGGGGGGGTGCCGTCGGCAACGACGATGTCGACGTCGAGCGTGCGCGGCCCCCAGCGGACCGTGCGCGCGCGCCCGCGGGCCAGCTCGGCTCGCTGCGCTCGCCGCCAGGTCGTCGCCGCGTCGGTGGGGCACAGGAGGACGGCGTTGAGGTAGTCCCGCTGCGCCGGGCCGCCGACCGGCCTCGTCTCGACCACGGAGGAGATCGCCGTCGGGCCGAGCACCTCGACGGCGGACTGCAGGTGGGCGAGCCGGTCGCCGAGGTTGCTGCCGATGCTGACGACGGCGCTCATGGTTGACGCCTCGTCGGGCTGGCTCTATAACTGAACACGACTCGTTTTACACCGGGAGACGCGTCGCTGGCAACCGGGAGGACATGGTGAGGCGCTTCTCGTTCGGCCCTGCGCTGACGGTCAAGGGCCGCAAGTTCAAGGGCCTGCGCGGTTACAAGGGCAAGCCCTTCCACCCTCCGCTGACGGATGTGCCCATCACGGCCTACCTGTTCGCGGCCGTCTTCGACGTGCTCAGCGTCGTGCTGCACAACGGGCACGGCGCGGTCGCGACGCAGCTGTATCGCGGCGGGACGTGGCTGTTCCTCGGCGGAGCCGCCGTGTCGCTGCTCGCGGCCTTGACCGGCTGGGCCGACTGGCACCGGTCGAGCGAGCCCGGCACGCAGGCCCGCCGTACCGTCAACGCACACGCCATCATCATGATCGGCGTCACCGTGCTCACCCTGGTGGACCTGGCGCTGCGGCTCACGTCGTACGACAACGACACCTATGCGCCGGTCGGTCTCGCCGTGCTCTCGGCCGTCATCGCACTCGGCGTCATGACCGGTGCGACGTACGGCGGCTCTCTGGTCTTCGACTACGGCTTCAACGTCGAGACGGCCGGCGACTCACCGGTCTGGCACCAGAGCGAGCAGGACGTCTACCCCGGCAAGAAGCCGGCTGCCACCGAATGACGGCACAGACGCTCAGCGACGAGCCCCTTCCCGCACTACGCGTCGTCCCCGCGCAGCCGGAGGTCGACCTGCCCGCGGCCGAGCGTGCCGTCGCTGACCTGCTGCGCGCGCTCCGCCGCGACCCGAAGTCGCCGCACCTGCGGGACACGCCCCGCCGGGTCGCCGCCGCCTTCGCCGAGCTGCTGACCCCGGAGCCGTTCTCGCTGACCACGTTCCCGAACGACGAGTCGTACGACGAGCTCGTGCTCGCCCGAGCGATCCCCTTCACGTCGCTGTGCGAGCACCACCTGCTCTCGTTCAGCGGGGTCGCGCATGTCGGCTACCTGCCCGGTGAGCGGATCATCGGGCTGTCGAAGCTCGCGCGGGTCGTCGGTCACTTCGCGCGCGACCTGCAGGTGCAGGAGCGCATGACGAAGCAGGTGGCCGACTACCTCGAGTCGTCGCTCAGTCCCAAGGGCGTGGGTGTGGTGGTGGAGGCTGAGCACCTGTGCATGTCGGTGCGGGGAGTGCAGGCCCGCGGTGCGCGCACGGTCACGTCATGCCTTCTCGGCAAGCTGCGCGACGACGCGCGGTCACGGCAGGAGTTCATGGCGCTGACGATGCCGGTGCGCTGACGGCTCAGGCCGGGTGCCCAGGTGTGAAGGACGTGGCCTGCTGGAACCGGAAGGACCCCGCGTCGGCGCGGTGGCCCTGCGCGTCGGTGACGCGCACCGCGAAGGCCACGTGGTCCCCGACATCGGTCCGGCTGAGGATGTCGCCGGCTGCCCAGCCCCTGCCGACGTCGACGACGGGAGTGCCGTCTGGCCTCGGCGTCCAGCTGCACTGCGCGAACTTGTCGGTGTCGTCGCCGCTGCGCTCCCCGAAGAGGCGAGCAATCGCCTCGTCGTCGCTCGCCAGGAAGTGGACGACGAGCGAGTCCGCGCTCATCGCCGTGCGGTAGGTGCGGTTCTCCTTCGAGAGGCAGACGAGCAGGACGGCCGGCGCGATGCTGCACTGCGTGACGAAGCCGGCCAGGCAGCCGTCGCGCTCCCCGTCGGCCGCTGCGGTCACGACGAACATCGGGTAGTCCTGCTGCGACACGAGCGCGTCGAAGTCGTCGGTCCAGCTCATGCGGACTCCTTCCTCAGCCACGTCCCGACGACGTACATCACGCCGTACGGCGCGTCTGCCCAGTCGATCGCGGCTTCGAACGCGCCCGGCCCCGCAGCACCGGCAAGCACCTGCCACGGCGCGCGACCGGCGGCCATGAGCCGAGCACCTTCCATCGGGTCGAGGCGCAGAAGCGCCGCCGCGTCCGCGTCACGAAGCGCCGCGAGCGCCGCGTCGTCCCAGGCTGCCGCCGACGGGTCCAACGACCCCGGCGCCTTCTCGCTGCGGCACGCCGACCCGTCGCCACACACGAGAAGCGCGACCCGATCCCGAGTGCCGGCGAGCTCACGGCCCCTTGCCGCACATGCCTGCGCGGGCAGGGCGACCGTCACCCCGTGATGCCGCACCGCGGGGATCGGGCGGCCGGCGGTGGCCAGCAGCCAGTCGCCGATGGCCGGCCCGAGCGGCAGCGATCTCGCGGGTGCGGAAGCCGGGGCTTCCACACCGAAGCGCCGCCAGTCCCACGACCCGTCGAGCGTTCCGTCCTCCGGCGCCTGGCCCACGATGACCACGTGGTCGACGTCTGCATCGAGCAGCCGGGCGACGGCCGCGCGGCAGGCCTGTCGCAGCTCCTCGTCGGCGGCGGCCGAGCCGCCGGCGATCTCGGGCACGAGCAACGGGGGCGTCGGGACGAAGGCCGCGGCGACGAGCATCAGGCGAGCCCGCGTCGGCCGACGGCCAGGTCGCGGTTGCCGGCGATCGCGTCGACCACGCGCAGGGCCCGGACCGTCGCGGCCACGTCGTGCGCCCGGAAGACGCGGGCTCCGAGCCACGCGCTCACCGCTGTCGCCGCGAGGGTCCCTTCGAGGCGGTCGTCAGCCGGCACGTCGAGGACCTCGCCGAGAAAGGACTTGCGCGACAGCGCGACGAGGACGGGCCAGCCGGTCGCCACGAGCTGCGGAAGCCCGGACGTGACGGCGAGGGAGTGGCGGCTGTTCTTGCCGAAGTCGTGGCCGGGGTCGATGAGGATCGACGCGCGCCGTACCCCCGCGGCGACCGCGGCTTCGGCCAGCCGGCACAGCACCGTCTCGACGTCGTCGACGACGTCGTCGTACTCCACGCGGTGCGGTCGGGTGCGCGGCGACTGCCCGCCCGCGTGCGTGCACACCAGCCCGGCGTCGTACGACGCGACGACGCTCGGCAGCTCGGGGTCCGGGCACTGCCACGCATCGTTGATGAGGTCTGCGCCGGCGCGGAGCACGGCGTCGGCGACGGCGGCCCGGTAGGTGTCCACCGAGATGACGATGCGAGGGTGCCGGGTGCGGAGAGCCTCGACGAAGGGGAGCACGCGGTCGACCTCCTCGGCCGTCGTGACCTCCGGTCCGGGGCCGGCCTTCACACCGCCGATGTCGACGATGTGCGCGCCCGCCTCGACGGCGAGGTCCGCGTGCTCGAGTGCGGGCTCCAGGGCGTAGGTGCGGCCGCGGTCGTAGAACGAGTCGGGCGTCCGGTTGACGATGGCCATCACGAGCGAGCCGCGGACCGGCAGCACCTTGTCGCGGAATGCCAGCGTCATGGGCGGCAAGCCTTCCACGTCGGCTGCTTTACGACAATAGTTGTTAGCGTTAGAATCTGGCCGTGCCGCACTCCGACGCCGACGAGCAGATCGAGACGGTGGCGCTGCTGCGCGACCCGCTGCGCCGCGCGATCTACCGCTACGTCGGGCGGTCGTGTGATCCGGTCGGCCGTGACGAGGTGGCCGGGGCGGTGGGCGCGTCCCGCTCCCTCGTCGCCTTCCATCTCGACAAGCTCGTCGGTCAGGGGCTGCTCCGTACCAGCTTCCGCCGCCTCTCCGGCCGCAGCGGGCCCGGCGCCGGCCGGCCGGCCAAGCTCTACGAGCGGTCCGACCTCCAGGTCGAGGTGAGCCTGCCGGCCCGGGAGTACGAGCTGGCGGCGCAGCTGCTGCTCAGGGCGGTCGAGGGCCGGGGCGCGACCGAGCGGTTGCAGGCGGCGGCGCGGGAGCTCGGCGCGACCACCGGTGCCGTCGACGTGCAGCGCCAGGGGGCACCACGAGGGCGCGTCGCGTCCATGGAGCGTCTCGGGCCGGTTCTCGAGCAGCTCGGCTACGAGCCCTTCGCGCAGGGCACGTCCCTGTGCCTGCGGAACTGCCCGTTCCATGCGCTGGCCGAGCAGTCGACCAGCACGATCTGCGGGATGAACCTCGCGCTGATCCAGGGCGTGCTCAGCGGGCTGAGCGCGAAGGGGCTGTCGGCGGCGCTGGCACCGGCGCCCGGCCGCTGCTGCGTCGAGATCCGTCCGGCGGAACGCAGCGCCTGAGGGGAACCTGCTGCGTCAGGGTTCTGGGGTGGGTAGGTTGACCGGGTCAGTTGCGCGCCCGAGCGGAGGCCGCACCAAACGGAGGGGCTGCTTGTGAACAAGGCCGAGCTCATCGGCGCTGTCGCGGCGCAGGTAGGGGACAAGCGGACGTCCGAGGAGTGCGTCGAGGCGATCATCGACACGATCACCCGGGCGGTTGTCTCCGGCGAGAAGGTGACCATCCTCGACTTCGGGGTGTTCGAGAAGCGCGCCCGTGCGGCGCGCACCGCTCGCAACCCGGCGACGGGTGCGGCCGTCAACCTGAAGGCGACCTCGGTGCCGAAGTTCCGGCCGGCGAAGCACTTCAAGGACGTCGTCAGCGGAGCGAAGAAGCCCTAGCTCCTCGGAGCAGCGTCCGCCATGCCATGCAGTGGCACGAGGACGCCCTCCGGGTTCACGGCTGGTACGACGAAGCCGCCGTCGGCGTCCGCGTCGTGGTCGCCGACGAGGGTCACGCCTGTTGCCGTGGCCGACGCCGGTATGTCCCACCAGACCACGACCTCGACGAGATCCTCGGCGCCGAGCGTCACGCCGTCGGGCTGACGCTTCACGTCCATCGGTCCCGATGCCGGCGCGACGTCCGTGCCGTCCGCGAGTCGCAGCCTCTGGTCGTAGAGCGCGAAGGTGTGGGCCGAGGAGTCGGCTGAAGCGGCGCGGATGCGGAGCCGGCAGAACTGGCCGGTCGGCTCCAGCAGGGCGTGGGTGCCGGAAGCGGCGTGGATGCCGCACCGGCCCGAGAGCGCCGTCAGACGCAGGTGTCCGGACCGGACAGCAGCGGCGTGCTGCGGCACGTCTGTGGCCACTGCCGGTGTGGAGGTCTTCCTCACGCCAGGTGACGAGCAGGCCGCGAGCAGTGCGAGAGCGGCGACGGCGGTAACCGGCAGGCGCAGCACTCAGCGGGTCCCGATCGAGATCACCGGGTGCTGCGACGGCTGCAGCCAGCGGAGCACCTGCGTCAGCTGAGCAGTCGGCAGGCTGACGCAACCTGCGGTGGGACGTCCCGTCGAGACGTGCATGAAGATCGCGCTGCCGAGCCCCGGCTTGCGAGCGGTGTTGTAGGCGATCGCCACCGCGGCGTCGTATGCGGGACTCACCCTGAGGGGCTCGGGACGGCGACCGGCGGAGGCGTAACGGGTGTCGGTCCACAGGTTGTACCGGTTCGAGGCGGAGTCGTCGTCCCAGACGAGGGTGGAGCTCGACACGGGCCGCCAGGCAAGGTGTACGCCGGGGTTGGCACGGACACCGAACGCGAACGCGACGCCGTAGACGCCGGATGGGGTGCGGCCGTCACCTTCGCGTTTCGCGCCCGTTGCCGCGACGCCGTTGTAGCCGACGTGTGCCGACCACGGCCCCATCACGCGGCGCCATCCTGAGGAGCTGCGCTGCCACACCTCGTAGACCGCGGTGGTCGCCCGGTTCGACGAGACCGTGACCGTCACCGCCTGGTCGTGGCCGGCCGGCACGCGGCCGAGGGTCGCGGGCGGTGCGGCGGCAGCCGGAGGTGCGAGGAGCACGAACATCGCGAGTGCGGCTCCGAGTCCGCGGATGACGGCTCTCATCGGCCGGTCGCAGAGAAGTGCTGGTAGTCGGGGTTGCTCCAGCGACCACCCCAGCCCCACCCTGACCGCGCGAAGGCCGTGACGAGAGTCCCGCGTGGTGTCGCCATCCCCGGTCGCACGGTACGGCGGTCTGCGTACAGGCGGCCGTTGGGTGGGATCACCCGGCCGCCCTCGAGGTACGGGTTCTCGACCGGGTTGACGTCGATGGCGCGGCCGTAGGCGTGCTGCGACCAGGTGCGCGGCCCGGCGGCGACGGCAGCCCGGCAGTTGAACGCCGAGGTGTTGTCGGCGGCGGTCGAGGCGTCGTCGCTGCCGCGGTAGGCGTCGACCGGTCGGATCTGACGGATCGGGAAGCCGGCTGCGAGCAGTGTGGTGAAGACGCGGGTCATCGCGACGACGGCATCGCGGTGCACGATGAGCAGCCCAGTCGCGGTGGAGCCGGAGAACGTGCGGTAGCGGACGGTCAGCGCCCGGAGGTCGGCCGGACCGACCGGACAGCCGGGGCGCCAGCTGAAGCGCAGCTCCGCCGCCGTGACCCGTCGGCTGCTGCCGACGAGGGATGCGACCTGCACGCGGGCCGGGCTGCCGGCGACCGGCGTCGAGGTCGTCTGCGCGGACGCCGCGACCGCGGCCGACTGTGCCGGTGCCACCCGGGCCGACGGGGTGGCTGTGGGAGACGCGCAGGCCGCCGCCAGCACGATCCCGGCCACGGCAGGAGCAGTCATCCGCACGCTGCCAGGTTGTCACGCGCGGAGGGCCGGGATCTGGCAAAGCAGCTTCTAAGGGTCCGCCCAGGAGGCTCACAGGTTGCTCACAGGAGCCGACGGCATAGTCGCAGGCATGGGCGACGCGAGGCTTCCGACGGGGGTCCGGCCGGCCCGGTCCCTTGCGGTGACGCGCCTTTCGCCCCTGGTGATCGCAGGGCTGAGTGCTGCCACGGCGCTCGCCTACATCAGCGCCAGCGAGGACACCAGCGACGCACTGGCGTCCGCGCTGCTCGAGGTGCCATGGCTGCCCCTTGCCGCGGTCGCGGTTCTGGTGGCGCTCGCGTCGATCCACTTCCTGTCGGCGGCCTGCGCACTGAGGGCCGTGAGTGGTCGTCGGCTGGACCTGAGGCCGACGACCTTCGTGCAGGTCGCGGCCGCCGCGACGAACCGCATCGTGCCGAACGGCATCGGCGGCACCGGACTGAACTTCCGCTACCTGCTGCGCGCGGGCGTGGCCCCGGGCGCAGCCGCCAGCGGGCTCGCAGCTCTCGCGCTGCTCGGCGGAGCGACGGACGCCGGGTACGCCGCTGCCCTGACTGCGGTCGGCCCGGCGATCGGGTTGACCGGGGCGGCCCGGGAGCTGAGCAGCCTCACCGCCGGGGGTGTACGGGTCGGGCAGCAGCACCTCGCTCTGATCGCCACCGCGGCTGTCCTGATCTCGGCAGTCGTCCTCGCGCGCGGTCGGCGCGCCGGCCGGGCCGGCCTTGCCGCCGGGGCACGGCAGGCGATCAGCCATGCCCGCGCGCTCGTGAGCCGGCCACGCCGGCTCGGAACCGCCGCCCTGGCGTCCACGGCCACCACCGTCGCGATGAGTGCGGGGTTCGTCCTGGCCGTCGACGTATGGGGACAGGCGGCCCACCCGCTGCCGACGGGAGCGCTGATCACTATCTACCTCGTCGCAGCAGCTGCGGGAGGCGCGACACCGCTGCCCTCCTTCTTCGCTGTCACGGAGCTGGCACTCATCGCTGCCCTCGTCCTCGCTGGTTACAGCTCCGCGTCGGCGCTGGTCGCCGTGGTGATGTTCCAGGCCGTGACGTTCTGGTTGCCCCTGCCCGTAGGGCTGTGGCTGGGTCAGCGGCTGCGCAAGAGCCAGCTGCTCTGACGCGGCCACGGCTTCCGGCAACCTCACAGGCGCCACCCAGGCCAGTGCCAGACCGAAGCGCGATCGTGGCAGCAAGCCCAACACCGGGAGCTGAGATGACCGCGACGTCTGCCCACCCGCCGTACCTCGACCTGCACAACGACCTGCTCGTCGTCGTACCTGACACGACGCGCAGCGGCCCTGGCATGACCACCTCGCGTGCGTTCTACGACGAGCTGCTCCTCGCGGTCGGACGGCATGAGCGAAGTGACCCGCGCAGCCGCGGGATCTGGCACGAGGTGCTGGCGTGCGTGCGCCTGACCTCGCTGGCGTTGCAGCTCGAGGCTGACACCGAGGACCCGGGCGCGCAGGCGGTCACCGTCGCCTACGCACTCAGCGCCGGTCGGCGCGGGTCCGTCGCTCTACGCCGACGGATGCAACGGGACCGACGGCCGAACCGCACGCTGGGCACGCGCCACTACGTGCGCCCAGGCCTGCCGGTCGAGCGCACCTCCCTGCGGTTGACGGGCCTGCTGCTCGGTGCTTCCCCCGCAGACCTGGAGCTCCTCGACGCCGCACTCGCGAACCACAACGAGGCCCTTGCGGAGTGGCGGGCGACCTTGGCACATCAGCTGCATGTGAGCCGCGTGGTCTGAGCGGCCTTCGCGAGACACAGCAAGTCTCAATGCCGTCGCAATGCGCTGTTCATGTGCGGAGCCGACGATGAGCTCATGAACCAGACACCGGATGGCCGCACAGACCCGACATGTCGGCGCATCGCCTTGATCGCGCACGACAACAAGAAGAAGGACATGCGGGAGTGGGCGCGGTTCAACCGGCAACGGCTCACCGAGCACGAGCTGTTCGCGACGGCTACGACGGGTCGCCTCCTGCAGGACGAGCTCGGGCTCGCGGTCACGTGCTTTCGGAGCGGCCCCTACGGCGGCGACCAGCAGATCGGCGCGCGCATCGCCGAGGGCGAGATCGACGTCCTGGTCTTCTTCTGGGACCCGCTCGAGCCGCACCCGCACGACCCGGATGTGAAGGCCTTGCTGCGGGTGGCGGTGGTCTGCAACATCCCGGTCGCCTGCAACCGTGCGACCGCGGACTTCATGATCTCGTCGCCCCTGCTGGCGCAAGCCCATCTGCCGGCCGCGGCGATGCTCCGCTCGGCAGGTGGCGCTTCGGTGGATCAGGTCGCCTAGCCGGCACCTCACGCGACAGTATGGACGTGTGACACGGGGCGACGATCCGACGAGCGAAGCGCTGCGCGCGGACATCCGCACTCTCACGACCATGCTGGGTGAGACGCTGGTCCGCAACGAGAGTCAGCAGCTGCTGGACCTGGTCGAGCTCGTGCGGAGCCAGGCGAAGGAGAGCAGCCTCGCCGACCTCGACGAGCTCCAGGACATCGACCTCGCGACGACGATCCGCCTGATCCGCGCTTTCACGTCGTACTTCCACCTCGCCAATGTCACCGAGCAGGTGCACCGTGGGCGCGAGCTGCTGCGGCAGCGCAGCGCGTCCGGTGGGTGGATCCAACGCGCCCTGTCCCGCATCGAGTCGGCCGGGGTCGACAGCAAGGTCCTGGCCGACGACGTACGGCGACTCGGGGTGCGGCCGGTGCTCACGGCCCACCCCACCGAGGCGGCGCGTCGCTCGATCCTGGACAAGCTGCGTCGCATCGCCGCGCTCCTCGACACCGAGGACTCCCCGGCGCGCGACCGCCGCCTCGCCGAGGCCGTCGACCTGGTCTGGCAGACCGACGAGCTTCGCCTCGACCGGCCGGACCCCCTGGACGAGGCCCGCAACGGTGTCTACTACCTCGAGGGCCTCGGCGAGACGGCCGTCGGCGACGTCCTCGAGGAGCTGCGCGATCAGCTCGGTCGGCTCGACATCCCGCTCGACGCGACCGCACGGCCCCTGACGTTCGGCACCTGGATCGGCGGCGACCGCGACGGCAACCCCAGCGTGACGCCGGCGACCACGCTGCGGGTGCTCGAGCTCCAGGCGACGCACGGCATCCGGTTGCTGCTCGACCTCGTCGACGACCTGCGGCGGGAGCTCTCGATCTCCCAGCGCGTCTCCGGCTGCTCGGACGACGTCCTGGCGCGGCTGAAGCAATGGCTCGACCTGCTTCCTGAGATCGAGCCGCGTTACCGCCGCCTCAACGCCGAGGAGCCCTACCGCCTCTACCTGACCTGCGTACGCCGCCGGCTCGTGCTGACGCTCGAGCGCATCACGTCGGGCGCGCGCAACACCTCCCCGCGCGACTACACGGGCGGTCGTGAGCTGCTCGACGACCTGCTCCTGCTGCAGGCCTCAGTCCTCGAGCACCAAGGGGAGCTGGTGGCGTTCGGCGCGCTGGACCGGCTGGTACGTACCGTCGCCTGCACCGGGACCCTGCTGGCGACGATGGACGTCCGCGAGCATGCCGACAAGCACCATCACGCGGTGGGCCAGCTTCTCGACCGCACCCGCGAGCTGTCCTTCCCGTACGGCGACCTCGCCCGCCGGCACCGGCTCGCCGCGCTGTCGAAGGAGCTGGCCGGCCGGCGTCCGCTCGCGCTGCGGCCTCTGCCGCTGGACGAGGCGGGCGCGGCGACGGCCGCGGTGTTCGACGCGATCACGCTGGCACTCGACGTCCTCGGCTCGCAGGCGGTCGAGAGCTACGTCATCTCGATGACACAGGGCGCTGACGACGTGCTCGCCGCTGTCGTCCTCGCCCGTGAGGCCGGCCTGGTGGACCTCGCCGAAGGGGTGGCGCGGATCGGGTTCGTGCCGCTGCTGGAGACGGTCGAAGAGCTCGAGCAGGCCGAGACCATTCTCGACGCGCTGCTGGCGGAGCCCTCCTACCGGCGCCTGGTTGCACTACGCGGTGACGTGCAGGAGGTGATGCTCGGCTACTCCGACTCCAACAAGGCCGGCGGCATCACCAGCTCGCAGTGGCAGATCCACCAGGCCCAGCGTCGGGCCCGCGACGTCGCCGCCTCGCACGGGGTTCGGATCCGGTTCTTCCACGGTCGTGGTGGATCCGTCGGCCGGGGTGGCGGACCGACGCACGACGCGATCCTCGCGCTGCCCACCGGCGCGGTCGACGGTGAGATCAAGCTGACCGAGCAGGGTGAGGTGATCAGCGACAAGTACGCCCTCCCTGTGCTCGCGCGCGAGAACCTCGAGCTCCTGCTCGCGGCATCGCTCGAGGCGACCGTGCTGCACAAGACCGCTCGCCGCAGCGACGGGGCGAGCGAGCGCTGGGACGCGACCATGCAGGCGGTCTCGGCCGCTGCCCACGACTGCTACCGCGCCCTGATCGAGGATCCCGACCTGCCGGCGTACTTCTTGGCATCGACGCCCGTCGACCTGCTGGCCGACCTGCACATCGGGTCGCGACCGTCCCGCCGGCCGGACAGCGGGGGAGGGGTCGGGGGGTTGCGCGCGATCCCGTGGGTCTTCGGCTGGACGCAGTCGCGGCAGATCGTGCCCGGTTGGTTCGGTGTAGGCACGGGCCTGGCGGCTGCGTCCGGTGTGGGTGCTGTGCTCCGCGAGATGTACGACGAGTGGCCGTTCTTCCGGGCCTTCCTGGGCAACGTGTCGATGACGCTGGTGAAGACCGACCTGGCTATCGCGGGTCTGTACGTCGACCGACTCGTGCCCTCCGAGCTCCGGCACGTCTTCGACGGGATCAAAGCGGAGTACGCGCTGACCGTGGAGCAGGTGCTGCGCGTGACCGGGGAGTCCGAGCTGCTCGGCGGCGACCCCGTCCTCCGGCAGACACTGAGCACGCGGGAGACCTACCTCGAGCCCCTGCACCACCTTCAGGTCGAGCTGCTGCTGCGTCAGCGCGCCGGGGAGGACGACCCACTGCTGGCCCGGGCGCTGCTGCTCACCGTCAACGGCGTCGCTGCCGGCATGCGCAACACGGGCTGATGTCGCACGTAGCGTCGGACGCATGACGAGGGACATCAGGTGGGGGATCGCGGGTCCGGGACGGATCGCGGAGAAGCTGGTCGAGGACTTCGCCGTGGTGGACGGTGCGCGCGTGACGGCCGTGGGCTCCCGCTCGCTGGAGCGCGCCCGGGCGTTCGCCGACCGCCACGGGGTGGACCGGGCCTACGGCAGCTACTCCGAGCTGCTGGCCGACCCTGACGTCGACGTCGTGTATGTCGCGACTCCGCACCCGCAGCACGCGTCCATCGCCCGGGCGGCAGTCCTTGCCGGCAAGGCGCTGCTGGTGGAGAAGGCGTTCACCGCGACGAGTGCGGGTGCGGCTGCGGTCATCGAGCTGGCCCGGTCGAGGGACGTGTTCGTCATGGAGGCCATGTGGACGCGCTTCCAGCCCGCCGTCCTCCGCATGCAGGAGCTCATCGCGGACGGTGCGATCGGCGAGGTCCGCTCGGTGCAGGCCGACCTCGGTGTGCAGCGCGTGTTCGATGCTCAGGACAGGCTGTTCGCCCTGGAGCTGGGCGGCGGCGCGCTGCTCGACCTCGGGGTCTACGTCGTCTCGTTCGCGCAGATGATCCTGGGTACGCCGGGTTCGGTCACGGCCGTGGGCTCCCTGTTCCCGACCGGTGTGGATGCCGAGGCCGCGCTCCTGCTGGGGTACGCCGACGGCCGGTCCGCGGTGTTGACGACCTCGCTGCGCAACGCGCTGCCGGGACAGGCGCGGGTCTTCGGCGCAACCGGTTGGATCGACGTCCTGCCGAGGTTCCATCACCCGCGCACGATCGTCCTGCACCGCAGCGACAGCCAGCCCGAGACCATCGTCCGCGCACAGCTCGGTGCCGGCTATGCCCACCAGCTCATCGAGGTCAACGAGTGCCTGCGGGCGGGGCGGACGGAGAGCGCGGTGATGCCGCTTGACGACACCCTCGCCGTCCAGCAGGTGCTGCAGCAGGCCGCCGATCAGCTCGGTGTGCACCATGCGGAGGCGCCATGAATCCGCGTGTCCCGCTGACGACGCCGGTCCACCCATGACGCAGCTCATCGGCCGGGTCGTGCTGTTCGACTGCGATGGGGTGCTCGTCGACTCCGACGGCGCCGTGATCGCGGCCTGGTCTCGTTGGGCGGAGGAGCACGGCCTCACGGCTGCCGACGTGATGGCCGTCGTTCACGGTCGTCGGTCGGCAGACACGGTCGCGAGGTTCATCGGCGAGGCGGAGCGCGAGACCGCCCTCGCACTCATCGACCGCTACGAGCTGGAGGCGGCGCAGAGCGTCGAACCCCTCCCGGGGGCGCGAGACCTGCTCCTGTCCTGTCCCCGTGGCGCTTGGGCCGTCGTGACCTCCGGCCGCCGTGAGCTGGCCCTCGCCCGCCTCGCGGCCACAGGTCTCCCGATACCCGACGTCATCGTCACTGCCGACGACGTGCGGCAGGGAAAGCCGGACCCGGAGGGCTACCTCGCGGCCGCTGCGCGTCTCGGTGCCTCGGCAGGGGAGGCGATCGTGGTCGAGGACAGCCCGGACGGCATCGGCGCCGCACGTGCGGCACTCGTGAAGGCGGTTCTCGGTGTCGGGGAGCGTGCCCGGGGCGCGTCGCCCGACGCCCTCGTGCAGGATCTTCGCGCCGTGTCGTGGAACGCGCACGGGCTCTCGGTTCAGGACTAGCCGCTGCGCGCGCGCCTTCGGCTGATGGCGTCGACCGACGCCGCGATGAGCAGGACGAGTCCGGTGATCTCCTGGACGACGCTGATCGGCAGCCCGGGGTGCAGCTGGATGCCGTTGGGGATCATCGCGATGACGATCGCGCCCAGGAGAGCATCGCGTGGCCGGCCCCGGCCGCCGAACAGGGACGTCCCGCCGATGACCGCCGCCGCAACGGCGTACAGCAGGGTGTTGCCCTGCCCCAGAGCAGGCTGCGCACCGCCGCTGAAGTCGGCGAGGAACAGCCCGCCGACGGCGGCCATGCCCGAGCAGATGACGAACGCCCCGATGCGCACCCGGTTGACGGCGATGCCCGATCGTGACGCGGCCTCCTTGCTGCCGCCGATCGAGTACAGGTGGCGACCCCAGGACGTGCGGGTCAGCACGATCGCGAACACCACCATGAAGGCGATGGGCACGCTCGCCGCCCAAGGCACGCCCTTGATGGCCGGCCCGGGGTTGGGGTTCCGGTTCTGGTTGAACCACCACACGGCCAGCCCACCCCCGACGGCGAGCACCGCCACCCGCAGCGAGGTGAGCGCGAGGCGATCGAACGAGACACCCGCCCGTGCCCGCTGGCGCTGCCGGAGGAAGGCGGTTGCTGCGTAGCCGCCGACGAGGACAGCGAGGCTCACCCATCCCAGAGCAGGCGACATGTTCCGGTGCGTCATCGCGAACCAGGCTTCGTACCTGCTGGTGCCGATGGACGTGCTCTTCACCGCGTCGAGGGTCACGCCCTCCCAGGTCAGGAACAGGGCCAGCGTGACGATGAACGAGGGGATGCCCAGGCTGGTGACGAGCACCCCGTTGAACACGCCGATCGCGATGCCGATGCACACGGCGAGAGCGAAGGCCAACCACACGTGCGTCTCGCTGGCACCGGTCAGCAGCAGGCCGACGCCGGCGAGCACGAGTCCTGCGACGACGTACAGCTTCTTCCAGAGGGCCAGCCCGGCGGCGAGCAGCATCCCGAGGAGCAGCGCGACGTAGACCCCGCTGCCGACCGCGGCGTGCAGGTCGCCCGAGCGAAGCGACTGCGCCGCGAAGCCGGCTGCGACCCCGCCCGTCACGCCGGCTGACAGGTCGATGTCACCCAGGATCAGGACGAAGGTCAGGCCCAGCGCGATCAGGGCGATGAACGAGGCCTGCGAGAGCAGGTTGCCGATGTTGTTCGCCGTCAGGAACAGCGGCGTCGTCGCGCTGAACAGCACGCCGATGACGAGCAGTCCCAGGATGGCGGGCAGGCCACCAGGGTCACCGCGGCGAACCCTGACGGCCCAGTCCTGGACGGACGTTCGCAGCCCGCGCGGCAGTGTGTCGATGCGGAAGCTGGCGCGGGGGTCGTCGGTTCCGCTGTCCGCCAGGTCCGACGTATCGGTGGTCATGGTGCTTCTTACGCGCTTTGCGCAGCGGTGGTGGCCGACAGGCCGAGAGAACCGCTCCGGCCGGAGGTGATCAGCTCCACGACCTGGCTCGTCGACGTGTCCTTCTTGAGGACTTCCGCGGCCACGCGGCCGAGGTACAAGGCGTCGATGCGGTCGGCGACCTCCATGACGTCGTTCATGTTGTGCGAGATCAGCACGACCCCGATCCCGGTGTCGGCCAGCCGCCGCACGAGGTTGAGGACCTGACGTGTCTGGGCGACGCCCAGCGCGGCCGTCGGCTCATCGAGGAAGACGACCTTGCCGTTCCACAGGACGGCACGGGCGATCGCGACCGTCTGACGCTGACCGCCGGAGAGGCTCGCCACCGGCTGGCGCACCGAGTTGATGGTCCGCACCGCCAGCGAGATCAAGCTCTCGCGGGCCTTGGTCTCCATCTCGGCGTCGCGCAGGAACGGCCCGCGACGGATCTCCCGGCCGAGGAACATGTTCTGCGTGATGTCGAGGTTGTCGGCCAGGGCGAGGTCCTGGTAGACGAACTCGATGCCGAGCGCGGAGGCCACCGAGGGTGAGGCGATGGTCACGGGCTCGCCCTGCCAGTAGATCTGGCCCGTGTCGAGCGTGTTGATGCCGGCGATGCACTTCACCAGCGTCGACTTGCCGGCGCCGTTGTCGCCGACGAGAGCGGTGACCTCTCCCGGGTAGACGGCGAAGTCGACGTCGTGGAGGACGTGCACCGCGCCGAAGCTCTTGTTCAAGCCCTCGACGCGGAGGATCGGATCGGTCACGCGAACTCCCACCACTTCAGGCGCGAGCCGGGGGCGCGTCGGACAGCACCCCCGGCTCGCGAGAGCAGCTAGCTGATGCCGGCGGCCTTGCAGGCCGCCTCGACACCCTTGCAGAGATCCGCCGCCGTGACTGCTCCTGCCGTGACGACGTCCTTGATGTTCGCCTTCGTGATCGCCTCGGGCACGAGCAGGACGTAGGGGATGTCGCGGTTGCCCTTCGAGTCGTGCAGCTTCTGCGAGGCGAGCGACGTCGCCGTAGCGGTGTCGCCCTTGACCAGCGCGATCGCCAGCTTCGAGGCCGCGTCGGCCTCCTTGCTGACGTCCTTGAAGACCGTCATGCACTGGTCGCCGGTCAGGACGTACTGCAGCCCCTGGATGCTGGCGTCCTGGCCGGTCACGGGCACCTTGAGGTTCTTGGCCTTGAGGACGCCGATGGCAGCGCCGCCGATGCCGTCGTTGGCCGCCAGCACGCCGTCGACCTTGCCGCCGTTCTTCGTCAGCAGCTGCTGCATGTCGGTCGCCGCCGTGGTGTTGTCCCACTTGCTGACGTCGACCTCCTGGGCGATCTTGATGGTGCCGGCCTTCGCCGCGGGGTCGAGCACCTCATGCGCGCCGGCCTTGAACTGCACCGCGTTGTTGTCGATGTCGGTTCCGCCGTTGAGCATGATGACCTGCGCGCCCGGCTTGCCCTTGAGGCAGTCGAGCAGCCCCTGGCCCTGCAGCTTGCCGACAGAGGGGTTGTCGAAGGAGACGTAGTAGCCCGCAGAGCCGCCGAGGTTGACCCGGTCGTAGTCGATGACCTGGATGCCCGCGCTCTTCGCCGACGTCTCGACGCTGATGCCCGTCTGCGGGTCTGCCGGGTCGATCAGCAGGACCTTCACGCCCTCCGAGATCATCGACTGCGCGATGGAGACGAACTTGGCGTTGTCGCCCTGTGCGTTCTGCACGTCGGCCTTGACGCCTGCGGCTTCGAAGGCCTTGGTGAGCAGCGGAGCGTCGTACTGCGTGTACCTCGCCGAGGAGGTGGTGTCGGGCAGGATCACCCCGACCTGCACCTTGTTGCTCGCGGTTGCCGCAGGGCTCGAGGTGCTCCCCGCGCTCGAGGTGCTCCCGCTGCTCGAGCCGCCACAGGCGCTGAGCGCCGCCAGGCCGGCCAGCGCGAGGAGAGCTCCGCCTGTCATCCGTACACGTGATTCCACGGTCGTCCTCTCAACGGGCCCGCGCCGCCGTGGTCACGAGCTGTTGCACGGGAGAATGGCCCGCGTCACACATATTCGTCAAGGCTGACACAAAAATCGACGCTTCAGATACGACATTGTGCCGAGTTCTTGACAGAAAGTAGTGAGGAGTCGCAGGGTCACGTGCACGATGGCTGCTCCCCGACGTACGTCACCCTCGCGCTCACGGCGCCAGGCGTGTCCGCCCGCGTCCGGTTCCGCCGGGCAGGTCGTGGCGCTGCTGCGGGCCCGCGGCCCCCTGACCCGCGCGGAGCTCGGCGGCGTCATCGGGCTCTCCCGTGCCACCGTGTCTGCGACGGTCGCGCAGCTCAAGGACGAGGGGTGGGTCGACGAGCAGGCAGGGACCGCCGGGGTCGCGGGGCGCGGCCGCCCGCCGACCTTGCTGCTGCTCACGAAGAAGGCCGGGCTCGCGGTCGGCGTCGACCTGGGGCACAGCCACGCCCGCGTCGTCCTGGCCCATCTGGGGCACGAGGTCCTCGCTGAGCAAGCCCTCCAGATGGATGCCACCTGGCGGGCCGCGGATGCGCTCGACGCCGTGGAGGGCCTCGTCGGTGACGTCGTGGCCGCGGCGGGTGTCGATCGTGCGGGGATCGTCGGGATCGGCCTGGGACTCCCCGCGCCGTTGGACACCTCCGGCCACTCGACAAGCACCACGATCCCTCCGGACTGGATGCGCGAGGACCCGGCGCGCGCGTTCGCCGAACGACTCGGCGCGCCCGTCGTCGTCGACAACGACGCCAACCTCGGAGCCCTGGCAGAGGCCCGATGGGGGGCAGGCCGCCAGTCCAAGACGCTGGTCTACGTCAAGGCATCCACCGGTGTCGGTGCAGGTCTGGTCCTGGGCGGCCGCGTCTTTCGCGGCAGCACGGGGACGGCCGGCGAGATCGGTCACTTCACGGTTGATGAGGACGGGCTCGTGTGCCGCTGCGGCTCGCGTGGCTGCGTCGACGTGCACGTAGGCCGGCGTGCGCTCATCGCGCAGGTCGCGCACAGCCAGCCCGGTATCAGCTCCGTGCCGGAGCTCATCGCCGCCGCGAGGGACGGAGACCTCGCCTGCACGCGGGTGCTTGCGGACGCCGGCGAGACGCTCGGGGTTGCTCTCGCGGCCGTTCTCAACATCCTCAACCCCGACCGCGTGGTGCTCGGCGGCGAGCTGGGCGCGGCGGGCGAGCTCGTGCTCGCCAGTCTGCGCGAGCGACTTCGACGGCACGCCCTGGCCTCGGCGGTAAGCAGTGCCACCGTCGTGCAGGGTCAGCTCGGCGAGCGTGCCGAAGCTCTGGGCGCCGTGCTGCTCGTCCTCACCGAGGCGGAGCGCTTCGCATCGACGTCCGCGACTGCACGCGTCGGTGCGCGAACAGCGCGCTGACGGGACTGCAGCAGCTCATCGGCTGACTAGGCTCATCACGTGCAGCGGGCAGTCGGTCCCACCAAGGTCGATGAGGAGCAGCGTGTTGGGTGACCTGAGGGCCGAGACCGTCCGGATCCACGGACACGACGACGATGAGATCGAGGCCTATCTCGCCCAGCCACTGGGCGAGGAGGCTTGCGGTGGCGTCATCGTGATCCATCACATGCCGGGGTACGACGCCGGCACGCTGGAGATCACACGCCGGTTCGCGGCGCAGGGCTACCTCGCTCTCTGCCCGAACCTCTACTCCCGTGAGGCGCCTGGCGCGGCATCCGACGACGCAGCGGCGACCGCGCGGGCAGCAGGCGGCGTACCTGACGACCGGCTCGTGGGTGACGTCGCGGGCGCCGCTGCCTACCTGAGGGGACTCGCGAGCTCCAACGGCAAGGTCGGCGTCATCGGCTACTGCTCGGGGGGACGCCAGGCCTTCCTCGCCGCCTGCCGTACTGACCTGGATGCTGCCGTCGACTGCTACGGCGCGTTCGTCGTCGAGCCGACCCCCGAGGGCTTCCCCCTGAAGGTGCCGCCGCTGCTGGATCTGGCGGGAGACATGCGGTGCCCGCTCCTGGGCCTGTTCGGCGCCGACGACAAGCACCCCGCTCCGGCGGACACGGCCGTGCTCGCCGGGGCGCTGACGACCGCCGGCAAGGAGTTCGAGTTCCACACCTTCGATGGCGCCGGTCATGCGTTCTTCGCCGTCGACCGCCCCAGCTACTCGGTCGAGGCTGCGAACGAGGGATGGCAGCGCATCTGGTCGTTCTTCCGAACCCACCTGGCCGGCTGATGTGCACCTACCAGACGGCCACGCTCGCCGTCGCGGGCTCGGGCAAGGGCGTTGACGGATGGTTCCCGCTGACCGCAGCCACCGTCTACCTCGACCACCCCGTGCACGCGGCCCCCCTGCACACCCTCAACATCGACTTCCGCAACCCCGAACGAGGCCCGGCGGCGCGCGTGGCGGTCGAGCTCGATCCGTCGGCGGCACGTGAGCTCGCGCAGAGCATCCTTGCGATCCTCGCGAGCGCACCGCCGGGGTTGCTGGAGGACTAGGCGCCGATGAGGTCGGTCCGGATGCTGACCTGTCCGACGATGTCGCCGTCCGGGCCCACCCCGAAGACGTTCGCGCTGCGTGCACGGACCACCTCGCCGCTGCTGCGGCTACGCAGGACGAGCAGCAGCTCGGCGAAGACGTACCAGCCCTCGCACACACGGTTGAGCACCGTGACGCTGACGACCTCGTAGTCGCGGAAGGTCTGCTCGTAGTAGGCCTGCACGTCGTCACGCGTCGCAGCCCGCAGAGGGCTGCCACCGGCGCTGCTGAAGTCGCGCAGCCCGACGTACACGTCGGCGCGGTAGGCCTTCGCGATCGTGTCGGCGTCACCGCGGCGGAACGCGTCCAGCACGCGTTCGAGCAGGTCACCCGAGCGCTCCAGGAGCACGTCGGTGGACACGTCGACGTCGCCCGTCAGACCCCGGCGCGCGGCGTTCTGCGGGAAGATGACCTCGCCGGCCACACCGCTTCCGCGCACGTGGAACAGGACGACGTGGCGGATGCGGACATCCTTGCCCGTCCTGAGGTCCGTGCCGTAGATGATGCTCTCGTAGAACGCGAACCAGTCGGTCAGCACGTCACGGACGTGGACCACCTTGTGCAGGTCGATCATCTCGGCGACGAACTTCTCGTAGTACGCGCGAGCTGCGACGTGATCGGTCATCACCCGGAAGTCGATCTCAGCGTCCGGGTCGTTGACGATGGCAGTGCCGTGCTGGAAGAACTGCAGCCACAGCACGTCCCCGCTCGAGATGGTCCCCATGATCTCGTCGACGTCTGCGTTCAGCTCCGCCTGCACGTGCGCGGCCGTCCGCGCCGCCGTCCTCAGCATCTCGTCGGCTCGCATCAGCGCGGTGCGGTCGAACTGGTCCTGCTCGGTCATTCGGGGTCCTTCTCTGTGAGCGCGAGCAACGACTGACGGGGCGGGTTGAAGACGTCGACCTGGTAGCACGCATCGCTGTCGGTGTGTGCCCCGTGCGGGACCCATGGCGGTACGACGGCGACGTCACCCACCGCCAGCGTCCGGACGACCCCGTCCAGGTGGAACTCCAGTGTCCCCTCCAGGATGATGACCAGCTGCTCCTCCGCGTGCACGTGCACGGGCGCTTCCGCGTGCGGCGCGAAGCGCACGAAGTTCAGCATCGTGTTCTGCCCGACGACCGGCTGGAACTCCAGGCCCTCCGCGAAGGGTGTGGGTCCGATGTCCGCGAGCGTGACGAACCGCCCGGGAGCGGTCGGCTGCTGGGCCCCGTCCATGCTGAAGTGGGCGGCAGTCACGGGGTCTTCGACCCCGCGGCGAGCACCGCGATCGCCCCGTTCGGGCAGAGCGTCGCGATCTTCAGCAGCTCCTCGCGCGTCCGGCCGGCCGCTCCTGGAAGGACGACGGACTGGCCTTCGTCGGACAGGGCGAACGCATCCGGGGCCGCGTCCACGCAGGCGCCCGCTGCGAGGCACTTGTCCGTGTCGATGGCGACCAGCGTGCTGGTCGCTGCGGTGCCGGCCGTCGTCTGAGCCGACGCCTCGCCGCCTGCGCCTTCGCTCGAGGACTCGGCCGGCGTACCCGGTCGGATCAGCAGGCCCTGTGGCGAGCGCATGACCACGTTCTTCTGGTACGGGAACTCCTGGTCCTCGACGAGCGTCATGTTCGGGACCTTCGCCACGAGGAGCCGCAGCACGACTTCCATCTCCATGCGGGCCAGCGGTGCGCCCAGGCAGAAGTGCGTGGTGCGCCCGAAGGACAGGTGCCGCCGTGAGTCGGGCCGGCCGACGTCGAAACGCTGCGCGTCCGGGAAGGCCTCCTCGTCGCGGTTCGCCCCTCCCAGGGCGAGCAGGACGGCGGACCCGGCCGGGATCGTGACGCCACCGAGCTCGACCTCGACCCGCGCCTTTCGCGGCCACATGATCGAGCTGGCGTCGTAGCGCAGCGCCTCTTCGACCGCCGTGGGAATCAGGGTGGGGTCGGCCTTCACCCGCTCCCACTCCGCGGGGTTCTCCATGAGCCGTCGGATGCAGTGCGTCATGAGCGCTGTCGTGGACTCGTGTGCGCCGGCGCTGAGCAGGAAGACGATGTTGGCGATGTCGAGCAGCGTGAGCTCGTCAGGCTTCTCGCGGTGCATCGCCAGCAGGTCGCTGACGGCGTCGTCCTGCGGGCTCTGCAGGCGGGTCTGGATGAACGCCTCGATGTAGTCGCTGAAGGCGACGATGTTCTCCGCGATCCGCACCTGGTCCTCGGGCTGGGTCTTGCCCCAGGTCATCTGCTGGCGGTCGGAGACCCACGACTTGAGCAGCTCGGTGTCCTCCTCCGGGAAGCCGAGCAACCCGAAGCCGGTCATCGCAGGCAGCGGGTACGCGACGTCGGCATAGAAGTCGGCAACGGGCTGCGACCGAAGCCGGTCGATCAGCTCGGCCGCCTGTGCCTCGAGCCGCGGGCGCAGCGACTTGTACCGCCGCGGGGACAGCGCCTTCTGCACGAACCGCCGCATGCTGTCGTGACGCTCGCCATCGGCGTTGGTCAGCGTCGGGAGGCGCTGGAACGCCTTGCCCAGGACCGCAGCCGCTTCCGCCGTGACCGGCCAGAGCGGCGACACGGTGTTGGACGAGCTGAACGACTCGCTGTCGGCGAAGACCTGCTCGACATCGGCGAAACGCGTGACGATGTAGGCGTCCAGCTCGGGCGAGAAGAAGACCGGGTGCTCGCGCTGGGCTACCTGCAGCACGGCGTACGGATCGCGCAGGTAGTCGTCGGCCAGGGGGTCGAAGTCGTGCATTACGGGACATGTGCCGGCAGACATTTTTGCCCTTCGGTGTCGGCCGGGCGTCCGAGGCGGCCGCCCAGGTCATCGCTGTCCAACAGTCGGAGGCCTCCGATGTTCCGCCTCGTCACCTGTAGGCAGTCTGTCGGTCCCCGCCGGCCACCGTCAGGTAGGAAGCAAGGACTTCAGGGGGACGGCCGGGTCTGCCACGTCGCCCGGCTCCATCGTCGCCCGCGCAGTCAGCGACCGGCGCACCGCGAGGTAGTCAGCCGGCGCGTTGACGCTGTCGGCCGCGATGAGCCGCCCCTGCCGGTAGTAGAGAACGCTGAACTTCCGCGTTCCTGGGTCCCCGCGCACCACCACGGCGTCGTATCCGGCCGAGATCCCGGCGATCTGCAGCTTGACCTCACCCTGGTCCGACCAGAACCACGGCACCGTGTCGTAGACATCGTCACGGCCGAGCAGGGCGGCGGCCGCGACCTTTGCCTGCTCGACGGCGTTCTGGACCGACTCGAGCCGGACCATGACGTCCGGCTGAAGCGGATGGGGCAGCAGCGTGCAGTCTCCCGCGGCGACGACCCGGCTGTCGCTGGTGCGCCCCTGCCGGTCGACGACGATGCCGCCCTGCACCTGAAGGCCCATCGCTTCGGCCAGCTCGGTCCGCGGAGTCACGCCGATGCCGATGAGGACCAGGTCCGCGGCCACGGCTTCGCCGTTGTCCAGGTGCACCGTCGTGACAGCCCCGTCATGGCCGTCCATGTGCGTGACGAACCGGCTCAGCCGTACGTCGACGCCGCGCCCTTGATGAAGGTGGAGGAAGAAGGAGGAAAGCACGGGCGCGGCGACGCGTTCGATCAGGCGGCCCGCTGCTTCGACCAGGGTCGTGCGAACACCGGAAGCTGCCGCGACCGAGGCTGCCTCGAGCCCGATGTAACCCCCGCCGATGATCACCACACTCGTGGCCGTGTGCAGAGCGGCGCACACGGCAGCCGCGTCATCCAGGTCCCGCAGGTACAGCACCCCGGTGAGCTCCGAGCCGGGCACGACGAGACGCCGCGGGCGGGAGCCGGTGGCGAGGGCCACCCTGCTGGCGCGGATCTCGCGTCCGGCGTCGGTGGTCGCCCTGCCGCCGTCCACGTCGATGCCGGTCACGCGCTCACCGAGGACGAGATCGATCTGCTGCTCGTGGTAGTAGTCGCGCGTCCGCAGCGCCAGCGACTCGGCCGAGGCGGCTCCGGTGAGGAAGCCCTTGGACAGCGGCGGCCGCTGGTACGGCAGATGCCGCTCGGCGCCGACGAGCGTGATCGGCGCCGTGTGGCCGAGGTCGCGCAACGAAGCGGCCAGCTGCACGCCGGCCTGGCTGGCGCCGACGATCAGGATGTCGTCGCTCATATCTGACTCTCCGGGAGGTGGACGGTGAGCCCGTCGAGCTCCTCGGTCAGGACGAGCTGGCACGACAGCCGGCTCGTCTCCCGCCGCTCCTCGGAGGTGCCCTCGAGCATCTGGTCCTCCAGGTCGTCGTCGCAGTCCTCGGCCCGGCCGGTTCTGAGCAGCCAGCTCTCGTCGACGTAGACGTGACACGTGGCGCAGGCAAGCGAGCCGCCGCACTCGGCGACGATCCCGGTGAGGCCGTTGCGCACCGCCGCTTCCATGACGCTGACGTTGGGCTCCGCCGTCAGCTGCCGGGACGTGCCGTCCGGCGAGACGTAGTTGACGGTGACCATCACACTCCCCGCACGCGTGCTTCTGGTGCGGCGAGGCGCTCCCGCAGCCCCGGGAAGGCCGCGAGCGCGTTCGTGGCGAAGATCTGCTCTCGCCGGGTCTCGTCGTCGATGCCGGCGACGTGCCCGACCGAGAGCCGAAGCATCTCCACGGGTGAGCCGCCCACCGGGTAGTCACTGCCGAAGATGACCTGTCCCGCTCCCAGACGGTCCGCGGCAAAGCTGATCTCCTCCGCGCCCTGGTAGATACCGGGCGCGGTGTCCACCCAGACCCGGCGCAGCAGCTCGGCGAAGTCCGCGACGGGGACGTCGCCGAAGCCGGGCGGTCCGAAGAACAGCCGCCGCAGCACCAGCGGGAGGGACCCCCCGAGGTGGGCGACCGCCAGCCGCGGTGCGGCCGGCCCGCTGAGCAACCCGCTGTACAGGACGCGTGTCAGCGCGAGGGTCAGGTCGGTGACCTTGCCGAGGGTCCGCTCGAGGTCCCAGCCCGACATGCCGCCCTTCGCGAACTCCTCCGGCGGGTTCCAGCTGGGGTGGAGGAAGACGGTGAGATCACGGCGGGAAGCCGCGCCGAAGACCCAGCTCAACGAAGGGTGGTCCGGGTAGTGGCCGCGGTAGCTCGTCGTCATGTTGACCCCGACGAAGCCGGCGTGGGCGCCCCATCGATCGAGCTCCTGCTCGCCGCTGGTGCGGTCGTCGGGACAGACCGCGATGAGAGCCGAGAACCGCTCGGGATAGAGCTCGAGGACCTCCGCGACGCCCCGGTTCCACAGGGCCGCGGAGTCGGGGGTGAGCCAGTCGGAGAAGCAGGCCGTGGAGAGCACGGCATGACCGACTCCGCTCTCGTCCATGGCCTCGATCTGCCGGCGGGCGTCGCACCAGTGCGCAAGCTCGATGGTGGCGTATCCGAAGCCGTCGCTCCGTCGTGTCAGCTGGACCCGGTCACCGACCCGCGAGACGTCGACCCAGGGCGGCACGAAGCCCTCGAGACCGGCCACGACGTCGTGTGGCAGGTAGTGGTGGTGGACGTCGACGACAAGCACACCGCGAATCTAGGCACGGTCCCCGGCTGCTCACGATGCCCCGGCACCAATCGACATCGTGGCGACAGCGGACTCGGCACCGCGCCAAGGGGTCGCTTCTCGCGTCAGCCGAGGAGAGCCGCCACGATTCGGTCGCCGATCTCCCGGGTCTTCACCTGCCCGCCGGGGCGCTCTCGCAGGTCGGCTGCGACGGCGTCGGTCACCCGGCGGCTCGGCTCGCTCAGGCCGACGTGATCGAGCATCATCGCGACCGAGAGCACTGCCGCGGTGGGGTCAGCGATACCGCGCCCAGCGATGTCCGGCGCGGATCCGTGCACGGGCTCGAACATCGATGGCGCCGCGCCGTCGCCGTTGATGTTGCCGCTGGCAGCCATTCCGATCCCGCCGCAGATCGCGCCGGCGAGGTCAGTGAGGATGTCGCCGAACAGGTTGTCCGTGACGATCACGTCGAACCGGCTCGGGTCGGTCACCAGGAAGATGGTGGCGGCATCCACGTGCAGGTAGCTCACCTCGACGTCGGGGAAGTCTGCCGACACCTCGTTCACCACGCGCTGCCACAGTCCTCCGGCGTGCACCAGCACGTTCGCCTTGTGCACCAGGGTGAGACGGCGACGCGGCGCGACGGCCGCCCGACGGAACCCTTCGTGCACGAGCCGGCGCACGCCGTGGTCGGTGTTGACGCTGACTTCGGTCGCGATCTCCTGTGGCGTGCCCTTTCGAACGGCGCCGCCCACTCCGACGTAGGGGCCCTCGGTTCCCTCCCGGACGACAACGAAGTCGACGTCGCCGGGCGCCGCCAGGGGGCCGCTCACTCCTGGGAACAGCCGGCACGGCCGCAGGTTCACGTACTGGTCGAACGCAAACCTCAGCTTCAGGAGCATGCCCCGCTCGAGCACTCCCGTCGGCACGGACGGGTCACCGATGGCGCCGAAGAGCAGCACGTCCTGCGTGCTGAGCTCATCCAGCGTCTGCTCCGGCAGGGGGTCACCAGTGCGGTGGTACTGCGCCGCGCCGAGGTCGAAATCAGTGCGCTCGAACACGACCTCCTCGGGTGTGACGACCTCGAGGACGCGAAGCGCCTCGGCCGTCACCTCTGGCCCGATGCCGTCACCTGGGATCACACCGAGCCGGATGCTTCGCGCCATGGCCGCAGGCTAAGTCCGGGAACGGAGGACCTCCAACGCCACAAGGCCCTCGCGGCCCGCTTGACATGGTGTCGAAACTCGGTGGGCGCACCGCTGCGACATCGCCAGGAAATGCCGCACGCGCGATGCTGAGGAGGTGCCGTCGAACCTCGCTCCCACCTTCGTCGGCCGGTGGCGCCGTGCGGTCGACCACGCGGGCGGTCGGCCCTTCCTGATCTGGGAGGGAGCCGACCGGAGCGTCCGGACGTGGACGTACGCCGAGTTCGACGCCCTTGTGCGCGAGGTCGCGGCGACGTTGACCGGCCTGGGTGTGCGGCGAGGCTCCTCCGTCAACGTCGCGCTCAGCAACTCCCCGGCGTTCGTTGCAATATGGCTGGCGACGCTGTCACTGGGCGGCGTCCTCGTTCCTGTCGACCCGAACGTCGCTGCCGACGAGCTGACCAGCCTGCTCGTCCGCACCCGCTCGACGGTCGGCATCGGCTCGACGAGACGCGGAGACGTCTACCGCGCGGGGTGTGCGGACATCGACGGCTTCGAGGCCCTGCTCGTCGATGAGGACGACGTCGAGCTGGCCGTGCTGCGCACCTCCGCCGCCGGCGGGCGGCGAGTCGCGGCGCGACCGCGCGACATCGCAGCGGTGATGTTCACGTCCGGCACGACCAGCCAGCCGAAAGGCGTGCTCGTCACGCAGGCCAACTACGCCTTCGCGGGCGACGTCATGGCGGCGGCCGCCGCCATGACAGCCGACGACCGTTTCATCGTCGCCCTGCCGCTGTTCCATGCGAACGCGCAGTACTACTGCTTCGCCGCGGCTATCAGCGTGGGTGCGGCGGTGGTGCTCGTCGACCGCTTCTCCGCGTCGCGTTTCGTCGACCAGGCTGCGGAGCACGGAGCGACGCACGCCAGCCTGTTCGCCGCGCCCATGCGGATGATCCTGGCCAAGCAGGTGCGCCGGCCGGCGCACCTGCGGCTGCGACACGTCTGGTACGCGCAGAACGTCACGGAGCAGCAGTACGTCGAGCTGGCCGACCTGTTCGGCTGCCGGCCACGGCAGCTGTACGGGATGACCGAGACCATCCCCGCGGTCCTCACCTCGAATGCTCTGGATGCCCGAGCGACCGTCATGGGAGACGTGACTCTCGGTTGCCGCGTCGCCCTCAGGCCGGTGGCCGGCCCTGACGAGGTGCGTGAGGACGGCGCCAGCCAGATCCTGGTCGGCGGACGTCGTGGGATCGAGCTGTTCGCGGGCTACCTCGACGATCCCGTGACGACGGAGGCGGCCTTCGCCGGCCGCTGGTTCCTCACCGGGGACTACGCACTTCTCGATGAGCGTGGACGGCACGTCTTCGCCGGACGTGGCGCGGACACGCTGAAGGTCGCCGGTGAGAACGTGTCGGTGGTCGAGGTCGAGAGCGTCCTGGCCGCGCACCCTGACGTCTTTGAAGCAGCCGTCGTCGGTGCGCCCGACCCGATGCGCGACGAGGTGCCCGTCGCCTTCGTGGTCCTGAAGGCGGGCAGTGAGCGGACGACGGAGGACGACCTGCTCGGCTGGTGCGCCGAGCGACTGAGTCCGGCGAAGAGGCCTCGTCGTCTGACCTTCGTCGACGAGCTGCCCCGCACCTCGGTCGGGAAGATCCGCAAGTTCCTGCTGCAGCGCATCGCCGTCGGGGCGGGCGACCCTGGCTCAGGTGAAGAGGATGCCGCCGTCCAGCGCCAGTGACTGACCGGTCATCCCGCCGGCCTGCTCCGATGCCAGGTAGACCGCCAGCGTGGCGACCTCCGCGGGTTGCAGCACGCGACCGATCGCCGGTCCGGACCGGAGCTCTGCCCAGATGGCGTCGAGCGGGGCGTTCTCGATCCGCGCCCGGGCAGCGACGAGCTCGTCGAGCATGTCGGTCTGGACCGGGCCCGGGCAGATCGCGTTGACGGTCACGCCCTGCCGCGCTGTCTCGATCGCGACTGCTCGGGTCAGCCCGACCAGTGCATGCTTCGAGACGAGGTAGGCGCTGCGGTTCCGCGACGCCCACTTGCCGGCCGTCGAGCTGATGTTGACGATGCGCCCGTATCCCTGGGCGATCATGCCCGGCAGGGCTGCCTGCGTGAGCTGGACCGCGCCGTAGACGTTCACGTCCATCATCCGCTGGAAGTCGGCCAGGGTCGACTCGAGGAACGGGTCTGCGGTGTAGACGCTGGCGCCGTTGACGAGGATGTCGAGGCCGCCGAGTGCGTCCTTCGCCGCCGCGATGGCGCGCCGGCACTGGTCGGGATCGGTGACGTCCGTCGGCTGCGTGACGGCGCGCACGCCGAGCTGCTCGCACTCCTGCTGGACCTCGGCCAGGAGCGTCTCGTTGGTGGCGAGCAGGCACACGTCGGCGCCTTGGGCAGCGAAGGCGGTGGCGATGGAGCGGCCGATGCCTCGGCTCGCGCCGCTGACCACGGCGACGCGCCCGTCGAGCGATCCCACCCCTGTGCCCCCTCGCCTCGTCCAGGTACGGCGATCACCCTCCCGGAGTCGGGCTGTCTGCACTATGTCTGTTGGCGGTGGCGCCGCGGGGGTGCCGACATCCTGAAGACATCATGAGCGACGTAACTTGAGCGCCGGATCGCTCCAGGCGCGCCTCGTCGCCTGCCGTCACGGTCCGGCCCAGCTGAGGAGTGACGATGGCAGCAGACACCACGTTGACGGCGCTCGGGCGGAAGAGCGAGCCGCTCGCGGCCGGGCTGCCGCAGACGCCCCAGATGCTCAACCACCTGGCGTACGTCACGCCGGACGCCGAGAAGACCGTCGAGTTCTACACGCAGGTTCTCGGCCTCGAGTTCGTCCTTGCAGTCATCGATGACAAGGTGCCCTCGACCGGCGAGCCGTTCCCGTACTTCCACATCTTCTTCCGGCTCGGCGACGGCTCGACGATCGCGTTCTTCGAGGCGCCTGGTCTGCCTCCCCGCGCGCCGACGCCCCACCCGGCGTACGAGATCTTCGACCACCTGGCACTGCAGGTCGACTCGCGCGAGGCGGTCGACGCATGGCACGCGCGTCTCACCGGACTCGGGCTGAGCGTCGTCGGACCCGTGGACCACAAGATCATCTACAGCGTGTACTTCTACGACCCCATCAACGACATCCGGCTGGAGATCACGACGCCGCTCGCGGCTGACTGGAACGACCGTGGCGACGCGGCGCAGCTGGCCCTCGCAGACTGGTCCGAGACGAAACGGCAGGCGGCTGCGTCGGGGGCCGACACGCAGGAAGCGCTGCTGGCGCTGATCGCGTCCCGTGACCACGGGGCGAAGGCTCAGCCGACCGACGAAGTCCTCTGAGTACGCCGTCCTGGCCGGGGAGCGGGTCATGAACCAGGCGAACGTCGACCTCATCCGCCGGCATCTCCAGCTCGAGACGCAGGGCGCCTACGACGAGATCCTTGCGGACATGACCGACCCGCCGGAGTACTTCCTGCCCGCGCTCTCCGACGAGCCCATCCGCTCGCGCGAAGGCGTCTCCGCGATCCACCACATGCTCTTCGAGTCCCTCCAGGACATCTCGATCGACATCGTGACCATCGACGCGAACGACGAGTTCGGCTTCGCCGAGGTGGTCACGTCCGGAGTGCACGTCGGCGAGTTCATGGGCATCCCTGGCACGGGCAAGAAGGTCAACCTGTCCAGCTGTGGGGTCTTCCTGTTCCGCGACGGAAAGATCCAGCGCGAGTCCATCTACGCGGAGAAGTCCGAGTTCCTCCGCCAGATCGGCTGGACGGAAGACCTCATCCCGCCGGCGCAAGCCTCGTGACGGTCGTGGCCAGCCACGAGTCCGAGCTCGAGGTGGAGCTCACCGTCGACGCCGTCCGTGCCGCCTTCCGCGCATGGCTGACCGACAACGCCGCCACGATGGACGAGTTCCGTTCCATCACCGGAGAGCTGGACGAGGTCTTCGCGAAGCTGTGCACGCTGCAGCGGCTGTTGTTCAACGCAGGCTGGCTGCGTCTCGGCTGGCCGGCGCGTGTCAGCGGCCTCGGTGGCACGATCCTGCTCCGCGGCGTCATCGTCGAGGAGCTCGCTGCGGCCGGCTACCCCCCGCCGTTCTCGTTCACAGCGATGGAGGTGCTGGCGCCGGCGGTCGTGGACCACGCCACCCCCGAGCTGTCCGCAGAGATGATCCCGCGGCTGCTGCGCGGCGACGACTTCTGGTGCCAGGGCTTCTCGGAGCCAGGCGCCGGCAGCGACCTCGGCGCCATCTCGACCAGAGCGGTCGACGACGGAGACAACTGGCGCGTCACCGGGCAGAAGCTGTGGACGAGCTGGGCGAGCTACTCCAACCGCTGCCTGCTCATCGTGCGCACCGGCGCGCAGGACTCCGCCCACCGCGGTCTCACCGCGCTGTTCGTCGACATGGACACGCCCGGGCTCACCGTGCGCCCCTACGTCAGCATGACCGGCGACGCGGAGTTCGCAGAGCTCTTCTTCGACGACGCGATCGTGCCCAAGTCGCGCACTCTCGGGGTCGTCGACGGCGGCTGGAACGTCGCCATGTCCATCCTCGGCTACGAACGCGGAGCGGCTGCGTGGCAGCGGCAGGCCTGGATGATGGCCAGGCTCAACGACCTGCTCCGCGCCGGGAAGCCGTCGGCGCGGTCCGTCGGTGAGACGTACGAGATGATCCATGCCCTGCGACTCAGCTCGCGCCGCACCATGCGCGTCCTGGGAGGTGGTGCCCCGGCCGGCCCCGCGGCCTCCATCGACAAGCTGATGCTGTCGACGGCCGAGCAGTCGTTGTTCGACCTCGCGCTCGCCACCGTGCCCGACGTGCTGTTCGCGGACGACGCGGAGACGCAGAACTGGCGACGCGACATCCTCTACTCGCGAGCCGCATCGATCTACGGAGGCGCGGCTGAGGTGCAGCGCAACATCATCGCCCAGCGCCTCCTGAACCTGCCGAGGGCACGATGATGGATGACGAGTCGACCCGCCTGGTCTGGCAGAGCATCGCCGGCATCGTCGCGCAGTCTCCGCCGGAGCAGGCGCTCGGAGAGCTCCGCGAGTTCGGCTGGGCCGAGCTCCTTCTCTCTGAGGACAGCCAGCTCGCGACGGAGGCGCTGTTCTCCGCCCAGGGCCGGCACGTCGTGCCGTGGACGGGGCTCGACAAGGTCCTGCTCGCGCACCTGCGACCGGACGACGACCTCTGGACCGCGACCGTGGTGCTGCCGTCGGCGGGGCACGACGTTCCGACCAGCATGCTCAGCGGCTCGACGTTGAGGATCACCGGTGTCACAGCGGTTCGGGCCACCCGGCCCGCACTCATCGTGGTTCCGGCGCTCGAGGACGGCGAGCTCGTCATCGCCAGCGGCCGGCTGCCGACCGACGGAGTCTGGCCCGAGCACGCCGGCGGACTCGACCCGGCGAGCGGCTGGACCTCTTTGGACGTCGCCATCCCGGCCGGAGAGCTCCTCGTCACCCGCGGCACGCAGGCGGCGTCGGCCTGGGCTGCGGCAGCCGCCGCGGGGCAGCGCGCGCTGGCTCACGAGCTCGCCTCGCTCGCGGAGTCGATGCTGGAGCTCGCCGCGGAGCACGTGACATCGCGCAAGCAGTTCGGCGTGCCGATCGGCAGCTTCCAAGCAGTGCAGCACCGCCTCGCGGACGTCAAGGTGTGGGTGGAGCTGGCCAAGCTGGCCGCCGAGAACGCCTGGGAGGAGAGCGACCCGCGTGCCTCGGCCCTGGCGAAGATCCTCGCCGGTCGCGCGGCACGGACCGCCATCAAGAACTGCCAGCAGGTGCTCGGTGGCATGGGCTTCACGTGGGAGCACCAGTTCCACCGCCTGCTCCGGCGTGCGTCGGTGCTGGAGCCGCTGCTGGGCGGTGCGGAGCACCTTCGCGAGCGCGTCGGCGCATCGATCATCGCCGCAGGCTCTGGCCCTCGACTGGTCATGCTGTGAGCCGCAGCGACCGCGTTCAAGCGCACGCATGTACGTGACCGTCCGAACAGAACCCTCAGGGAGACAAAGCAGATGCTGACCGGCGACGAGTATCGAGAGTCTCTTCGCGACGGGCGGCGCGTCTTCATGGACGGGGTCCGCATCGAAGACGTGACCGTGCACCCGCTGCTGCGCAGCAGCGTGGACTGGACCGCGTCGAGCTACGACAAGTACTACGACCCGGACCCCGAGGCGTCGGGGCCGTACTTCTTCATCCCGAAGTCGATCGACGACCTGCGCGCGCAGGGGGAGCGTCAGATCGACTGGGACTACCCGACCGGCGCCACGTCGCAGGGCCTGCTCATGGTGCTCACCGCCGCCAGCCGCATGCGCGCGACGCACCCCGTGTACGCCGACCGGGCGCTCGCCTACTTCAACGAGAGCCGGCTCCGCGACATCCGCTGTGTGGAGACCATCACCGACGCCAAGGGCAACCGCTCGCTGCCGCCGGGCAAGCAGGATGACCCCGACATGTATCTCCGGATCGTCGAGCGCTCCGCGGACGGCATCGTGATCCGTGGAGCCAAGCTCCACATCACAGGTGCAGCCATCTCCCACGAGATGCTCGTGATGCCCACGAAGCGCATGAAGGCAGGCGAGGAGGACTGGTCCGTCGCGTGTGCCGTGCCCGTCAACGCTCCTGGCGTCACGATCCTCACCACGTCGACGGCGCCGCGGCCCGACCTCGACCCGAGCCTGTTCCCCTACAGCAGCCGCTACAACACGGGCGAGGGCTTCATCGTCTTCGACGACGTCTTCGTGCCGAACGAGCGGGTGTTCCTGGCCGGCGAGGTCGAGCACTCCGCGACGTTCGCGCACGCGCTCGGCCTGTGGCAGCGGCTCGGGAGCATCGGCAGCTACGTCAAGCTCGCGGACACGCTCGTCGGGCTGGCCCAGCTGACTGCCGAGGCCAACGGGCTGGAGCGCGTCCCGCACATCCGGGAGAAGATCGCCGACATGATCACGTACGCCACCCTGATCAGGGCGGGCTACGAGGCGGCCATCCAGAACGCCGACTACACCGAGGAGGGCTGGGCCGGGCCTGACGAGCTGTTTACGAATGCCGCGAAGTTCTACGCGGCGGCGGAGTTCAGCCACATCGTGCGGCACCTGCATGACATCGCCGGCGGCAGCGTGCTCACCGCGCCGAGCCTGCGTGACCTCGCGAATCCGGAAACGGGTCCGTACATCGAGAAGTACATGCGCACCATGGAGGGCGTAGACGCCGACCTGCGGCTGCGCCTCTTCCACGCCATCCGCGACTTCACGGCCGACGCCTACGGCGGCTGGCAGCACGTCACCATGATCCAGTCGGGAGGGGGGCTCTTCGCCCAGCGGCTGGTGGTGCACAAGCACTACGACATGGATCATGCCAAGGAGCTGGCGAAGCACGTTGCTGGAATCTCGAAGGACGAGACCGAGGACGGCACCGAGTCGATCGTGGGTGCCAGGCCGCCGTTCGGATAGCCGTTATGTCCGTGCAGCGACAGTTCTCCCGGATGATGCTGCCAAGTCTCGGTTTCGTGTCATGATGCGAGCAGTGCTGCGGCCGGCGTCCGGAACGGGCGGCTGGCGAGTCAGGAGGCCAAGTGTCCGAGCGGCTGGATGGATCGGAGACAGAGCCGAGGCTGCAGTCCCCGGCTGACCTGCACGGCAAGTCCGCCGGCGGCACGCTCCTGATCTGCGTCGAACGGGCCGCGACCGGCAACGCCCTCGAGAAGGCCTTCGAGGCACATCACTGGTCGTCACTCACCGTCAGCGACGGCGAGCGAGCGAAGTGGCTGGTCGGCGTGCGCAACTTCGCGGTGGTCGTCATCAGCGGCGGCTCCCCGGCGTGGTTGCGCGAGCTCGTCACGCAGGTGCGCGGTGCCACGACGGCCCCGATCCTTGTGCTGACCGAGTGTGGCAACCGGCTCCATCCGCAGCTGCTCGACCTCGGCGCCGACATGGTGGCCGAGCACGACGTGGACGACCACTGGCTGGACTCGGCCGTCAACGCCCTCATCCGTCGCACCGGCGTGGCGTTTCCGAAGCTGCGCTACCTCGTCTGCGAGGGACTGCGCCTCGACGTCGCCAGCCGGACGATCGAGATCGACGGTGAGCAGGTCGACCTCTCGCCGATCGAGCTCTCCCTCCTCGACTTCCTCATGACGCACCCGCAGGTGGCGCTCCGGCACCAGACCATCATCAAGGCGGTCTGGAGCTGGAAGTACGCCGATGAGCGCAACGCCTTGCGCATCCACATCAACCGGCTGCGCAAGAAGCTGCAGGACGTCTCGGCAGAGCCGCGGTTCATCCGTTCGCTGCGCGGCGTCGGCTACTCCTTCATCCAGCCGGTGTCGCAGTTCTCGGAGAGCGTGACGACGTCGACGCAGGTCAGCGAGAGCGGGCAGGCGCTGACCCTGACGCTGCGCCTTCGAGCCCTGCGGAGCCTGCTGCAGACCGCTGGTGACTTCGAGGAAGCCAGCCGGATGCTTGTCGAGTTCATGGTCTACGAGGGGGCATGCGACGCCGGCGGCGTGTTCGTCCGCGATGACGCGGACGAGAAGCGGCTCCGGCTGGTGGCGCAGTACGGCATGCCCAAGTCCTGGCGAGACGCTGTGAAGGCCGGCGTACCGCTGACGGCCGGCTTCCTCGCCGCTGACACGGTGCTCTCGGGTGAGACGTCGCACTACGTCGACATCACGACCATGTCCGAGCGCTACCGCTCGACAGCGAAGCTCCTGAAGGCCGCCGAGCTGCCGGTGATCCTGTCGGTGCCACTGATCCAGAGCAACGTCGTCTACGGCGCCCTGGGGTATTCGGCACGGGTCGACCGCGCCTTCACCCCGGTGCACCTGATGCTCCTCGAGAGCGCTGCGTTCCTGCTCAGCTCGACGATGGGGTCCGGCGGACCAGCGGCCGCACTCGACCGGGAGGACCTTCCCCCTCCCATCCGGCTCGCGCAGCCGGCGAAGGCTGTCTGAAGCACGCGAAGCCTTTCGAAAGCCGCCTGAAAGACACCCACGAAGAGACTTCGCCCATGTCCTGCCCGGTCAGCGAGACCTTCGACCCGTTCTCGCCGGACTACCTCACCGACCCGCATCCGGTCCTGCGGGCCACGCGCGGCGACGGACGCGTCTTCTTCTCGTCGACCTTGCAGCGCTACGTCGTGACGCGGTTCTCCGATGTCGAGCAGATCCTCATGAACCCGAGTGACTTCTCGTCCGCGATCACGGTGAAGCCGCTGTGCCCACTGTCGGCCGACGCGCAGGCGGTGCTGGCCAAGGCGTTCCCGCGGCTGCCCACGCTGAGCAACGCCGACGGCGAGCGGCACAGCGAGATGCGCAAGCACGTGCAGGCGGTGCTGTCGCTGCGCCGGCTCCGGACGCTGCGCGGCGTCGTGGAGCAGCGGGCAGCCGAGATGATCGAGCAGATGCTCACCAAGCCGACCGCCGACTGGTACGCCGAGCTCGCGTTTCCGCTTCCCGCGATCACGGCGTTCGAGCTGCTCGGGTTCCCGACGGAGGACACCAACAGGATCAAGGAGTGGGTGACCAACCGGCAGATCATGACGTGGGGGAGCCCGACCGCGGAGCAGCAGCTGGAGATCGCGGGGAACATCCTGGCGTTCTCGGACTACATCGAGGGCGTGATCGAGCAGCGCAAGGCAAGTCCGCGCGATGACGCGATCAGCGAGCTGCTGGAGATCCACCGCACCGAGCCCGAGTCCCTCTCGCTCGTCGACATCGCCAACATCGTGTTCCTGCTGAGCGCCGGTGCCCACGAGACCACGACGGCGCTGCTGGTGCACGCGGTGCGCCGGCTGCTCGAAAGGCCACAGCAGTGGCAGGACATCTGCGCTGACCCCTCGCTCATCCCGAATGCGGTCGAGGAGGCACTGCGCTACGACGCGAGCCAGTTCGCCTGGTCACGGATCACGACCAAGCCGGTCACCGTCGGAGGGGTGGACCTGCCGGCCGGAGCCGAGCTGCTGATCGTGCTGGGCGAGGCCAACCGCGACGATGAGGAGTTCAGCGAGGCCGACACGTTCGACGTGCGGCGTGAGAGAGCCCGCCGGCACCTCTCCTTCGGCAAGGGCATCCACTTCTGCCTCGGTGCGCCGCTGGCACGCATGCAGGGGGAGGTCGTGCTGCGACTCCTCACGGCGGCCGCGCCAGAGGTCGCCCTGCTGCCCGGGCAGTCGTTCCCCTATGAGCCCAACGCCGCGACGCGGTCGCCCAAGGAGCTGTGGCTCGACCTGTCGGCGTGCCGCCGCGAAGGGGCTGTCGCATGACCGAGGACCTCAGCTACCTGTCGGGCTTCGGAAACCACCATCACAGCGAGGCGCGGCCAGGCACCTTGCCGGTCGGGCAGAACTCACCGCAGCGCGCGCCGCACGGCCTGTTCGCCGAGCAGATCAGCGGCACGGCTTTCACCCAGCCGCGGGCCGCGAACCTGCGTACCTGGGTCTACCGGATCCTTCCGTCCGCGGCACACGCGCCCTACCAGCGCATCGGAACCGGGACGCTGCTGAGCGCGCCCGGCGATCCGGAGAACCTCACGCCGAACCGCCTCCGGTGGAACCCTGCCACCGCGCCCACGGAGCCTCTCGACTTCATCGACGGGCTGTTCACGCTCGGGGTCAGTGGTGACTGCCGCACCCGGTCCGGCTTGGGCATCCACTGGTACCGCGCGAACCGGTCGATGGACGACCGGTTCTTCGTGAACGCCGACGGCGAGATGATGATGGTGCCGTGGCAGGGGCGGCTTCTCGTGCACACCGAGCTCGGCCGGCTGATCGTCGGTCCCGGGGAGATCGCGGTGGTCCCACGCGGGCTGCGCTTCCGCGTCGAGCTTCTCGACGACGTCTGCCTCGGATACGTCGGTGAGAACTACGGAAGCGCGTTCACCCTGCCCGAGCGCGGGCCCATCGGCGCGAACGGGCTCGCGAACGAGCGCGACTTCGCCGTACCGGTCGCCAGCTACGAGGACCGGCAGGGAACCTTCGAGCTGGTGCAGAAGTTCGGTGGCAACCTCTGGGCCTCGACCTACGACCACTCGCCGCTCGACGTCGTGGGCTGGCACGGCAACTACGTGCCCTACAAGTACGACCTCGCGACGTTCATGGCCATCGGCACCATCAGCTTCGACCACCCGGACCCGTCGATCTACACGGTGCTCACCTCGGGGACGGACACACCCGGCTTGGCCAACGTCGACTTCGTCGCCTTCAAGCCGCGGTGGCTGGTGGCCGAAGGGACGTTCCGCCCGCCGTGGTACCACCGCAACGTCATGAGCGAGTTCCTCGGCCTCGTCGAAGGCGTGTACGACGCGAAGGCGGAGGGCTTCCTGCCGGGCGGTGCCAGCCTGCACAACTCCTTCACGGCCCACGGCCCGGATGCCGCCACCTATGACAAGGCCAGCGCCGCCGACCTCGTCCCCGAGAAGCTGGACAACACCCTCGCGGTGATGTTCGAGACGCGGTGGCCGATCATCCCGACGGCGCAGGCCCTGTCGACCGAGCTCCTGCAAGGCGACTACGACTCGGTGTGGAACGGGCTCGTCCGCGGCTTCGACGCCTCGTGAGCCCCGACAGCGCGGCAAGGCACCTGCCGTACGGCGTCTTCTCGGTCGGCGGTGGCGACCCGCGCGTCGGCGTCGCCGTCGGCGACAGGGTGCTCGACCTCTCCGTCGCGCTGATGGACCCGCTGTTCGCCAGGCCGAGCCTGAACCCCTTCCTCGCCGCCGGCCCCGCGATCTGGGAGCGGACGGCCCAACAGGTCGGTGCGGTGCTCGCCGACGAGTCGACCGCCGCGTCGTCGATGCACCCCGTGGCGGACGTCGCCCTGCACATGCCGATCGAGGTCGCCGACTACGTCGACTTCTACTCCGGTCTCGAGCACGCGACGAATGCCGGCCGCATCCTGCGGCCCGGGCAGGAGCCCCTGAAGAAGAACTGGCGTGAGCTGCCTGTTGCCTACCACGGCCGCTCCGGGACCGTCGTCCTGTCGGGCACCGATGTCGTGCGTCCACGGGGTCAGGTGCCGACCACGGGTCGGCCGGAGCTCGCTCCGACGGGTCGCCTCGACGTCGAGGTGGAGATGGCCTTCGTGGTCGGCGTTCCCTCGCGGCTCGGCGAGCCGGTTCCGGTGGAGGACTTCGCCAAGCACGTCTTCGGCATGCTGATCCTCCTCGACTGGAGCGCCAGGGACATCCAGGCGTTCGAGTACGAGCCGCTCGGCCCCTTCCTCGGCAAGTCGTTCGCCACCACGATCAGCCCGTGGGTCGTCCCGTACGCCGCTCTCGTCGCGGCCGCGGCCGATGGGCCACCGCAGGAGCCGGCGCCGCTGCCCTACCTCGACCACCCCCAGCCGCGCGGCTACGACATCGAGCTCGAGCTCGTCATCAACGGTCAGGTCGTGTCGCGGCCGCGGTTCGTGACGCAGTACTGGTCCGCTGCGCAGCAGATGGCACATCTGACGGTCAATGGTGCAACGCTGCGCACCGGTGACCTGTGTGCCTCCGGCACGGTGTCGAGCTTCGATGTCGCGAGTCAGGGATCGCTGCTCGAGCTCAGCCTCAACGGCACGCAGCCGCTCACCCTTGCCGACGGCACGCAGCGCGGCTACCTGGAGGACGGGGACGAGGTGCGCGTCAGCGCGTCTGCACCGGCCGCGGGCGGCGGCCGTGTGGAGTTCGGCGACGCCGTCGGGCGGATCCTGCCGGCCCGCACGTTGAAGATCATGGCGAAGCGACAGGTGTGACGACGCAGAGGCCGTGTGCCGACCGGACGCCCGCATCACGAGCGCACTCGAGCTCCGCAACCGGTGCCAGGCGCCCGAGGTCGATGACCGTCACGTTGCCCGTGCCGAGGCTGGCCACCCATGCCGTCCCGCTGTCCGGCGACGTGCGCACTGTCAGCGGCTGCGCACCGACCGGGAGCCGCGCCCTGAGCCGCATCGTGTTGCCGTCGACGATCGAGAGGATCCCGCCGGGGCGGGTCCGGCTGGCTTCGTCCGAGCTCGCCACCGACTTGGCGACGACCTCGGTGGACGTGACGAGCACGGTGAGGTCGGCCGCCACGTGGACGCCGACGTTGTAGTGGGCAAACTCGAGGCTGTCGACGATCCGGTCGGTGGAAGTGTCGATCTTGACCAGCCGGGACGGACCGCGACGCTCCGGCGATCGTTCGAACCGTGGGGTGACGACGAAGACCCACCGGCCATCCGGCGAGACGTCGACCTCCTCAGCACCGCCCGGCAGGTCGAGGGTGCCGGCCAGCGTGAAGGCCGACGTGTCCACGATCGACAGGTGGGGCGCGTCCTTGTGCGTCACGTAGAGCTTGGCGGGGTCGTCTGCCAGGGCGATCCAGTGCGCATCCGGCGCCCCGAGCGGAAGTACGTCGACCACCTGCCCGGCGACAGGGTCGATGGCGAGCAGGCCGTTGACACCACCGACCATCTCGATGCCGGCAAAGACGGTGCCTGAGCTGTTCACGGCGATGTCGTGGGGGGCGTAGTACGGCGCGGTGTCGATGACGCGCACGAGCTTTCTGCGGTCGACGTCGATCACGCTGATCTCATGGCCCTTGGGGTGCGGTCCGCCGTAGGCGCCGTCGCGATAGGTGTGTGTCAGGTAGGCCATCCGGGCCACCGGGTCCCAGCCGATCTCGTGCGGCTGGGCGATCAGACCCGTGATGCCGTCGACACGCCCGTGACCGTGCGCGTCGAAGAACTCCACGGACCTGGCGGTCGGGCTGGCCGCCATGACGAGCATCTACTCAACCGTTGTCAGGTCGTCTTCGCTCGTCGCGCCCTCCGAGAGAGGCGCGCACCTGTTCGAGGACAGTGGGTCGCGCTGCCCGTTGTCGCGATAGGCGTCGCGGAGCAGCTTGCGCGACAGCTTCCCGCTCGCCAGGCGCGGGAGCTCGCTCACGAACTCGATGACCTTCGGGCACTTCTGACGTGAGAGCCGGTCATTGCAGTAGGCGACCAGCTCGGCGGAGACATCCGCGGTGGGCAGCACGCCGGGCATCAGCTGGACCAGGGCCAGCAGGTCTTCGCCGTACTCCTCGTGGGGCACACCGCAGACACCGACGTCGAACACCTTCGGGTGCCCGATCAGCACGTCCTCGATCTCGCGCGGGTAGATGTTGACGCCACCTCGGAGGATCACGTTGGCGCGACGCTCAGTGAGGTAGAGGTAGCCGTCGGCGTCGAGGTAGCCGAAGTCACCAGCGGTTGTCATGGTGCCCGACGGATCGAGGATGTCGGCCATGTGACCGGGGTCCTTGTAGTACTCGAAGGCGGGTGTCCCCTCGAAGTAGATGAGGCCGGCTTCACCGACGCCGCATTCGCTGCCGTCGTCGCGCAGCACGTGCGGCACGCCGTAGACCGTCCGTCCGACGCTGCCTGGGTGCTCCAGCCACTCCTCCGACGTGATGAGAGCGAGTCCCTGTGACTCGGACGCGCCGTACAGGTCCAGCAGCACCGGTCCCCACCACTCGATCATGGCGCGCTTGACCTCGACAGGGCACGGCGCCGACTGGTGCACGACCCGCTTCAGCGAGGAGACGTCGTAGCGGTTTCGGATCTCGTCCGGCAGCTTGAGCAACCGCACGAACATGGTCGGAACCGGTCCGGCGTTGGTCACCCGGTAGCGCTCGATGCAGTCCAGGTACAGGATCGGGTCGAAGCGCTGCATCAGCACGATCGTTGCGCCGGCGCGCAATGCGACGGAGCACTGGCTGAGCGGGGCGACGTGGTAGGTCGGAGAGGCGCACAGGTACACCCGGTCCGGGCCCATCTGGAAGATCTGGCTGTTGATGAGGTCGAGGAACGGCTGGGGCTCATCCGGGCGGAGGGCGGGGAGTGGCCGCAGGATCCCCTTGGGTCGGCCGGTCGTGCCGGACGAGTAGAGCATCCAGGTGCCGCTCTGCTCGTCGGCGATCGGCGTGGTGGGGGCGGCTGCGATCGCCTCGGCGTACGACTCGAAGGGCGCGGTCGGGGCAACGGTCGTGTCGACCAACAAGATGCGCTCGACGTGGGGAATCCGACCGTCCTCGATCGCAGCGCGGACGACGTCGGCCCGCGCCTCGGAGGTGACCAGGAGGCGCGCGTCGCAGTTGTCGACGACGTAGGCGAGCTCATCGAGCTTGGCCTGGGCGCTCACGCACGTGTAGTACAGCCCGGACCGCTCCGCGGCGCTGCAGAACTCCAGGAACGTCGGATGGTTGTCCAGGTAGATCGCGACGTGGTCGCCGGACTGCAGACCGCTGCTCCGGAACAGGTGCGCCAGCTGGTTCGCCCGGCTGTCGAGCTCCCCGTACGTGACGACCGTGCCGCCCGGCTCGAAGATGATCGCGGGCTTGTCGGGGGCGGTTCGCGCCGTCGATGTGGTGTACACGGGCGACCCCTCATGACGACTGAAGCGGGCTGCTTCGACTGGACGCTAGCCAGCAGAGCCTTTCGGCACTGTGTGAGTCATGTATGTCATGGCATGACCACCATGGCCCTACCCCGGAGGGCACCGCTGCGCAGGGCGTCGTAGGCAGTCTCCAGCTGGTCGAAGCTGAAGAGCTCGCTGTCGAGTCGAATCCGGCCGCTCTCCGCCAGCGCCACGACTTCACGCAAGTCGGTGAGCGTGCCGTTCTGCGGGATGTAGATCTCGCACTCGCGTGGCACGGTCCCCCATGAGACCTTCGCGACGCCACCCCCACCGCCGACGATCGCGACGGACCCGAGCGCAGCGGCCGCTCGCAGCGCTGTGTCGACGGTGGACTGCGTCCCCACGAAGTCGAGAACCGCCTCGGCGCCCAAGCCGGATGTGGCTGCTGCCAGCTCCCCGTCGAGGCTGTCGTCGGCAAGCAGCGCGAGGTCCGCGCCAAGCTCGACCGCGTAGGCAAGGCGCGCAGGCGACACGTCGACCACCACGATGCGCGCCGTCGTCATCGCCTTGAGGCACTGCACTGCCATCGCCCCGATGCCGCCGGGGCCGATCACCACGCAGGTCGACCCGGGCACGAGCTTGCCGACGAGTCGCTTGACAGCGTGGTAGGCCGTGATCCCCGCACAGGCCAGCTGGCCGGCGGCCCTGGGGTCCAGGTCGTTCAGCGGTACGAGCGAGTGGCGCGGGACGACGACGCACTCCGCCAGGCCGCCGTCCTCACCGAAGCCGAGCCCGGAGTCGTGATGCGGACAGTAGTTCTCGTTCCCCGAAACGCAGTTCCTGCAGCTGCCGCACCAGGAGTGCGCCAGCGCCACCACAGGAAGCCCGAGCTCGATGGCCTCCGCCCCCGGCCCGATGTCGCTCACCCAGCCGGCAACCTCGTGGCCCAGGGTGAACGGCGTCGGGTAGGGAAAGGCGCCCGGGGGAGCCGCACCGAAGTGGAGGTCGGTGTGACAGAGCCCGGCTGCGGCGACCTTGACCAGCACCTCGCCGGGTCCGGGTCGGGGCGAAGGGACCTCGGTGAGCTCGGGCGGCCGCCCCCACTCGAGCAGGCGGTACGCCTTCATGTCGCTGTGGCCGTCATGCCGGGGCGCTCGTCCGCACCAGGAGCCGGAGCGGCCCGCGGTGCGACAGGTTGGGCATGAACTCGATCTCCTGCGGCGCAAGCTGCAGGCTCGGTGCGCGTCGCACGAGCAGGTCGAGCACGACCTGGAGCTGGATCCGGGCGAGGGCGGCGCCCAGGCAGTAGTGGGTGCCGCGCCCGAAGGTGAAGTGCTGCGAGGCGTTGTCTCTGGTCACGTCGAACCGCTGGGGCTCGGCGAAGTGCGCCGGGTCGCGGTTCGCCGCGCCGAAGAGCATCAGCACCTGCGATCCCGCGGGGATGTCCACGCCGGCAACCTGTGTCGCGGCAGTCGTCTGCCGGCGCCAGCTGATGACGCTGCCCACGTAACGAAGGGTCTCCTCGACGGCGTTGGGCACCAGGCTCGGGTCACGCGCCAGGAGCGCATATTGATCGGGGTGCTCCAGAAGCACGCGCAGGGCATTGAGCATCGCGTTGGTCGTCGACTCGTGCGCCGCGGTGGTGATCGTGAAGATCAGCGTGATGACCTCGTTGAGGGTGAGCCCCTCAGGGTCCTCCCGGTGCGATTGCACCACTTCGCTGATGAGGTCGTCCTGCGGGTTGTCGTACCGGTCCATCACCACGCGCGACGTGTACTCCCAATGAGCGACCAGGTTCCTGGCGATCTCGGCCTGCAGCGCCGGGTCGGCACGACCCCAGTTCAGCTGCACCCGATTGCGGCTCCACGCCTTGAGCTGCTCGAAGTCCTCGCTCGGGTAACCGAGCAGGACCAACCCGGTGTACGCCGGCAACGGAAAGGCGACCTCCGCGGCAAAGTCGGCGACCGGAAGCGCAAGCATCGCGTCGACGAGCTGCTCCGCACGGGCCCGGATCTCGCTCTCGAGCATGTGCATGCGCCGAGGCGTCAGCCGCTTCGCGGTGACCCGGCGCATCCGCGGGTGGCGGGGAGGATCGCTGTTGGCAAGGACAGGATCCAGGTGAAAGTTCGCCAGGATCTCCCGTGCCTCTTCACCGACAGGGCAGACCGGCCGGACGACGTTCCCGGAGGAGAAGGTCTGGGGATCCATCAGGATGCTGTCGATGTCGTCGTAGCGACTGACGACGAACATGTCGAGGCTGTCGTCGTAGACGACCGGACCTTCCTCGCGAACCCGTGCAAGGGTCGGATACGGGTCAGCGGTGAACTCGGCGGAGAACGGCTCGAGGCGGCGGACTGGGCAACCCGGCGTCGTCACGATTCCAGCCTCCCCTTCGTTGCATTTCGGCGCACTGTCACCGCGGGGGCCGACAGATGAAAGCGGGGTCACATCTCCGCCCACGTAGCGTCGCTGCGACGGAAGGGCAACGCCGGACCGGAGCAGGAAGGGATGCCTGATGGCTGAGCCCGATGGAGTGGCGGCAGCTCTGCAGCGAGCGATCGAGCTGGGGGAGCAGGGCATCCAGATCGCCGGGTACCTCGGGGCGGAGCGCTTCCTCGATGCCTGGGCGGGGACCGCCGATCCCGCGACGGGACGCGCGGTCGACGAGCGCACGCTCTTCCCGGTCTTCTCGGTCAGCAAGGCAGTCACCGTGACCGCGCTTCACATCCTGGCTGACCGCGGGTTGCTGGGCTACGACGACCGCGTCGCCGATCACTGGCCCGAGTACGGCGTGCGCGGGAAGGAGTCGACGACTGTTAGGGACGCACTCACGCACCGGTCCGGGGCGCCCCAGATGCCTGCGGAGGTGACAGCCGAGCGCATGTGCGACTGGGACTGGATGGTGGAGCGCGTCGCGGCGCTGCCGGCCCTCTTCCCTCCCCGCACCCGGAGCGCCTACCACTCGCACGTCTACGGGTGGTTGATCGGCGAGCTCGTGCGGCGCTGCGACCCCGAGGGCCGCCCGTTCGGTGAGTTCGTCCGCGAGGAGATCTGCACACCGCTCGGGATCGAAGACCTCTGGCTCGGTGTCCCGGACGAGGCACTGCAGCGGGTCGCGGTGCTGTCCAGCAGCATGGACGTGATCATCGAGACCGACCCGGTCAGCATCGCGGCAAAGCCGCTCGCCGTGCCGTTCACACCCGCCACGTTCAACCGACGCGACGTCCTGCAGGCGTGCCTTCCCGGCTCCGGCGGCGTCATGTCGGCCCGCGGAGCGGCGCGCTTCTTTGCGATGCTCGCCAACGGCGGGGAGCTCGACGGTGTCCGGTTGCTCTCCGAGGACCTGTTGCTGAGCCTGACGACGCCGCGCGAGAACCCAGAGCAGATCGACGCGGTGATGGGCGGGGGAGGGGTCATCCCCCTCGACCTCACCGTTGGTGGCTATTGGCGCTCAGACGTCGTGGCGGGGACCGGCCCCCATCTGCTGTGCCACGGGGGCGTCGGTTCTTCCATCGGCTGGGCCGATCTCGACCGGCGACTGGCCGTGGCGATCTGCCACAACCGGATGTTCCACGCGAGCGAGATGACGGACGCGCATCCTTATGCGGCGCTGCGGCGGGAGATCGACGTGCTCGCAGCAGCGCATCCAGCGCCGTGACGGCGGCTTCGTGAGCTGAGGGTCAGGACGCAGCGGACGCGCCGAGCAGGTCGGCCAGCAAGCGACTGTGGTGGCCGGCGTCGCCGAGGTCCATCTCCCAGTGCTTCAGCCGGCGCGTGAACAGGTGCAGGTCGTGCTCGACCATGAAACCGAGCCCCGCGAGAACCTCGTGGGAGCAGTGCGCGATCTGACGGGCAGCGTCTGAGCCATAAGCCAGCGCCGCGCGGACGCGGTTCTCGTGCGGTGCCTGCTCGTCCAGGATCCACGAGGCCTGTCGGGCCAGCAGCTGCGTCACGCGCGTGGCCATCGCGAGGTCGGTGCACAGGTACTGGACCGCCTGGTACTGGCCGATCGGCTTGCCGAACTGCTCACGCTGCTTCGCGTAGGCGACCGTGATGTCGAGCACCCGCTCGCCCGCGCCGGCAATCTCGGCGCAGCGCAGCACCTTGCCGCGGAGCATCGCCGGGGCCAGGTGGTCCATCCCTCGGCCTGGCATCCCGAGCACGGCGTCGGCGCCGACTGTCACACCGGACAGCTCGACCGCAGAGAGGGGCACTCCGGACATGCTGGGCAAGGACGTCACCACGACCCCGGGCGCTGCGGCAGGGACCAGGAACATCGACACGTCGCCCGCGGCGTCGCCGCCCGCGTGGGCGGGGACCAGGAACAGGTCGGCCGATCCTGCGTACGCGACGAGGGGCTTGGTCCCGGTCAAGCGCCAGCCCTCATCGGTGCGCTCTGCGGACGTGACCGTCTCGCGAACGTCGATCTCGCCGTTCTCGCCGACCAGGGTCGGGATCACGACGAGGCGCCCGGCGCAGAGCTCCGGCAAGAGCTCGGTCTTCTGCTGCTCGGTGCCTGCCGACGCGATCACGCCCCCCGCGACGACGGCGACCTCGAGACAGGGCGCGGACACGAGTGCCCGCCCGAGTTCGCCGTACAGGGCACACAGGGTTGTGAGGCCGGCGCCGCCGCCGCCGTACTCGACCGGGATCCCCAGCCCGAGCCATCCCAGGTCAGCCACCGCGCGCCAGGTCTCGGACGCGAAGGTCGGTTGCACGTCGTGGGGGTAGTCAGGCCCGCGCAGTGAGCCCAGCGGCACGGTCGCAGCCAGGAAGTCCCGGGCCACCAGCCGCAGTGCCTCTTGGTCCGCGTCGAAATCTGTGTCCAGCATCGTCGACTCCTACTTCGGCAGCCCGAGTCCGCGGGTGGCTAGGACCATGCGCTTGATCTGCGGCGTACCTGCGGCGTGGTTGCCGAAGGCCTGGAGGTACCACGCCTGCAGCTCGCCGTGCAGAGCTGCGTAGGGCGACTCGCCGCTGAGCTGGCCGAGGGGACCGACGATCTCGAACGCCAGCTGTGCGAAGCGCGGGATCGACTCCTTCGCCAGCACCTGGTAGATCGAGGTGGCATCGGACCGCCGGCCGTTCACGGTGTCGGAAAGGCCGGTCTCCGCCAGCACCCGCTGCACCTCCATCATGATGTCGATCTCGGCGAGCTTGCCGCGTACCTCGGGGTCGTCGATCAGCAGCCGTCCGCCCCGCTTCGCGGTCGTGCAGTACGCCGTCAGGAGCCGGTACTTGCGTTCCATGGTCGAGTGCCGCAGGAACGGCACCCCGCTCGTGTAGAAGGACCTGGTGATGTACTCCCAGCCGCGGTTCACCTCTCCGATGAGGCGGCTGGCCGGCACCCGGACCTGGTCCATGAAGATGTGGTTCTGCCGTCCACCGGCGATGTTCCACAGCGGCTGGACGGTCACTCCCGGCGCTCGGAGGTCGACGCCGAAGAAGCTGAGCCCCTCGTGTCGGCGCTTCGCCGAGGGGTCGGTGCGGACGATGGCGAGCAGCAGATCGGAACGCGACCCGAAGGTCGTGTAGGTCTTCTGACCGGTGACGAGCCAGTCATCGCCGTCGGGGACTGCCGACGTCGTCAGGCCGGCGAGGTCCGACCCCGCTCCGGGCTCGGTCAGGCCCTCGGCCCAGATCGTCTTCATGGATGCGATCTCGGGGAGCATCGTCGCCTTCTGCTCCTCGGTGCCGCCGTAGAGCAGCATGCCGGCCGTGAGGGACCAGCCGATCAGGTTGAGCAGCGGCGCCTCGGCCCGGTGGAACTCCTCGAGGAGGATGTACTGCTCGACCACCGAGCGCTCGAGACCGCCGTAGGCGCGCGGCCAGGTGAGGCCTATCCACCCCTTCTCCGACACCTTCTTCGTGAACTCGACGGCGAAGTCCCACTTGTGCTCCGCCTCGTCGTAGTCGAGATAGAACTCCTTGCCCGGCGGGAGCTCATCGGCGAGGAACTGGCGCACCTCAGCGCGCCAGTCGTCGTAGCCAAGCCTCAGGTCGACCACGTCAGTCGCCCCCCTCCGCCGACTCCGTCTTGCCACGGCTTCGTTGCTCGAAGTCGCGCTTCTGCTGGAGGTAGGCGGGTGAGGTGAGGAAGACCGTGTTGGCGAGACGGTCGAAGTTGCGTGCTGCGGTGCGGTCGACATCGGCTGCTGTGTCGATACCGATCTTCGCGGCCCCCAGCAGGTCGGCCGGGATGGCGACCAGCCGGCGCGCGAACTCCATCACCCGCTCCATGAAGGTGTCCGCGGGATAGACCGCATGAACCAGCCCCATCGAGACGGCTTCCTGTGCGGTCACCTCTTCGCCTGCCATCGACAGCCAGCGCGCCCAGTGCGGCCCGACGAGCCGCGTGAGGCGGCTGATGCCGCCCGACCCCGGCAGCGCGCCGACTCGTACGATCTCCGGCACCCAGAAGGACGCTGCGTCGGATGCCAGGCGGAAGTCGCACGACACCGCCATCTCGACCCCGACGCCGAGGCACCTGCCCTGGATCGCCACGACGATGGGCTTCTCGACGGCCTCGAGCTCGTCGAACAGCAGATGCAACCGGCGGTACTCGCGACGGATGCTGATCTTGGGGATCTCGTGGACGTCGACCCCCTCGCGGAACCACACGGGCGGTCCCTGCCGCCCGAGCAGGTCGTCACGCTCCACCTGGTCGTTGCCGGACGTGAAGTAGCGACCCTCGGCCGTGATGACGAGCACGCGGAGCTCGTCGCGCTCGGCGAAGTCCTCGAGCGTGTCACGGAGGACGTTCCACATCTGCGGGCTCACCGCGTTGAGCTTCTCCGGCCGGGTGAACGTGAGCGTGACGATCCCGTCCTCGCTGTCCCTACGCGTGATCGCTGCCACCACAAGCTCCTAGGTCTCGGGTACGGCGTCGTCGCCGCGACCGGGCGCGGCGCCGAGGGTCGCAGCCACGTCGACGGCGACCGGTCCTTCGCTGGCCAGGATCACCGGGTTGAGGTCGAGCGAGTCCAACCACGGGCAGGCGTGTGCCAGTGCTTCCACGGCGGTCACGAGGGCGACGAGGCCGGGTCGGTCCCACAGCGCGCCCGCGCGGGCCGACGCCAAGCCGGTCCGGTTGCCCAGCTCGTCGACCAGCTCTTCGCGCTGCTGAGCGGTGAGCGGGAGGACCCGCCCCACAATGCACGGTGACTGCTCGACCGCAACGCCGCCCTGACCCAGCACCAGCACCGTTCCGAACTCCGTCCCGGCCTTGAGGCCGACGAGAAGCTCCGACGTGCCCTGCAGCAGTGCCTGGCAGACCACTGTGCTGTCCGCTGAGTGCTGCTCGGCAAGGAGCTTCAGCTGCGCCGCCTCCGACGCGACGGAGCCGGCCGCGATGCCCACCCGAACGGCGCCGATGTCGGTGCGGTGGGGCACGTCCGCCAGCTTGACGACCAGCTGATCCCCCAGCTCCCCGGCCGACACGCTGTCCGTCGCACGTTGTCCGTCGAGCAGGACGTAGGGCGCAGTGTCGATACCGAAGTCGCGCAGCAGGCGCATGCCGGCGCCGAACCGCAGCAGCTGAGCTCCGCCGCTGCTGTAGGTGTCGGCCGTCGTGGGGTCCGCGACGAGGCGCCCGGCGCCGGCAGCCGTGTCGACGGGGAGCGGCTCCGACGGTGCGCTCTCGAGGTAGCGGTTCATCGCGGTGAGTGCCCGGAGTGCAGAGGCGAAGCCGCGCGCGTAGCCGACCCGGCTCCCCTTGAGCTTGTCCGGAAGCCAGTCGGCAAGTGCACTCGCCTCGGCACAGGTTGCGATGAACAAGGTGGTGTCCGCGTTGGCATCTGCCGCTGCGCAGAGTGCCTCGAGGGGCCGGGTTCGCTGCTCGTCGTGAGCGGCGAGACCGGAGCAGAACAGCACGGCGTCGACGTCGCTGCTCCGCCCGTACTGCTCGAAGATCTCCTGCAGCAGCGTCACGTCCGTGAGGGCTGCGCCCGTCAGGTCGAGGGGGTTGGGCAGCGCCTGCGGGCCCAATCTCTCCCGGAGCCACGGCCGGAGCTCGGGGAGCTCCGGCAGCTCGAGCTCGCGGTTGTCTGCCGTGATGTCGGCCGCGAGCGATGCCGTGCCGCCTGAGTTGGCGACGATGGCGATCCGCGACGTGCGCGCCCAGCGATCGTGGGTGAGGCCGGCCAGCAGCTGGACCTGGTCCAGCAGGTCGTCGAGGTCGATGGCGGTGAGGATGCCCGCCTGCCGAAATGCCACCTCGTAGACCCATCCGGCGCTGGCGATGGCACCGGTGTGCGACTGGATGGCACTGCGCGCCCGCTCGCTTCGACCCAGCTTGAGCGCCACGATCGGCTTCCCGGCCGCGCGCGCACGGGACGCCGCCTCCACCAGACCCTCCCAGGACGGGATCTTCTCGAGCACGAGACAGATCACGCGGGTTGCGTCATCGGCGATCGCGTGGTCGATCAGGTCCAGCACGTCGACGACCGCCTCGTTGCCCGACGACACCGCGTGACTGAAACCGAGCTGGCGCTCGTGGCCGGCGTTGAGGGCCGCGCGGAGCAGGTAGCCGCTCTGGGCGAGCACGGCGACATTTCCCGGACGCAGCGGCAGGTTGCCGATCAGGCTGCAGTACACCCCTGCATCAGCATTGACGAAACCCAGGCAGTTCGGCCCGATGAGGGCCATGCCCGAACTGTGTGCCAGGTCGACCAGCTCGCGTTGCCGCAGGGCCCCCTCGGGACCGGTCTCGGCGAAGCCTCCGCCGATCACGATGACGCCTCCGCAGCCGAGCTGGGCGGCCTCCTGGGTTATCTGGACGGCCTGCTCGGCACCGGTCATGACGAGGACCGTGTCGACGGGGTGGCCGATGTCGGACAGCGAGCTGACAGTCGCCTGTCCGTAGAGAGTCGGGTGACTACGGCTGACGAGCGAGACCTCGGCCGCCGATCGCTGGATCTCGGGAACCGCGAGAGCTGACAGCAACCGGTCGTTCGCGCCGACCACCGCGATGGACCGCGGCGACAGCACACGACGAAGCTGCGATCGGCGATCGACGACAGGCCGTGTCACGGTCCTCCTCGTCGCCCGGAACGGGTGTGAACGTACGCGCCACGTTGCCGCGGGTCGGTTTCAGGAACATGTCGCCCTGCCCCAGTGGTGGACGTTCCGCTCGGCCCGAGGAGAGACTGCGCGCGATGCCGGAGCCTCGCCGGGAACCGACGCCAAGCCAAGAGGGCCGATGACGCCACTTCTCAGCCAAGAGACGCTCCAGTTCGTCGTGATCGGGGTGTCCACGGGTGCCCTGATCGCACTTGTCGCGCTGTCGATCGTGCTCGTCCAGCGTGCGTCCGGCGTCATCAACTTCTCGGCCGCCGCGTTCGGTGGCATCGGCGCCTGCGCCTTCTACTCGCTCAGAGACGGGCGTGGCTGGCCGACAGCACTGGCGCTCATCGCCAGCCTTGTCCTGGGGGCCGCGCTGGGCGTCCTCACCCACGTCGCCATCCGGTTCATGGGCAGGGCCTCGATCCTGGCCAAGCTGATCGCGACACTCGGTCTGATGTCGGCCGCCGTGGGGTTCCTCGTCGTCGTCTATGGCGAGCACCTGAACGCACCGCATCCCATCCTGCCTACGAACCGGATCCACCTGACGGGTCAGATCCAGGTCAACGTGCAGAACCTCATCATCATCGGCATCACGTTCGCGCTCGCCTCCGTCCTCTGGTTCATCTACTCGAAGACCCTTTTCGGGCTCGCGACCTCCGCCGTGAGTGAGAACCGGCGGGTCGCCGCTGCGTCTGGGTGGTCGCCCACGGTCAACGAGCTGGTGAACTTCGCCGCCGCCGGCGTGCTCTCGACCTTCGCGGCGATTCTCATCGCGCCGACGGTCACCCTTCAGGCGCAGACGCTCGCGCTCCTGGTGATCCCGGCCCTGGCCGCAGCGCTCCTCGGCCGCTTCACGTCCTTCCCACTCACGATCGCAGGTGCCGTCTTCATCGGAGTCGGTCAGAGCCTGCTCGCTCTGTACCAGACCGATATCGCGCACGGAATTCACGTCGATCCTTTGTCGCTGTCCGGGTTGCCGAACGTGCTTCCGCTGCTCCTCATCGTTGGCGTGCTTGTGCTGCGCGGTAGCGCCCGGCTGCGCCGAGGTGAGACGCAGTACAAGCTGCAGCTCGCCGGCGACGGCCGGATCAACCGCCCCCTGCTGGCGCTCGGGCTGCTCGTCGGCCTCGGCCTCGTCGTCACGGTCTCCGACACGTGGAACGACGCGGTCACGACAACCATGGCAGGTGGCATCTTGCTGCTGTCGATCGTGGTGGTGACCGGCTACGCAGGTCAGCTGTCCCTGGCTCAGTACTCACTCGCCGGGTTCGGCAGCTGGGCTGCCGCGCGGATGGTGGTCGACACCCATATGCCGTTCGTCGCGGCACTCTTTCTGGCCGCGCTGTGCACCATCCCGGTCGGGTTGATCGTGGCGATCCCCGCGCTGCGCAGCCGAGGTGTGAACCTCGGCATCGCGACCCTGGCGATGGCGGCCGTCATCCAGGCGGTCGTCTTCGACAACTCGTCGCTCACCGGCGGGTACTTCGGCCTGACGGTCTCTGCGCCGGCCTTCTTCGGCCTGAGCATCGACCCGATCGTCCACCCGAACCGGTACGCGATGTTCTCGCTCGGGCTGTTCGTCCTGATCGGTCTGATGGTGTCAAACGTGCGGCGTGGCCGGTCCGGCCACCGGCTGCTGGCGGTGCGCAGCAACGAACGGGCGGCGGCCGCGCTCGGCGTAGGCGTGTACCGCGCCAAGATGTACTCCTTCGCGCTGGCCGCGGGTATCGCTGGTGTCGCCGGCGTGCTCATCGGCTTTCACGCCGGCTCGAACATCACCTTCAACAACTTCGACGCCCTGTCGTCGATCCTCGGCGTGCTCAACGGTGTGATCGGCGGCATCGGCTGGGCGTCTGGAACTGTCGTCGGGGCGCAGCTGCAGCCCTCGGCGCTGGGCTCGAAGGTGTGGGAGTCGGCCTTCCCGGGAGTCACGGAGCTGAACGCCTGGCTGATGATCGTGTCCGGCGTAGTCGTCATCGTCACCCTCCGGGCTGCACCCGACGGCATCGCCGCGATGCACTCTTCGCAGTTGCACGCGCTGCTTGCGAAGCTCCGCCCGCCCAAGGCGCTTGCGGTGGCCCGTACGGGTGACGTGCTGCCGCGGCGGCAGCCGGCGACGCTGTCCATCGAAGGGCTCAGCGTGGCGTTCGGCGGCATCCAGGCGGTGCGCGACGTGTCCTTCACGGTCTCGCCCGGGGAGATCGTCGGGCTCATGGGTCCGAATGGCGCCGGGAAGACGACCATCATCGACTTGATCACTGGCTTCACCGCGGCCGACTCCGGCTCGGTGACCCTGGCGGGTGAGCCGGTTGTCCGGCTCAGTCCTGAACAGCGCGCCCGGCGCGGCATCGGTCGCTCGTGGCAGACGGTCGAGCTGTTCGACGAGATGTCTCTCTACGACAACCTGCTCGTCGCCGAAGACACGCAGTCCATGGGGGACTACTTCAAGGACCTGGTGGCGCCGGGCCGCCCGATGATCAGCGCGGAGGTCGCGCAGATCGTTGCCGACTTCGAGCTCACCGAACAGCTCTCGCTGCGGCCCACGTCGATGCCCGCGGGCACGGCGCGCCTGGCGGGCATCGCGCGCGCGTTCGCTGCCAACCCGGCGATCCTGCTGCTCGACGAGCCGGCTGCCGGCCTCGACATGCACGAGAGCGAGGAGCTCGGACGGACGATCCGCGCGTTCGTCCAGAAGCACGGCATCGGCGTGCTCCTGGTGGAGCACGACGTCGAGATGCTGGCGAAGACCTGCGATCGCATCATCGCGCTCGACTTCGGGGAGGTCATCGCTGACGGCCCGCCGGCGGAGGTCATGGAGAACACCAAGGTCGTGCTGTCCTACCTCGGCAGCTCGACCGAGACGGTTGATGACGAAGCGGCGCTCGAGGCGCTCGCCATCGCGCCGACCGCGATGCGAGTGGAGAACCCGCTGTGACCGTCGCCGAGCAGACCTGCCTCGCCGCCCGCAACCTCAGCGCGGGGTACGGGAGCACCGTCATCGTCCGCGACCTGAACCTCACGGTGCGCAGCGGCGAGATCGTCGCGCTGCTGGGACCGAACGGCTCGGGCCGGACCACGACGTTGCTCACGCTCTGCGGTGAGCTCCCTTCGCTCGGAGGCGAGGTGGAGATGCACGGGACCGTGACGCAGGCGCCGCTCCATGAACGGGCTCGAGGCGGGATGGCCCTCGTCACCGAGGAGAAGGCGATCCTCATGAACCTGACTGTCGCGGAGAACCTCCGTGTGAGTCGCGGCGATCAGGACTACGCGCTCGAGCTGTTTCCCGACCTGAAGGCGAATCTCTCGCGTCGCGCAGGGCTGCTGTCCGGTGGACAGCAGCAGATGCTCTCGCTTGCCCGCGCGTTGTCGCGCCGTCCATCCATCCTTCTCGCCGACGAGCTGTCGCTGGGACTGGCCCCACTCGTGGTTGACCACCTGCTCGACGTCATCCGAAAGGCTGCGAACGACGGACTCGGTGTCCTGCTCGTCGAGCAACACGTCAACAAGGCGCTGAACGTGGCGGACCGTGTCATCGTCATGCGACGGGGTCGCGTCGAGCTCGAGGGCGAGGCGTCGGAGCTACGTCGGAACCCGGACGCCTTCCGCGCCGCCTACTTCGCCAGCGGTGCAGATCCGGACGCCGACCGCGGGGCTGAGCCCAGCAGGAGCTGACCGGAAGCCGGCAGCTCACGACGCGGCTACGGCTGAATGTCGTATCCGTTTCACATCCTCGGAACAGGCGACCGGAGACTCCTTCGGGCTCCATGATTCGCCCATGAGTCCGGACGACCGGACGCGACAAGACCCAAGTGCCGGGAGGCGCAACAGTGCTGACGAGAAGACCGTTTCACTTGCGCAGGTCAGTCGTGGTGCCGGTTGCCGCGTTGACCCTGCTGACGACTGTCGCCGCATGTGGTGGCTCCAGCGGTGGGAACACCGCAGCGCCGAAGGCGTCGGGGTCCGCGGCATCCTGCCCCGGTACCGCCCTGACCGTCATGACCGTCTCGACGCTGTCGGGAGGGATCGGCGAGCACCCGGAGATCCCGGCGTCGGTCAATGCGGCTGCCGGCGCGATCAACAAGTCCTGCTCTGCCGGGCGGCCGATCAATGTCGTCACCTGCGACGACAAGCACAACCCGAACACCTCTCAGGCGTGTGCTCGCGAAGCCGTGTCCAAGAAGGCCATCGCAGTGGTGGGCATCGACGGTGACGGAGCCGAGTACGCGCTGCCGATCCTGAAGGCAGCGGGGATCCCGCTCCTCGGCTTCGGGGCCAATGGCAAGAACGGCCTGTCGTTCCCGAACAGCTACCCGCTCGCGAGCCCGGTCCCGATCCTGCTGGGAGAGGCGAAGGCGGCAGTGGCGATGGGAGCCAAGACCGTCACCCCTGTCGTCGTGGCCGGTCCGTCCTCGACGTTGCTCGTGGGGTTGCTCAAGAGCGTGCTCGAGCCCGCCGGGGTGAAGGTCAACGAGGCCGTCACCACGCCGGTTGACGCGACGAGCATGGCCACCGCGGCCGCGAAGCTCCAGCAGTCGAAGGCCGGCGCCTACGTGGAGATCCTCACCGCGGGCCCGCTGCTCCAGCTGCTCACTGCACTGCACTCGCTGGGCGACAAGACGCCGATGATCGGCGCCACGCTGACGATCACGCCCAACATCCTCAAGAAGTGGGGCCCCGAAGTGACCAACGGGGTCTACACCGTTGGTGCCGCCATCCCGACGACGGTGACTGACGCGCCTGGTGTGAAGGACCTCGCCGACCAGTTCACGGCCATCGGCGAGGACCCGAACCAGGAGGGTGACTGGGGCACGGCCGCTTGGGCCGGCATGACGCTGATCGGGAAGGTGCTCGCAGGCTCCGGCTCGGAAGCGGTGACCGGGACGAGCCTTACGGCGAAGCTCGAAGCCTCGGGTCCGCAGGACTACGGCGTGTTCCAGCCGTTCGACCTGAGCAAGAACGCCTACCCCGGCAACCCCATTCTCTCGAAGCAGCGTGTCTTCTCGAAGATGCTGGTCATCACGGAGATCGTGAACGGGGAGTTCAAGGTTGTGTCCAAGGGCGACAACGGCAGCCCGTGGGTGGACTCGCAGTCCAACTTCACCATCCCGCAGCTGATCAAGTAGTCAGACAAGTCATCCGGCCGGCCCTGGTTCTCAGGGCCGGCCGGATTGCTGTCCGGCTTCAGCCGTCCGTGGGCAGGTTGTCCGGCGCCGGCGGCGACTCGGCGTAGGCGAGCCCCTCCAGCGCCAGGCCGCCAGCCAGGCCGGAGAGAAGGTACTGGCGTTCGAAGGTGTTCAGGGCCTCGCGGCTGTAGCGCAGGAGAGGAAGCGGCTTGGCCGCCCAGGTCCTCGCAATCTCCCAGGCACGGGGAAGCAGTTGGTCCGGTGGCAGGACTTCGTTGACGAAGCCGATGCGCCGCGCCTCTTCGACCTTGATGACCTCGCGCATCATGAGGAAGTACTTCGCCCGCCGATGTCCCACCAGCCACGGCCAGACGAGCTGGACGCCGTCTCCGGGGACCGCACCCGTCGTGAAGTGCGAGAAGTCCGCGAACTCCGCGGTGTCTGATGCGAGGACGATGTCGCCGAGCAGCGGTATCTCCGCGTGGTAGTGGGCGGGGCCATTCACTGCACCTATCACGGGGACTTCGATGTCGAGCAGGCTGCGCAGGATGCGCTTGCCCTCCCAGTAGATGGGCTCCCATCCGGTGCCCACCGCGCCGATGCTCCGCGTGGTGCACCATGAGTCGCCGGTGCCCGTGACGATGACGACCTTCGTGCTCCGGTCGTGGGCAAGTGCCGAGAAGACTGCGGCGGCGTCGCCGTGTGCAGCGGCGTTCCACACCAGTGGCCCATCATCGGTGTGGAAGCGGACCTCGGTGACTCCACCCTCTTGCCGGACGCGTACCGAGCTGTAGGCGTCCGCTGGGGTCATCTGCCCGTTATACATGAGGCGATGGCGGCAGCCGGTTCAGCCGACATCGCAGCGACAGCGAACCGGTGTGAAGGTGAGCTCATCGCGGCTGACGCCGCCGCGCCCTGCGCCACCGGGTCGGAGAGGGCTGCCATGCTCGACAACACTCTGAACGATGTGAGAGTCACCGCGCTGTCAGCCGAGATCGGCGTCACCGTCGACGGGTTGGATCCACGGCAGCCGCTTGCGGACGAGCAGGTTGCTCAGCTGCGAGGGCTCCTTGCGAAGCATCACCTCCTGCACTTCCGGCTCGAAGATCTCGACGCGGAAGACCACGTGCGCATCTCCAGCTACTTCGGCAAGGTCATCAGCGAGCATGGCAGGACAGAGCCGTACGCGATGATCTCGAACGCCGGCGAGGAGGCGATCGTCAAGCACAGCCGCCGCCTGCTGTACCACGCTGATGCGATCTTCAGCGAGACGCCGTACAGCACGTTGTCGCTGTATGCGCTGGAGGTCCCGGAGAGCAATGCGCCGACCGTGTACGCCCGAGCTTCGGCGAAGCGGCTGCCCGAACAGCTGCGTGACCGGCTGCGTGGGCTGCGTGGCGTCTTCGTGATCGGCTGGGGAGGCGGCGACAACCGCTACAACGCCGATGAGGTGGGTCCCGACGCGATCATCAAGGAGCAGCAGCTGCTCCTGATGGATCCGCTGTCGGGTGAGGAAGTCGTCCTCGTGGACGAGATCTTCTTCGATCGCATCCCGGGCTGGGACCGGATCGACATCGAGAGCCTGCGCTCGGAGGTGCATGCGGTCATCTACGCCGAGGACACCACCTACGTGCACCCGTGGCAGCCGGGCGACCTCGTCGTCTGGAACAACCTCACCTTGCAGCACAGCCGACCTGCGTTCTCAGAGTCGGGCCGCCGCGTGCTGCGCCGCGTCATCACCGTCGGCGAATAGCGCACGCTGCCGTCGTCCTCGTGGCCGGACCTCGCGAGCGTCCGACGTGGGCCATGGCGTGCCTCTTGCTGGGCGTGGCCACGTTCGGCCTGCTCCAGTCGTTCGTGACGCCGATCCTGCCGATCATCCAGTCCGACCTGCACACGAGCCAGAGCACCGTGACGTGGGTGATGACCGCGTACCTGTTGTCGGCGTCGGTGTGCACCCCGATCGTCGGACGCCTGGGCGACTCGGTGGGCAAGAACCGGGCCTTCGTCCTCGCGCTGCTCGCCCTGGCACTCGGCTGTCTGGTCGCTGCCCTGGCGCAGAGCATCGAGGTCATGATCGCCGCGCGCGCGCTGCAGGGCGTCGGTGGAGGGCTGCTGCCGCTGACGTTCGGGATCATCCGGGATGAGCTGCCGCCGGCGCGAGTGCCGGGCGCCGTAGGGACCGCAGCCGCACTGGTTGCCGCGGGGAGCGGGGTCGGGCTGGCTCTTGCTGGGCCGCTGTCCGATGCTTTCGGCTACCGATCGCTGTTCTGGATCCCGCTCACGATGGTGATCGCGTCCGCCGCGGCTGCTCATCTCCTTCTTCCGGAGTCGCCGCGCTATCCGGTCGGCAGACCCAACCCGCTGGCGGCCCTAGCCCTGTCGGCGGCGCTGATCGCCTTCTTGCTCTCGATCAGTGAAGGACCCCGAGAGGGATGGACCTCGCAACGCGTCCTCGGCGGCCTCGTCCTGGCCGTGGTGTGTGGCGCTGCGTGGATCCTCACCGAGCTTCGATCGCGGAACCCACTCGTCGACCTGCGGGTGATGGCTCTGCCCGCGGTGTGGACCACCAACTCGGTCGCCTTCCTCTTCGGCGCCGTGATGTTCGCGTCCATGACCTTCCTGCCGCAGTACCTGCAGACCCCCAGGAGCTCCGGCTACGGCCTCGGCTCTTCCGTGACGCAGTGCGGGCTGTACCTGCTTCCCCAGGCGGCCACGCTGATCGCGCTGGGACTGGCGGCCGGGAGGTTGTCCGGGCGGTTCGGGCCTCGGGGCGTGCTTCAGCTGGGCTGCGCCCTCACCGTCGTCCCCTTCGCCATCATGGGGACGACGCCGCGCTCGCCTTGGCTCATCGTCGTGACATCCATCCTCTTCGGCATCGGTCCGGGCCTCGGGTTCTCGGCCATGGCCACCCTCGTCGTGCAGGCCGTGCCGGCGGGACGCGCCGGTGTGGCGGCAGGCATGAACGCCAACATCCGCACCATGGGGGGCGCGGTCGGCGCGGGCGTCATGGCGAGCATCGTGGCAGTCCACGTGGCGGGGGCCGGCTACCCGTCACGGGCTCAGTACCGCGAGGGGTTCCTGTTCCTCACAGCTGTTGCGGTCCTTGCGCTCGTGGCGGCCAGGTTGGTGCCTCGCCCCGCGTCGCTCTCGTCGGCGGGCATCATCGAACACGCCGAGGTTGCGATCATCCCGGCCGCTCCGCTAGGCCAGGCGACGGCGTCCTAGCGGCGTGCCGAACCCGGCCGTTCCGGCGTCAGCGCCACAACCGGCAGACCGCCCCGCACCACGTCCAGCAGGGCCGCGGGGTCTTCCGGAGCGGTGTAGGACCGCCACGCGACGTGCCCGTCGGGACGCACGAGGGTGAAGCGGGCCTCATACAGGTCGGCGACGTCGGTCGGCACCTCCTGCGCCGTCACGGGTACTCCGGTCGCTGCGGCGGCTTGGACGAACGGCCCGGTGTCGGCGGCGCTGCCTGCCTGGTGCAGGAGCACGAAGCCGTGGCCGAACAGGTCAAGGGTGGAACGCCCGTCGGGCAGCCATGCGTGTGGCGCGCGGGACCCGGGGCGGGCTGTGGGGACGTAGGTCGACTGGTCGTCTGGCGTGGGCGGCGTCCCGTCCGGGACGCAGAGGGGCGAGTCCTCGTAGCGGTATCCGAGGATGACGCCGAGCGACTCCCACTCCGCGTGCGTCGCCTCGAGCAGCTCCTTGCCGACCGCGGCTCTGACCTGTTCGCCCGAGGGGGTGTCCTCGAGCAGCTCGGCGCGGTCGGTGCTGGCCAGCCAGCCCTTGAAGTTGGCCGTCGCAGCAGTCGCGTTGCGTACGCCGATGGGGCGGCGCTCGGTCTCGTAGCTGTCAAGGAGCTGCGGACCTCCCCAGCCGCTCAGGACGGCGTCGAGCTTCCACCCGAGGTCTACTGCGTCGCCGATGCCGGTGTTGACGCCGAAGCCCCCGGTGGGGGACATCGTGTGCAAGGAGTCGCCGCACAGGAACACGCGACCGTCGGAGTAGGCATCCGCCACCAGCTGCGTGCGGCGCCACGGCTTGACCGAGTGGACCTCGAGCTCGAGGTCGTCGATGCCCACCCCCCGCCGGATCTCGGCCGCCGCGTCGAACGTCGCGAGGTCGAGCTTCTCCTCGTCGCGGATCAGGGTGAGTCGCCACATGCCCCGGCCGTCGACGACCGTGAAGTTGCCCCAGGTGCCGTCCGGGGTCACGATGATGAAGCGCTCAGTCGCGTCCTGCCCCGCCCGCTCGAGCAGGGTGGGGGAGCTGAACAGGATGTTCACCGAGTAGTTCAGGAGCGGGATCCCCGACATCGCGATCCCGAGCTGCTCGCGGACCGGGCTCAGTGGGCCGTCACAGCCGATGAGGTACTTCGCCCGGAACTCGAGCTGCGCACCGTCCCGCAGGTCCTCGGCGAAGGCGGACACGCCGTCGTCGTCCTGGACCAGGTGCGTGAACCGCGTGTGGTAGCGAAGGCTGACGGTCGGGTGGTCGGCAGCTGCACGCGACAGCATGGGGTCGAACCAGAACTGCGGGCAGCGCACCTTGCGCTCCGGGCTCTCCGGCGGGATCGGCGTCTCGGCCATGCTTGGGCTCGACACGCGGGCGACCTCGAAGCCGGCGACGCTCGTGCAGAACACCGTGTCCAGCCGGTAGTCCTGCGGGAACCGGTTGTTGCGCACCGCGTCCGCGATGCCCCACCGGCGGCAGTGCTCCATCGTCCGCACCGAGATGCCGCCGGTGCGCGGGTGCTCGATCACGCCGTTGCCCTCGTCGAGCACGATGCAGCTGCGGCCGCGCCATCCCAGCTCCGCGGCCAGCGCCAACCCGACCGCGCCGCCACCGACGATCAAGACCTCGGTTTCGACAGCCATGCGGTCACCGTAGGCGAGTCAGGATGTCTGCGGCATGTCACCGCTCGCGGAGGGCTACACGCTCGACAGCACGCACGCGGCCGCGCTCGACAGCACGCCGCCGGTGCCGTTGACGAGAGCTGTCCGGGCGCCCGGTACCTGCCGGTCGCCGGCGTCACCGCGGAGCTGACGGGCCGCCTCGATGAGCAGGAAGATGCCGTACATCCCCGGGTGCAGGCACGACAGGCCGCCGCCGTTGGTGTTCAGCGGGACTTCGCCGCCCGGTGCGGTCGCGCCGCTGGCGACCAGCTTCGCGGCCTCACCCGGCCCGCAGATGCCGAGGGCCTCGAGAGTCAGGAGCACCGTGATCGTGAACGAGTCGTAGACCTCGAACACGTCGATCCCGTCGATGGCGATCCCGGCGGCGTCGAGCGCCCGTCGCGCGGCAAGGCCTGCAGGCGAGCGCGTCAGGTCGGCCATCTGCGAGATGACGTTGTGCTCGGTCGCCTCGCCGAAGCCGCGCAAGCGCACGGGGGCTGAGCCGCTCGTGCGGGCGCTCGCGTGCTCCTCCGTCGTCAGGATGATGGCGCCCGCGCCGTCCGTCACCAGGCAGCAGTCGAGCGCGTGCAGCGGGTCGCTGAGCATCGGGCTGGCGAGCACGTCGTCGACCGTCAGCGGGTCCCGCTTGGTCGCCGCCGGGTTGAGCCGGGCCCACTCGCGGGTCGCGACCGCGACCATCGCCAGCTCCTCGGGAGTCGCGCCGAACTCGTGCAGGTAGCGCGTGGCGGCCAGGGCATATGCGCCGGCGGGGTTGAGCAGTCCGTAGGGCACCTCGTACTGCGCGTCGAGCACACCGCGCGCACCCCCGAGCCGTCGTGCGAGCTCCGTGCGCTGCAGGCTGCCGTAGGTGATGAGCGCGACGTCGCAGTAGCCCTGCTGCAGAGCCAGGGCGGCATGGGCCGCGTGTGCCTCGAACGACGCTCCGCCGATGCAGGTCGTGTCGACCATCCGCGGACTCAGTCCGAGGTACTCGGCCACCGTCGACGCGGGCATCATGCCCGGCCCGGGCACGCCCCACGCAGCGGAGGTGAACAGCCCGTCCACTTGGTCCAACGTGACGCCGGCGTCCGCCGCGGCGGCGCTCGCGACTTCGGCCTGGATCCCGAGGACGCTGCTGGTGCTCACCGCCTTGCCGTTGGCGAGCGGGAGGTCTGCGACGCCGATGATGACGGGTGAGCGCCGGCTCGACGTCATGTCAGAACTGACCCACGGCGCCGCCGAGTTTCGCGCCGTCCATCTTCATGATGTCCGACCAGACATCGGCGAACTGCCCAAGCGTCGGTTGCTCCGGCAGCGTCACACCAGGTGACTGCATGAAGGCGACCCGAGAGTAGTGCCCGCCGCCGGCCCTGACGACGATGCCGGACTCCTCGCACTCGTCTGAGCACAGGTAGGCGACGGCGGGGGCGACCCGGCTCGGGTCGAGCTTCTCGGTCTGCACGTCATCGAGCTGGACGTTCGCGGTCATCCGGGTTGCCCCCATGGGAGACACGGCGTTCGCCAGGATGTTGTACTTCTTGCCCTCGATCGCCAGCGTGTGGATCATTCCGACGAGCCCGAGCTTCGCGGCACCGTAGTTGGCCTGGCCGAAGTTGCCGAACAAGCCGGTCGAGGATGTCGCCACGACGATCCGCCCGTGCGACTGCTCGCGGAAGTGCGGCCACGCCGCCCGGGTCACGTGATAGGCCCCGAACAGGTGCGTCCGCACCACGGCCTCGAACTGCTCGAGCTCCATCTTCGCGAAGCTGGTGTCGCGGAGGATGCCCGCGTTGTTCACCACGGCGTCGATGCGACCCCACGTCTCGACCGCGCGCTGGACGATGCGAGCCCCGCCTTCGGCGTCCGCCACGCTGTCCTGACTGGCCACTGCCTCGCCGCCGGCGCTGGTGATCTCCTTGACCACCTGTTCGGCCACGGAGTCGTCGGTGCCCTCACCGGTCAGTCCCGTCCCGATGTCGTTGACGACGACCCGGGCACCCGACTCAGCGAGGTACAGGGCATACGCGCGACCCAGGCCTCGTCCGGCACCTGTGACGACGACGACCCGCTTCTCGACTCCACTCATCGTTCCTCCTCGAGCTTCTTGACCAGGCGGAAGACCGGCAGCGTTGTCTCGTCCGAGACCTGCTCGAAGTCGACCTCCACGCGGTCGCCGCAGCGGGTGCCGAGCGCGTCCGTGCCGACGATGTTGGACATCATCCGGAAGCCCTCGTCGAGGTCGACCAGTGCGACGACGTACGGGACCATGCCTTCGAACTCGGGGCTCGGCGCCCGGCGGCTGACGGTGTAGCTGTAGACGATCCCGTGCCCGGCCGATGTCCGCCAGGTGAGGTCACCGGAGTGGCAGTGGGGGCAGACGGACCGCGGGTAGAAGACGAACTCACGGCAGCTGTCGCACTGCTGCGCGACGAGCTCGCGGGCCTTCGCGCTCTCCCAGTAGTGCGCCGAGTCGCCATCGACGATGGGGTCTCGCACGTTCAGCATTCCGAGGCCCCTTCGGCCGGCGTCTCCACCGTCACGGAAAACGTACGCAGGTGTCTGTGTCGATTGGATGTCAGACGCACGGGACGGCCCGCTCTGCTGTCACCGGGCCTCGAAGCGCGGCTCGCGCTTCTCGAGGAAGGCGCCCAGAGCCTCCTGGAAGTCGCTGCTCAGGTGCAGTCCACGGGGGCGGGCCAGTCGCCGCTCCAGCTCCAGGCGCTCCAGCTCGCCGCGCCGGGCCTCGACGACACTGCGGACGCTCAGCGGCGGGTTGCGCACGATGCTCGCCGCGAGCCGCTCGGCTTCGCTGACGTGCTCGCCGGCGGCCGCAAGCCGGTCCACGGCGCCGGCCGACATCGCCTCGGCACCGGTCCAGGTGCGTCCCGTCATGGCGACATCGCTGGCGAAGCTGCCCGTCGCGCGCCGCGCGAGGTGCGCCCAGAGGACAGTCGGGTCCAGCCCACGGCCGGTCTCCGTGACGGCGAACGCGCAGTCCTCCGTGGACACGATGAACTCGCAGAGGAACGCGAGCCGCAGACCCATGCCGAGGACGTGGCCGTGCGTCGCGGCGATCATCGGCTTCCAGTGGGTCAGCCGGAAGAAGTAGTCAGGCAGGAACGAGCGCCAGCCGCCGGTCCCGCCGAAGCGCCCGAGCTCCGCAGGTGGCCGGTTCTGCCGGCTCTGCACGTCGGCACCTGCGCAGAACGCCCGTCCCTCGCCGTGGATGATCCCGACCCAGGCGTCGTCGTCCTCGTCGAGCGCAACGATCGCCTCGCGGAGCTCCCACAGCATGGGGTCCGTCAAGGCGTTCAGCTTCTGCGGCCGGCGCAGCACGATGTACCCGACCCGACCGTCGCGGTGGTACTCGACCTCACTCATCTGCAAGGCACCTTCAACCGAGCCGGGCTTCTCCGACGAACACCGCGTCGCCGCGCTCGACTGTAGACGCCACTGCGGTCACGACGTCACCCTCACGCCACATCTGCACCTTGAGGGTCTCGCTCGGGAAGACGTTGCCGGTGAACCGGCCCCGGTAGCTGCGCATGGACGAGACGTCACCGTCGAGGACGCTGTCGACGACCTGCTTGCAGACGACGCCGTACGTGCACAGGCCGTGGAGGAGCGGCTGCGGGAAGCCGGCCTTCGCGGCGGCCTCGGGGTCGACGTGCATCGGGTTGCGGTCGCCTGAGAGCCGGTAGATCAGCGCCTGGTTGGGCAGCAGCGTGACAGCCGACTCGACGTCCGGACCCCGATCCGGGGGTGCGATCTTCTCGTGTGATCCCGCCTTGCCTCCGAACCCGCCGAGGCCCTTGAGGTAGAAGCTGGCGACGTTGCGGAAGTACAGCTGCCCCGTCGTCCTGTCCCGGGTGTTCACCTCGAACAGCACGAGCGCACCGCGCTCGCGGTCGATGACGTCGATGATCCCGCCGTCGTGCTCGACCTCGGCCTCAGCGGGGATGGCAGCCGGTGTCTCGACAAGGTGCTCGGCGTGCAGCACGACGACATTGCTCAGGTCCAGCTGCGGCAGCCGGCGGAAGCCGATCAGGCCGGTGTGACATGCCACTGATGCGAAGGACGGCAGCACCATCAGGTCGCGCTCGAACGTGTAGCGCAGCTCGCGCGGGTCGGTCGGAGGGATCCCCGCTCCCAGACCGAGCTGGTAGAGCATGACGTCCTTGTCCGTCCACGCACCAGCGGCCCCGGGGAGCGGCGTGCCGATCAGGGTGTCCGGGTCGATGACGGTCGTCATGGGTGGGCTTCTCTCGTCAGGCGCGCGGTGGCGGTCAGACCATGTCGTGCGCGTCGAGCCACCGGTGCATCTCCTTGGCCACCCGGTCGGTCAGCTCCGGCTGCCCCTCGAAGTAGTGCGTGCCACCGGGAAGGTCGACCCGCTCCCAGTCGTCGTGCGAGATGGCGTCGGTGAGGAGCTTCGTGTGGGAGGGAAGAACCGTCGGGTCGCCGGTGCCGATCAGCACCTGGATCGGGACGCTGACGTCACTGAGGTTGTGGGCGCCCGCGTTGCTGTCTTCGATGCTCCACTGGCTCAGCCACGAGTGGCAGCTGTTGAAGTGGCCCAGGGAGGCAGGCAGGTAGTTCGCGGGTTCGGGCGCCCCCCACAGCGTGGTCCCGGCGGCGCGGTCGTTGGCGTCGATGCTCAGGTCGAAGAAGCGCGGATCGGCGGTCGTGCCGTGTACGACGAACGGCAGGTCGTCGAGGGCGCCGCCGAAGCGGTCACCGACCTCGGCGATCGTGGCCTTGCACCAGGCGGTGATGCGGTGGTTCCTCTCGACCTGGGCGGCGCGGTACGCCGTCATCCACTCCTCGCTGTAGGCGGGGCCGTTCTTCGAGTTGAACATGTCGACGTCGGGGTCGCGATCGAACGGCTTGGCCTCGTCCCGGATCGACGGGTCGAGCCACTCCGTGCGCAGGAGCGCCCGGCTCGGGTGTCCGTTGAGCAGGATCACGGCGTCGGCCGGCTCCAGGCCTGCCTTCGTCAGGTCCGGGCCACCGCCGCCGGGAGCCGCCGTGATGGTCGGCTTCTCCGCCTGGCTCTGGAACAGCGGGACGAGCCCGCCGCCGCCGGAGTTGCCGCACGCGATCACCTTCTCGTAGCCCTCGGCGCGCAGGAACGAGACGACAGCCCCGACGTCGAGCACGCAGTTCTCCATCAGCAGCGCGCTGTCGTTGCCGACGTAGCGCGTGCACATGCCGATGGCAGCCACGCCGGTGGCGGCGAGCTTCTCGAGCATGTAGTGCCCGAGGAAGTTCGACGTCGGGTGGGTGAAGAACACCGCCGTGCGGGGACGAGTGCCGGCGATCTTGACCTCGCGCGCCCAGATCTTCCCGGACAGGCGTGCGACGCCGGAGTAGACGTCGACGGTCTTCGACGCACCGATCGGGACACCGAGCAGCCGGTCTTCCAGCGCGACAGTCAACGTGCTTCTCCTCGTCTTCGGTGACCTCGACTCTCGCAAGCGCGGCATGTCTTGAGCATGTCGGGTCAGGACTCGTCGATCGATGAGGCAAGTACGGCGACGGCATCGGCGACGACGACCTGACCCGTGCCCAGGTCCCAGACCACCGGGTTGAGGTCGAGTTCGACCAGGTCGTCGCGAAGGGCATGTGCGACGTGCGAGACGCGTGACAGCAGCTCTGCCAGTGGCGTCAGCCGCTCGTCGTCCGGACCGGTGCGGGCGGCTCGGTGCAGGCCGAGTCGCTGCAGGAGCATGCGGGCGACGTCAACCGAGAACGGCGCCGGGTACAGCACGCTGCGGTCGATGACCTCCACCATCGAGCCGCCGAGCCCGAGCAGCACCATCGGGCCGAGCCCGGAGGTGTTCTGGATGCCGATGATCAGCTCGGAGCTGATCGTGACCATCTCCTGGACGAGCACGCCGTGCACGTCCTCGACGCCGTGCGTCGCGGCGTTGTCGAGCAGCGTCTGGAACCGCTGGCGCAGCTCCTGCTCATCGGCAACGCCGAGCGCGACGCCGCCGGCAGCGGCCTTGTGCGGCAGCCCCGGCGACTGGATCTTGAGCGCCACGGGGTAGCCGATCGCCAATGCCGCGGCCACCGCCTCGTCCACGTCACGAGCCAGCGTTTCGCGCGTGGTGCGCACGCCCGCCGCGGCCAGGACCTGCTTGACCAGGTACTCGGGAACGGTGGGCGACGCCCCCGTCCACGAACGCAGCGCAGCGTCCCGTGTCTCATCGGCAGCTGCGCTCTCGTCGGCGGGTACCTGGCGTCCTGCGACCACCAGGGCTCGCAGCGCGCGCGCACACCGCGCAGGGCTCTGGTACATCGGCAGGCCCAGCTGGTTCAGCGCCTGCACGGCACTGGCCGCGGGCTCGGTGTAGGTGTGGATGAGCACCGGCTTCGGACCCAGCTTGAGCTTCTCGAGCGCAGGCAGGTCCACGGTGAGGCGCTGCTTGCGGGCGAGTGTCGTCACCAGGATCAGCGCATCGACGTTGGGATCCTCTGCCACGAGCGCGAGGACCTCGGCCGGCCCCACGTCCGCGCCGCCGCTGACGTCCACGGGGTTCGTCGTCGACGCGTAGCTGGGCAGCAGGCCGGCGATGAGCCGCTCCGTGCCCGGGTCGAGGTCGGGCAGCTCGAGTCCGACATCGGCGAGCGCGTCCGCCAGCCAGACGGCTGATCCGCCGGACAGGCTCACGATCGCGGCGCGCGGGCCGGCGGCAGGGGGAACGAGGGAGACCGCGAGCGCAGCGTCGAGCATCTCCTCCGGATCGGCAGCCGAGATGACGCCGTACCGGTCGAAGACGGCTTCGTACGCCGCGTGGTCGCCGGCAAGCTGGCCGGTGTGCGACAGCGCGGCCCGTGCTGCTGCAACCGACCGGCCCACCTTCCCGATGACGAGCTGCGTCTGCGTCTCGCGCGCACGCGCGGCGAGAGCCGCGAGCCGCTGCGGGGATCGGAGCCCTTCGACGTACGCCATCACGACGCGCGTCGACGGGTCCTCGACCATGTGCTCCATGACGTCGAGCAGCTCGATGTTCGCCTCGTTGCCGGTCGACACGACGTAGCTGAAACGCATGCCGCGCGCGAGGCCCTTGTTGAACAGCGAGAAGGCCAGCCCGCCGCTCTGAGCAACCATCGCAACCGGGCCGCGCGCGAGCTCGAGCACACGAGCCGGGTCCTCGAGCGGACGGCCGGTCTCCGGGTCGAGGAAGTGCGACGACACCTGCTCGAGGGACAGACTCGAGCTGAAGCTCACCGGGACGCCGGCGCTCATGTTGAGGAAGCCCTGGCAGTTGGGACCCAGCAGGCGGATCCCGGTCTCAGCCGCGATGGCCGCCACCTCTGCCTGGAGCACGGCCCCCGCCGGGCCTTCCTCGGCGAAGCCGGAGCTGAACACGACGGCATCGCCGATGCCGGCGTCGGCGCAGTCACGCAAGGCGTCGGCCACTCCGGACGCGGGCACGAGCACGAGAGCAAGGTCGACCGGATCCGGGATCTCGCTGACCGTGGTGAAGGTCTGGCGACCCAGCACCTCGGCGCCGCGGCGGTTGACCAGGTGCACGGCGCCGCCGAAGGCGTAGTCGTCGAGTGCCTGCACGAGTCCTAGCGCGGGCGTCGACCGCCCGGACGCGCCGATGACCGCAACGCTGCGCGGGGCCAGGAGCCGATCGAGCGCGCCTGTCGCGGTCACGGAGCGGTCGGGTCGGTCGCGGTCCGGCTGCCGACCAGGTCCAGGGCTGCCACGAGCTCGCGGCGATGCCACGCGGGCGAGCCGAGGTAGGCGTGCAGATCACGTGACAGGTAAGTGTGCGGGGCCAGGCCGTAGTCGATGTCACACCCGATGCCCGCGTGGACCTCGTGCGCGCTGTCGCAGGCGGCGAGGTGCGCCTCGCTGGTGACCGCCTTCGCCAGGTGGATCTCTACGACGGGCAGCGGCCCGGCCGCCTGCTCGGCGAGCGCGGAGTAGGTGGTCCACCTGGCGCTGTCGAGCGCGATGAGCAGCTCGATGATGTGGTCCTGGACGCGTTGGAACGAGCCGATCAGCTTGCCGAACTGCATGCGCTGGTTGCAGTAGGCGACGCTCATGTCCAGCGCGGCCTGACAGCTCCCCACCTGGAACGCGCAGAGCGCGGCCACGCTCGAGACGACCGCAGAGCGCACGCCCGCCAGATCGGGCGGCGCGATCGGGATGACGACGCAGGCGGACAGCGGTACGCCGTCGACCTGTAGCCGGTGCGCGGTGTCGCCGAAGGCTTCGAGCTCGTCGGCGACGTAGCCGGTCACATCTGTGGGCACGACCACGAGCGACCAGCCACCGTCATGCGTCGTGTCGGCGGCGAGGACGAGCACGTGCGTCGCCCACGCCAGGTGCCGGACGGGAAATGCCGCGCCGGCGAGAGCATCACCCATGACGCGGACGTCGCAGCGGTGCACGGTGCTGGCCGCGCCTGACTCCGCCCCGATGAGGACGACCGGCCGGACGGTGCCGGCCTGGATGCCGGTGAGCAGCTCCCGGGAGTCTGCGGTGTCCAGGCTCGAGAGCACGGCGGGTGCGAGGACGGCCGCGTCGTAGACCGGTCCGGGACACGCCGCCATGCCCAGTCCCTCCATGAGCACGCCGAGGTCGAACGGCGCTTCGTAGCCGCCGAGTCGCTCGGGCACCGCGAGTGAGAACCAGCCGAGCTTGGCCATCTCCGCCCAGGCACTGAGTGCGGCCGCGGACGGCCCACGCGCGGCGCCGGACTTCCTCGCGCGGGTGGCGAAGTCGCGTGCGGTCCGGCGCAGCTGCTCCTGCTCGCCGGTGAGGCTCAGGTCCACGGGGTCACTCCGGCGCTGACGCTGACGTGGCCGGCTTGCCGAGTCGCAACGCCCTGGACATGATCAGCTTCTGGATCTCGCCGGTGCCACCGCCGTGCATGGCCATTGCGCCGAGCGCCTGCTGCTCGACGAGAGCCGCGCCCGCGTCGCCGGCGAAGACGTTGGCCGTCGCAGCCCCGCCGAAGAGCTCGAGCAGCGCCGACGCCAGCCACTGGGTCGTCTTCTTCTCGAGGTAGTAGCCCTGCGGGCCCTCGTAGGTGCGCGGCCGGTTCTCCATGGCGAGCCAGTAGTTGCGCTTGCCCAGGAGCCGGACCGTCTCCTTCTTCACGTAGATCTTGGCGAGCAGGTCGACGACGACAGGGTCGTCGGTGCTCACCCCGGATGCTGGGTCGGCGATGCCCTCGACGATGCGCTCCCAGGCCCGGTGCAGCTCCTGCCCGAGGAAGCGGTCCGAGCGGAGGCCGTGCTCGTGGTCGAGGTGCGTGAACGCGACCTGCCACCCCTTGTTCTCCCCGCCCACCAGGCGGCCGGCGGGCACGCGGACCTCGTCGAGGAAGATGGTGTTCTTGTCGATGCCGCCGAGCAGGTGCTGCGGTGTGATCGTGATGCCTGCCGAGCTCCCGTCGATCATGAACCAGCTCAGGTTGTGATGGCGGTCCTCCGCGGGACCGGTGCGGACCAGCGCCCAGTGGGCGTCCGCGCCGTGCAGGCTGCCGATGAACGACTTCTGGCCGCTGATGAGGTAGTCGTCACCGTCGCGCACCGCGGTCGTCGCGACAGCTGCCACGTCGGAGCCCGCAGACGGCTCGGTGAGCAGCTGCCAGGTGCGCTGCTCACCCCTGTAGATCGGCGGCAGCAGCTCGGCCTTCTGCTCGTCCGTGCCCCAGTGCAGGATCGAGGCGCTGCCGAGGACACCACCGGAGTCGTAGTACGGCGGCAGGCCGAGCCCCAGCCGCCGAAGCTCCTCGGCGACCACAAGTGCCGCGTCGAGATCGAGCCCGCCGCCGCCGTACTCGGGGGGCGCCATCGGGTAGAGCCACCCGCGCGCACCGAGCGAACGGCCCAGATCGCGCCGCAGCTCGTACGCGTCCCTGTTCTCGAAGTGCTCGTTCGAGCCGAGCAGCTCGGACGGTACGACGTCAGCGAGCCACTGCGCTACTTCCGCCCGGAAGCGCTGCTGGCTCTCGCTGTATGTGACGTGGAAGTCCATTGAGGCCTCACGCTAATGTCGAGCACCTGTCCCGACCGTTTCGACGAGGCGTTCGTCAGGTGATGGCGTAGCCGCCGTCGACCGGAAGCACGACTCCGTTGACGTGGGAGGCGCGCGGCGAGAGCAGGAAGCAGATCACGTCGGCGATCTCCTGGGCCTCTGCAGGTCGGCCAAGGGGGCTGCGCGCGAACTGCTCCAGCGACCCGGGCGTGTTGATGTGGTCCTGGGTGCGTGCGGTGATGGTTCCGCCGGGGGCAACCGCGTTCGCGCGGGGGCGACCTCGGTGGCGGACGGCGATCTCCTTCATGTAGGCGGCGATCGCGCTCTTGGCGACCGGGTAGTAGATGTCGGAGGCGCCGCCGGCCCAGGTCGTGCCGGAGATGGACGAAAGCGACACCACCGATTCCGCGTCATCCCCGGCCCGCTTCAGCCAGCCGGTCGTGACCTGGTAGACGCTCCCCATGGCGAGGACGAGTCCGTCCTCGAAGGTCATCGGCGACGTCGGCCGGCTCAACGGGCCGGCGTTGTTGACGAGGTAGCGGCAATCACCGAAGGCGAACGACGCATCGAGTGCCGTCTCCACGGCACTGCTGTCGCCCACGTCCACGACGAATCCCTTGGCGGTCCCACCCGCGGCGCCGATGACCGAGACGAGTTCGTCGAGGGCGACGGAGTCCCGATCCCACGCTGCGACCGCCAGGCCTTCCTGCGCCGCGGTGAGGGCGGTCGCGCGACCGATGCCCTTGCCCGCGCCCGTGATGATGACGGCACCGTGCTCGAACAGGTCCATGATCCGCCTCCCTCGTCAGAACCAGGACGACGATCGCACGGTCCGTGTTTGCGCTGCGTTTCGGTGCGGGCGCACCGGACGCTCCCGGCGGCGATGCGTGCTAGTGATGAGAAGTGACCGCCTTCGACGAGACATCCGAACCGACGAGCGCGGACCGCGCGATCGCCCATGAGCGCGCGGCCATCGACGCGATCGATCGCGAGCTGGTCCAGCTGGTGCGGCAGCGGCTCGAGGTGAGCAGGCGCATCCAGGCGCTGCGCGCGGCAGCCGGAGGTGAGCGGATCGCGCAGGACCGTGAGCGCGAGGTCGTCGCGCGCTGGACAACGGAGTTCGGGCAGCCGGGCGCTGCCGTCGCGGACGCGCTGCTCGCGTTGGCTCGAGGGCCAGGCGAGGGCCCGGACATCGGAAGGTCCGATCCTTGAGCCGGCTGTGCTCAGTGGATCGTCGCGAGCAGCTCCCCGTGAAGGACGCTCAACCAGGCGTTCTCTTCAGCCATGAAGGTGCGCCAGCCTGCCTCGATGACGTCGAGGTCCTCCTGGTCGGCCAGACCTGATCCGAGGAGCTGGTCGCGGAGGTCGGACTGCTGGATGCGATCGGCCCACATGCCGCCCCACCAGGCGCGGTCCTCCCTGGTGGCGAAGCACCAGGTGCTCGAGCTCGGCACCACGTCGGTCAAGCCGGCTTCCAGGGCCCAGGACAGGAGCCGCCTGCCGGCCTGCGGTTCGCCGCCGTTGGCCGTCGCGGCCTGCTGGTACTTGTCCATCCACAGGTCCAGGCCCTGAGAGGCGGGGAACCAGGCGAAGCCTCGGTAGTCGCTGTCCCTGACCGCGACGAGCCCACCCGGCTTGCAGACGCGGGCCATCTCACGCAGCGCCTGGACCGGATCGGTGACGTGCTGCAGGACCTGGTGGGCATGTACGACGTCGAAGCTGTCGTCCGCGAGGTCCAGCGCGTGCACGTCGCCGAGGACGACCTCGGCGTTAGCGACTCCCGCCAGCCCCTGTCGCGCGATGGCGACCGCGCGTGCTGTCGCTTCGACAGCCGTGACGTCGGCCACCAAACCGGCGAAGTCCGCCGTGATGGTCGCAGGTCCGCAGCCGACGTCGAGAAGGCTCTGCCCGGAGTGCAGCGAGGGCAGCAGGTACGCCGCGGAGTTGGCTGCAGTCCGCCAGCGGTGAGACCGCAGAACGCTCTCGTGGTGGCCGTGCGTGTACCTGGTCACGCTGCGAGGCTAGACCGAGGTCATTGCTGCAGAAGGACAGCCGCAGCCGCTCGGCTGGTGTCTGGTCGCCCCAGATACCTGCTCGGCGTGAGACTGTCGAGCATGGCAGCGGTGGAGGAGCGCACACGGCCGACCGGCACGTGCCCACCCGCGGCCGAGGCGCCGCGCCGTGGTCGGGTCCTTCGGCTGCGCGACGTCGGCAGCCGAAGGGCCCGGACCGAGCCGTGGCGCGACGCGTTCCTGATTGCCGTGCTGAACCACGGGGTTCTCGTCGCGGCCGCTGTTCTG
>JAODNA010000158.1 GCA_025465135.1 Frankiales bacterium | reverse complement strand
GCTCGGTCCCGGTCTGCGACAGGGCTACGCCGACGTCGCGCAGAGCCGGCTCGCGCTCCAGCGCAGCTACCTGGCCTACGTGGCCACCACGAAGAACGACAAGGCCTACCAGGACGACTACCAGCGGTACGCCGACAGCGCGGGGCGAGAGGTGAAGGCCTACCGGCAGCTGTGCTCGTGCCTGTTCAGCGCCCTTGTCGAAGCGCCCGCGTCCCGGCTGCTCGACCTGTGGACCAACCCGGACATCCGCTCGGTGCAGGTCGCCGGCCGCGACGCCGACCTGGCCAAGCTCCTCGTCCTGCCCTTGACGCCGGAGACCACCGGGCTGGTGACGAAGGGCCCTGAGACACCCACGCCCGACCCGTGATCGTCCGGGTGATCCGGCCGGGGGAGCCCGCGCCGGAGCTGGAGCAGGCGCACGCTCTGCGGCACGAGGTCTTCGTGGTCGGGCAGAACGTGCCGATCGAGCTCGAGATCGACGCCATCGACCCCCGGTGCGACCACGCGGTGGCGCTGGTCGACGACGTCGTCGTCGGCACCGGCCGGCTGCTGCCGAACGGCACCATCGGGCGAATGGCGGTGGCCGAGGGCAACCGGGGGCAGCGGATCGGTGCGGCCGTGCTGGCCGCACTGGAGGAGCAGGCCGCCGCGCGCGGCCACGACGCGGTGGAGCTGCACGCCCAGCTGCACGCGGCCGGCTTCTACGACCGGGCCGGCTACGAGCGGGTCGGCGACGTCTACCTGGAGGCGGGCATCCAGCACGTCACCATGCGCAAGCGCCTGAGCTAGGGCCTCGCAGCTAGGGGCGTGGGGTCGGCGGGACGATCGGCCGGGGAGCCGGTGCGGCCGTCTTGATCGCGCTCTTCTTGGGCTTCTTGGCCTCGCGGCCCTGCTTGTCCTTTGACATGGGGTCAACCTACGGGGGTCCGGCGCTGCCCGCACGCAGGTAAGCCGGTTCGAGCCGCGCTGCTTGTTCGGACACCGTGCGTCGTACCCCGTGGTTGTCGGTCGTGCGTGCGAGACTGAACCCCTTCCTGAGAGCACGGCCCGCCTTCCCCTCGGACCGCCTGCACACCCCCCCGGCGCCTTGGAGCTGAGCGTGAGCGACTCGTTCGTGCACCTGCACGTGCACACCGAGTACTCCATGCTGGACGGCGCGGCCCGGCTCGACGACCTGTTCGCCAAGACCGCCGAGCTGGGGATGCCGGCGATCGCCATGACCGACCACGGCAACGTGTTCGGTGCCTACGACTTCTGGAAGAAGGCCAAGGCCCACGGCGTCAAGCCGATCATCGGGATCGAGGCCTACCTGGCTCCGGGCAGCCGGTTCGACAAGACCAGGCACCGATGGGGCGCGGGCGGCGAGGACGACATCTCCGGGGGTGGCGCCTACACCCACATGACGATGCTCTCGACGAGCACGCTTGGCATGCACGCGCTGTTCCGGCTGGCCTCCCTGGCCTCCCTCGAGGGCCAGTACTACAAGCCCCGGATGGACAAGGAGCTGCTGGCCGAGCACGCGGTCGACATGATCGCGACGACCGGCTGCCCGTCCGGCGAGATCCAGACCTACCTGCGGATGGGGGAGTACGACAAGGCGAAGCGGGCTGCCGGCGAGTTCCGCGACATCCTCGGAGTGGGCAACTTCTACTGCGAGCTGATGGACCACGGGCTCGAGATCGAGCGCCGCCCCCAGGAGGACCTGTTGCGGCTGGCCCGTGAGCTCGACCTGCCGCTGGTCGCCACGAACGACCTGCACTACGTCAACGCCGCCGACGCCAAGGCGCACGAGGTGCTGCTGTGCGTCCAGTCCGGCAAGACGATGGCCGACCCGGGGCGCTTCAAGTTCGACGCGCACGACTTCTACGTCAAGACGCCGGCCGAGATGCGGCACCTGTGGCGCGAGCTGCCCGAGGCCTGCGACAACACGCTGCTGATCGCCGAGCGGTGCGAGGTCTCGTTCAACGAGAACGCCGACCTGATGCCGCGGGTCGAGGTGCCCGACGGCTACGACGAGCAGACCTACCTGCGCGAGCAGGTCCACGCCGGGCTGCGCCAGCGCTTCCCCGGTGGCGTGCCCGAGACGCACCGCGTGCAGGCCGACTACGAGGTCGACGTCATCTGCCAGATGGGCTTCCCCGGCTACTTCCTGGTCACCGCCGACCTCTGCCGCTACGCCTAGTCCGCCGGCATCCGGTTCGGCCCGGGCCGGGGTTCGGCCGCCGGTTCGCTTGTGGCCTACGCGCTGTCGATCACCGACCTCGACCCGATCGAGCACAAGCTGCTCTTCGAGCGCTTCCTCAACCCCGAGCGCATCTCGATGCCCGACATCGACCTCGACTTCGACGAGCGCCGGCGTGGCGACATGATCCGCTACGCCACCGAGAAGTACGGCGAAGAGCGCGTCAGCCAGATCATCACCTACGGCACCATCAAGGCCAAGCAGGCGATCAAGGACTCCAGCCGCGTCCTCGGCTACCCGTTCGCGATGGGCGACAAGATCACCAAGGCGCTGCCCGCACCCGTGATGGGCAAGGACATCTCGCTGTCGGGCATCTTTGATCCGAGCGACAAGCGGTACGGCGAGGCGGGGGAGTTCCGCGCGCTCTACGAGTCCGACCCCGACGCGAAGGCGGTCGTCGACACCGCGAAGGGGCTCGAGGGGCTCAAGCGGCAGTGGGGTGTCCACGCGGCAGGCGTGATCCTGTGCCGCGAGCCGCTGATGGACGTCATCCCGATCCATCGGCGCGAGCAGGACGGCGCGATCATCACGCAGTTCGACATGGGTGCGTGCGAGACGCTCGGCCTGCTGAAGATGGACTTCCTCGGCCTGCGCAACCTCACGGTGCTCGACGACTGCCTCAAGCACATCGAGGACAACCGGCACGAGACGGTGGTGCTCGAGACGCTCCCCCTCAACGACCGCAAGACCTACGAGCTGCTCGCGCGCGGCGACACCCTCGGGGTCTTCCAGCTCGACGGCGGCCCGATGCGCTCGTTGCTGCGCTCGATGCAGCCGGACAGCTTCGAGCACATCTCCGCCGTACTCGCTCTCTACCGCCCCGGCCCGATGGGCGCCAACGCGCACAACATGTACGCCGACCGCAAGAGCGGCCGGTCGCCGGTGGTGCCGATCCACCCCGAGCTCGAGGCGCCGCTGGCCGACATCCTCGGTGACACCTACGGCCTGATCGTCTACCAAGAGCAGGTCATGGCGATCGCGCAGCACCTCGCCGGCTACACGCTGGGCAGCGCCGACCTGCTCCGCCGCGCGATGGGCAAGAAGAAGAAGGAGATCCTCGACAAGGAGTACGTCCCGTTCTCCGAAGGGATGAAGGCCAACGGCTACGGCGACCACGCGATCAAGACGCTGTGGGACATCCTCGTGCCGTTCTCCGACTACGCCTTCAACCGCGCCCACACCGCGGGCTACGGCCTGGTCAGCTACTGGACCGGTTTCCTCAAGGCCAACTACCCCGCCGAGTACATGGCGGCGCTGCTGACGTCGGTCAAGGACGACAAGGACAAGAGCGCGCTCTACCTCGCCGAGTGCCGCCGGATGGGCATCAAGGTGCTGCCGCCCGATGTCAACGACTCCGACAGCGACTTCACCCCGCGCGGCACCGACATCCGGTTCGGCCTGTCGGCCATCCGCAACGTCGGTACCAACGTGGTGGCCTCCATCGTCGCCACCCGCACGTCCAAGGGGCGCTTCCTCGACTTCCCCGACTTCCTCCGCAAGGTCGACGCGGTCGCCTGCAACAAGAAGACGGTCGAGTCGCTGTGCAAGGCCGGGGCGTTCGACTCACTCGGCCACACCCGCAAGGGCCTGGTGCACGTGCACGCCGAGGCGATCGACGCCTGCCTCGAGACGAAGCGGGCCGAGGCCATCGGCCAGTTCGACCTGTTCGGTGGCGAGGAGAGCACCGACGACATGGGGATCAGCGTCTTCGACGTGAAGATCCCGATGGGGGAGTGGGAGAAGTCCGTCCTGCTGACCTACGAGCGGGAGATGCTCGGCCTCTACGTCTCCGACCACCCGCTGTTCGGGGTCGAGCACCTCATCGCATCGGCGGTCGACTGCCCGGTGTCGGCGATCCAGGACCGCGAGGACGGCAGCAACGTCATCGTCGGCGGCATCCTGTCCGGCGTCACGCGCAAGATGACCAAGCAGGGCAACGCCTGGGCGCTCGTCCAGCTCGAGGACCTCGAGGGCTCGGTCGAGGTGCTCTTCTTCCCGGCGTCCTACACGCTCGCGGCCACCCACCTCGTCGAGGACGCCGTCGTGCTGGTGCGCGGCCGCATCGACAAGCGCGAGGACATCCCGAAGATCATCGCCAACGAGCTGATCGTGCCGGACCTGTCGATCGGCCCACGGGGGCCGGTGATCGTGTCGCTGCCCACCCCGCGCTGCACGCCTCCGGTCGTGGAGCGCTTCAAGGACGTGCTCGCGAGCCATCCCGGCACCACCGAGGTCCACCTGCAGCTGGTCAACGCGGGGAAGACGACCCTCGTCCGGCTCGACGACCGCCTGCGCGTCAACGCGACCCCGGCGCTGTTCGCCGATCTCAAGGCCCTGCTCGGTCCGGGCTGCCTTCAGTGATGCCCTTGCGGCTGTGCGCCGGCACTCTCGTCGTCGAGCAACCCGACCAGGTGCTGCTCGACTACGTCGACGCCCGCAACGGCTACGCGTTCCCCGCCTACGACCGGCTCGTCACCAACGGCTCGGCAGCCCTCGTCGACGGCGACCTGCTCGCGCCGGCCCTGATCGGGGCGGAGGTCGACCGCGGGCGCTTCGCGCTGCTGCGGGAGATGCTGCCCGCGCTCGGAGGCATCGCCTCGCTCCCCGCCGTCCCGCTGGAGTCCGCCGACGACGCTGTGGTGGAGCAGGTGGCCGACCTGTTCGCCGTGCTCGACGAGGCGCCCTACGCCGGCAAGGGCGTGCGCGGGACCATCATCAGCAAGGTGCTGCACCGCAAGCGCCCCGACCTCGTGCCGCTCTACGACTCGCGCATCTTCGAGAGCTACACCGCACCCGGCGGGATCGAGCGCTCGACGCACCGGTCCTGGCGCGAGTTCATGGCACTGCTGTGCACGCAGATGCGCGACGACCTGCGGGCCGAGTCGACGGCGTTCGACGACCTCGTCGGCGTCGCCGGTGACGCCGGTGCACTGCTGACCAGGCTGAGGATCCTCGACATCCTCGTGTGGCGGACCGCTGACGCATGGCATTGAGGCCGGTGGGAAGGTCTCTGTCATGAGTCGTTCCCGTCGCACCCTGAGACTTGCCGGTGTGCTGGCCCTGCTCGCGATGGCGCTGCCCGGCGGATCGGCCGGTGCCGCGGGGATCTACGCCGGCCCCACGCCCCAGATCGCGTGCGGACCGGGCTCGCTACCGGAGACCGGCGTCCAGGGCCGCGTGCCCGCAGCCGAGGTCGCGAGCGGCCGGGCCGCGAAGGGCTACCGGTGCAACACCGTCCAGGTCTCGCACTTCGGCGCGACGGGTGGCTTCCAGGTGCACCGCTACGTCGACAAGGCCGGCCACGACTGTGCCTACTTCGACAGCACCTTGCTGTTCCCGAAGGACGCCGCCGCCAACGCCGCCGAGGGGCTCGGCGTCTACGTCATGGACATGAAGGACCCGGCCCACCCGGTGCACACCGCGTCGCTGACGACCCCCGCCATGCTGTCGCCGCACGAGTCGCTGCGTGTCAACGACGCGCGCGGGCTCATCGCCGCCGACATGGGATACCCGTCGACCAACCCAGGCTTCGTCGACGTCTACGACATCTCCAAGGACTGCCGGCAGCCGACTCTCGACTCCAGCACGCCGCTGGGGATCCTCGGGCACGAGAGCGCGTTCGCGCCCGATGGCAAGACCTTCTACGTCAGCTCGACCGGTGGGCACACGCTCACGGCGGTCGACCTGACCAACCCGATGGTGCCCACGATCGCGTGGACGACGTTCGCCTATGCGCCCCACGGCATGAGCATCAGCGACAACGGCAACCGGCTCTACATGGCCGACACCGGAAGCGGTCACTCGGGGCTGACGATCCTCGACGTCACGCAGGTCCAGAACCGCACCTTGAACCCCACGGTCCCCGAGGTCAGCTTCCTCACCTGGCCCGAGGTGAGCATCCCGCAGAACGCCCTGCCCATCACGATCAAGGGCAAGCCGTACGTCGTGGAGGTCGACGAGTACACCAACAAGACGCTGGCCCTGCCCACGGGCATCCCGAGCGATGCCAACACCTACCAGCCCGACGCGAAGGTCGGCGCCGCGCGCATCATCGACATCAGCAACGAGAGGGCGCCGAAGGTCATCAGCAACATCCGACTGGCGGTCAACCAGACACCGGCGCGATCGACGGACCAGCGCAACGACCCGGGCGCGCAGAGCCCCGTGCAGGGCTACGCCGGCCACTACTGCGCCGTCCCGCAGCGCACTGATCCGACGATCGTCGCCTGCAGCTTCATCGTCAGCGGCCTGCGGGTGTTCGACATCAAGGACCCCGTGCACCCGAAGGAGATCGCCTACTTCAACGGCCCGGTCGTGCCGGGCCCGGCGCCGACCGTCCCGGGTGCACCCGCGGTGCGGGACGGCGCGTTCGCCATGAGCGCGCCGGCGTTCGTGCCGTCGCGCCACGAGATCTGGTACACCGACGGCAACAGCGGCTTCTACGTCGTTCGCCTGACCGCCTCGGCGTTCGCGCCCGCCAAGGTCGTCCCGCCACCGGTGGCCGCACCGCCGGCAGCGAAGCCGCCGACGGGCGGGGTCGGCTCGCTGCCGACGACCGGGCTGCCGCCGCTGCTGCCCTGGCTCGCCGTCGCCGCGGGAGCGCTCGGCTACGTCCTGCTGCGCCGGCAGCGCGCCTGAGTCAGGCCCGTGAGGCCAGCGTCCTGGCCAGCTCCACGGCGACGGACGGGTCCGCCTTGGGAGCTGCGCCGTAGGCCACCAGCCAGGTCGTCGCGCCCTTGCGGAACCGCACCGTGACCAGCTCGCCCTTCCCGCCCGGCAGCGGCTGCCGTCGTACCGCTGACTTCTCCCCGATGGTCGCGACCGTGACCGGGTCGCCCGTCGAGCCACTGAGGTCGGCGTCGAGGTCTGCGGTCGCGCCGGCGGCCGTCGAGAACCGGCTGACGACCACGGACAGCACGCGTCCGGTGGCCGGATCGGCGAACTGGCCGACGTAGGCGCTGCGGAAGCCGTGCTGGGCGAGCAGCGTCCCGGCGCGCTTCGGGTCGGCGGAGTAGGTCGCGATCGTGTGCGCATCGCGCGGACCGGATCCGGCCAGGACCGCGACCAGGCCGGGCGGCAGGTCAGCCGTCTGCGGCACGAGGTCGCGCAGCGGATCGGCGGGGAGCTGGATGTCCGGCACCGCGGTCGTCGTCGCTCCGGCGGCAGCCGGGCTCGACGTCGCCGTGGGAGCCGAGCTGCCGCCGCAACCCGCCAGCAGAACCAGCAGCAGGACCCCCTGGACACGCACGCGGCGAGGGTACGGCAGGGGAGCAGGCAGAATGTCCGGGTGAGCTGGACCGCCCCTGACCCCCGACGTCGCCCCGGCCTGCCGACGCCCGCTCCTGTCACCCGGCGGGTTCGGGCGTGGCGCGACGACCTCGTGGCGGGCACCCTGACCGCCGCCGTCACGGTGCTGCTGGGTGCCCCCGTCGGACTCCTCTGGTCGGCGCTCGCACCTCACTCGCACGTGGCCGTCGAGGCCGGCGGCGCCTACATCGCCGATGCCGAGACCGAGGTGTTCATCGCCGGGGACGGCTGGTTCCTCGGCATGACGCTGGCCGTCGGCGTCATCACCGGCGTCCTGGCGTGGCTGGTGGCCCGGCGCTCGGGGCCGTTCGTCCTCGTCGGGTTGTCCGTCGGCGGGCTGCTCGCTGCCTACGTCGCGTCGAAGGTCGGGGTCCGCATCGGCCAGGATGCGCTCGAGGCGGTCGTGCACGGCAACCGGCAGGGCACCTACGTCAGCAACATCGCGCTGCAGGCCAAGGCCGCGATCGTCGCCTGGCCGCTGGGCGCCGTCTCGGCGTTCGCCGTGCTCGTGGCGAGCCGCGTCGACGAGCTGGAGTAGCGCAAGCCGGTCATTCCCGCCCTTACCGAGCAGGCGTTTGCCCGACGGCAGGACGGCACACCTGGCGCTGTGGGTCACTGGTCACCGGGGGTGACACATGGCGAGCCGTACCGATCGGTGGCCGGCCCGGCCCGCGCTCGGGGCACTGCTGCGCTGTGCGGTCGTCGTCGTACCGCTCGTCGTCGCCGTCGTTGCCGCGATCCTGCTCACGCGCCTGCTCCCGGCGGCGGCGACCTGGCCGGCCAGGGTCGGCTGGTGGACGGTCGTCCTCAGTGGCTCGACCCTCGCACTGCTGCTGGCCGACCGGACCGCGCGACGCACGCTGCCGCTCGCTGTGCTGCTCGACCTCGCGCTCGTCTTCCCGGGACGGGCGCCGTCGCGGATGCGCGCGGCGAGGACCACGAGTCTTCGCGAGCTGGAGCAGCGACTCGTGGCCTTGCGGGCGGAAGGTGCGGGCGGCCGGCCCATCGACGCAGCCGAGACGCTGGTGACGCTCGTGGGCATCCTCGGGATCCACGACCCGCGGACGCGCGGGCACAGCGAGCGCGTGCGGGCCTTCACCGACCTGCTGACGCAGGAGCTCGGCCTGGATGAGGACGCCCGGGTGCGGATCCGCTGGGCCGCGCTCGTGCATGACATCGGCAAGCTGTCGGTGCCCGGCGGGGTGCTGAACGGCAGCAGCGACCTGTCCGAGGACGAGTGGGCCGTGATCCGGCACCACCCCGAGGAGGGGCGGCGCCTGGCTGCCGGTCTCATCCCGTGGCTCGGCGAGTGGGGGAGTGCGATCGGCCAGCACCACGAGCGGTGGGACGGAACGGGCTATCCGCTGGGGCTGTCCGGGGAGGAGATCGGGTACGGCGCCCGCATCGTCAGCGTTGCCGACGCCTTCGACACGATGACCGCTGCGCGGTCCTACAGCCGGGCGCGCTCGGCGGCTGCGGCGCGCGCGGAGCTCACGCGCTGCGCCGGCGCGCAGTTCGACCCGCGGGTGGTCCGTGCCTTCCTCGCGCTGTCCATCCGCCGGATCTCGTGGGTGCTCGGCCCCGTCACCTGGTTGGCGCAGATACCCTTGCTCGCTGCGGCCGACCGGGCCGGGCGCGCTGTCCAGGTCGGCACGGCCGCCGCGGCGGTCACGGGGCTCGTCGTCGTGGGGGCACTGCAGGGGCCCGGAGCCGGGCTGCACCGCCCGGATGCCGGACCGATCGCCGGCGATTCGGTGTCGCGCACCCTCCCGAACGGCTCCGGGACCGGGACGGTGACCGCCGGCGTACCGGCTGGCGCGGGATCCGCGGCGCCACAGGCCCTGCCCTTCGTCGACAGCGCTTCGGCCCCGCAGTCACCTCGACCGGTTCGCCGTCCCTCGCCGTCGCCCGACCCGAGCCCCGCTCCGACCCCACCGGCAGCAGCCGGCACGGTGGCCGCGCCCCTGCCTGCGTCGCCCGTGGCGGTCCCGGCGCCGGCGCCGGCGCCGGCTGTGGTCGTACCGCCGGCTCCGCGCACGCCAGGCAAGGGCAACAAGCACAACCGCAAGGGTCGGGGCAACGGCCACTTCGGCGCCGACAACGCGGGCCACTCCGGGCACGGGAAGCGCTGACGCCCCGCGGCTAGGCTGGTCGCACCGTCCGTTGCTGTTGAGGAGCGATCCGTGCCGACCCGCATCGACCTGCGCGGTCGAAGGGACGGCGACCCGCGGCCACTGCTCCCGCGAGCGCGCCTCGACGTCGCCGCCGCGGTCGAGCAGGTGCGGCCGCTGGTCGAGGACGTGCGGAGCCGAGGGGCCGACGCCGTACGCGACGCGACGGAGAAGTACGACGGCGTCCGCCTCGGCGACCTCCGCGTCCCCGCCCCGGCTCTCGCGGCCGCGCTCGCCGAGCTCGACCCCGCGGTCCGGGCAGCTCTCGAGGAGGCGGCCGACCGGCTGCGGCGGGTCTGCACGGCGCAGCTCCGACCGGACGTCGCCGTCGATGTCGTCGGCGGCGCGAGCGTCACGGAACGCTGGGTGCCCGTCGGCCGGGTCGGGCTCTACGTCCCCGGTGGCCTGGTGGCCTATCCGAGCAGCGTCGTGATGAACGTCGTGCCCGCGCAGGTCGCAGGAGTGCCGAGCCTGGCGGTCGCAAGCCCGCCGAAGGCGGACGGCCTGCCTCACCCGGCGGTGCTCGCGGCGTGCGCGCTGCTGGGCGTCGACGAGGTCTACGCCGTCGGCGGTGCCCAGGCGATCGCGATGTTCGCCTACGGCGTCGACGGCTGCCCGCCGGTGGACGTCATCACCGGGCCGGGCAACGTCTACGTCGCGGCCGCGAAGCGGCTCGTGCAGGGCCGGGTCGGCATCGACTCCGAGGCAGGGCCCACCGAGATCGGCATCCTCGCCGACGACACGGCCGAGCCGTCCTACGTCGCCGCGGACCTGGTGGCGCAGGCCGAGCACGACCCGCTGGCTGCATGCCTCCTCGTCACCCCGAGCGCTGACCTGCTGGACCGCGTCGACGTCGAGCTCGACAAGCAGGTGGCCGCGACGCCGCACCGCGAGCGGGTGCAGGCGGCCCTGGCCGGGCAGTCGGCGTACGTCCTCGTCGACGACCTCGACCACGGGCTCGAGGTCGTCGATGCCTGGGCCGCGGAGCACCTCGAGGTCATCACCGCCGATGCGCCGGAGCGGGCCCGCCGGGTGCGCAACGCCGGGGCGGTGTTCGTCGGCAACACGACGCCAGTGAGCCTCGGCGACTACCTGGCCGGCTCCAACCACGTGCTGCCGACCGGTGGGACCGCCCGCTTCAGCAGCGGGCTGTCGACGTTGTCGTTCCTCAAGCGGATGTCGCTGATCGAGTACTCCGCAGCGGCGCTGGCCTCGGTCGCGCCGCACGTCTCGGCGCTCGGCGGGGCAGAGGACCTCGCGGCGCACGTCGAGGCGGTCCAGGTCCGGGTCCGGCCTCGGTGACCGGCCTGGACGAGCTGCCCGTCCGGGACGACCTGCGGGGCAAGACGCCGTACGGCGCGCCCCAGGTGCAGGACGTGATCCAGCTCAACGTCAACGAGAACCCCTACGCGCCGTCGGCCGCGCTGGTCGCCGACCTGCAGCGCGCCGTGGGCCAGGCCGGTCTGACCCTGAACCGGTATCCCGACCGGGAGGCTGTGCACCTGCGGACCAGCCTCGCGTCCTACCTCGGCGACCGCACCGGTGTCGCGCTCTCGAGCGACCAGGTGTGGGCGGCCAACGGCTCCAACGAGGTGCTCCAGCAGGTGCTGCAGGCCTTCGGCGGGCCGGGCCGCACCGCGCTGGGCTTCGAGCCGTCGTACTCCATGCACCCGATCCTGGCCGCCGGCACCGGCACGCGATGGGTAGGGGTGCCACGACAGCCCGACTTCACCCTGCCTGCGGAGCTTGCCGTCGCGGCGATCGAGCAGCACGCGCCCGACGTCGTGTTCGTGACCTCCCCGAACAACCCCACCGGCACGGTGACCTCGCTGGAGGCCATCGCGGCCATCTGTGCAGCGGCGCCCGGGATGGTGGTGGTCGACGAGGCCTACGCGGAGTTCGCGGCGGGGCCGTCAGCGGTGACGCTGCTCGCGAGTCACCCGCGGCTCCTCGTCAGCCGCACGATGAGCAAGGCGTTCGCGCTCGCGGGTGCGCGGGTCGGCTACCTGGCCGCGTCGCCCGCCGTCGTCGACGCGCTGCGGCTGGTGCGGCTGCCCTATCACCTGTCTGCACTGACGCAGCTCGTCGCGCGCATCGCGCTGGCGCGCACGCACGAGCTGCTGGCCACGGTGGAGCTCGTCAAGCAGCAGCGGGACCGGATGGTGCGGGAGATCGAAGGCCTCGGCCTGACCGTCGTGCCGACCGACGCGAACTTCCTGCTGTTCGGCCCGTTCGCGGATCCGCCGGTCACCTGGCAGCGGCTGCTGGACCGCGGTGTGCTCGTGCGCGACGTGTCCTCCGGGCCGGGCCTGGCAGGCTGGTTGCGCGTCAACGCCGGCACCGAGCCCGAGACGACGGCGTTCCTGTCCGCACTGGAAGAGGTCATGCAATGAGTCGTCGAGCTGTGGTCGAGCGCACCACGAAGGAGAGCGAGGTCCGCGTCGAGCTCGAGCTCGACGGGACGGGGCAGGCCTCGTCGGACACCGGCGTGCCGTTCTTCGACCACATGGTCACGCAGCTCGGAAAGCACGGCGGCTTCGACCTGGCTGTCGCGACGAAGGGCGACCTCGACGTCGACGCGCACCACACCGTCGAGGACACCGCGCTCGCGATCGGTCAGGCGCTGAAGGAGGCGTTGGGGGACAAGGCGGGGATCCGCCGGTTCGGCGATGCGCTCGTGCCGCTCGACGAGTGCCTCGTGCAGGCAGCCGTCGACCTGTCCGGCCGGCCTTACCTCGTGCACGACGAGCCCGAGATCGTCGAGCTGATCGGGTCCTACGACACGACGCTGACGCGCCACATCTGGGAGTCGCTCGTCGCGACGGCCGACATCTGCCTGCACGTGCGGGTGCTGTCGGGCCGCAACGCGCACCACGTCGTGGAGGCGCAGTTCAAGGCGGTGGCGCGGGCGCTGCGCGATGCCGTCGCGCTCGACTCGCGCGTGATCGGCGTACCCAGCACCAAGGGCAGTCTTTGAAGAAGGTCGTGGTCCTCGACTACGGCTCCGGCAACCTGCGGTCGGCGGAGCGCGCCCTCGCGCGGGTCGGCGCGGACGTGACCGTCACCGCCGATGTCGACGCCGCTGCAGCCGCCGAGGGCCTGGTCGTGCCGGGCGTCGGAGCGTTCGCCGCGTGCATGGCGGGGATCGACGCGGTCGGCGGCGGGGCGGTCGTCCGTGAGCGCCTCGATCACGGGCGGCCGGTGCTCGGCATCTGCGTCGGGATGCAGATCCTGTTCGACAAGGGCGTCGAGCACGGAGAGCAGACCGCCGGCCTCGGTGTGCTGCCTGGCGAGGTGACGCGGCTGATCGCCCCCGTCGTACCGCACATGGGGTGGAACACCGTCGAGCCGCCTGCCGGCACGGTGCTGTTCCGGGGGATCGAGGGCGAGCGGTTCTACTTCGTGCACTCCTACGCTGCGCGCACCGTGCCGGACGCGCTGACGACCTACGCCGAGCACGGTGAGCGGTTCGCGGCTGCCGTCGAGCGCGGGGTGCTGTCAGCGACGCAGTTCCACCCGGAGAAGAGCGGGGATGCGGGCGCGACCCTGCTGGAGAACTGGCTGTCCCTGCTGTGAGCAGGGAGCGGGCGCGGGCGCGCGCAGTCCGTGAGGCGGAACGGGCCGCGGAGCGCGAGCGGGCCGCGAAGAAGCGTGCGCGGCAGCAACGGCTCAGTGCCCTCCGGCCCGCGTTGCCTGAGCTGCCCCGGCGACGCCGGCGCTACGGTGCTCTGCCGCTGCGCGTGGTGCTCGGGCTGGCTTTCGGCTGGCTCGTCACGCAATGGGTGTTCTGGCAGGTGGTGACAGATCCGAAGACGCGGCTGGGGCTCGCCCTGATCTCCGTGCTCGCGCTGCCGCTGGTGGTCGTGCTGCTGCCGATGAGAGGAAAGCGATGAGCCTGGAGCTGCTCCCGGCGGTCGACGTCGCCGACGGTCAAGCCGTGCGGCTCGTGCAGGGGGCTGCCGGCAGCGAGACGTCGTACGGCGATCCGCTCGAAGCTGCGCTCCAGTGGCAGCGGGACGGGGCCGAGTGGGTGCACCTCGTCGACCTCGATGCGGCCTTCGGCCGGGGGTCCAACCGGGAGCTCATCGCCGGCGTCGTCGGCCGGCTCGATGTGCGCGTCGAGCTGTCCGGTGGCATCCGCGACGACGCGTCGCTGGTCGCAGCGCTCGCGACCGGTTGCGCGCGGGTCAACCTCGGTACGGCAGCGCTCGAGTCACCCGACTGGGTGCGAAGCGCCATCGCGACGTACGGCGACCGCATCGCCGTGGGCCTCGACGTCCGCGGCACCACCCTCGCGGCCCGCGGCTGGACGAAGGAGGGCGGCGAGCTGTTCGACGTGCTCGCCCGGCTCGACGCCGATGGCTGCGCGCGCTACGTCGTGACCGACGTCCATCGCGACGGCACCCTCACCGGGCCGAACCTCGAGCTGCTCCGGCGCGTGTGCGCGGCGACCGACCGGCCGGTCGTCGCGTCGGGTGGTGTCAGCTCGCTCGACGACGTGCGTGCCCTCGCCTCGCTCGTGCCGCTCGGCGTCGAGGGGGCCATCGTCGGCAAGGCGCTGTACGCCGGCGCCTTCACCTTGCCCGAGGCGTTGGAGGCGGCAGCATGATCGATCGTGTCTCGTCCGGGGCTCCCTGGGAGCCGGTGGTCGGCTACAGCCGCGCCGTGCGGGCCGGCGACACCGTCTACGTCAGCGGCTGCACCGCCACGGTGGAGGGCGAAGTGGTCGCCGTCGGCGACGCCTACGAGCAGACCCGCCTGGCGCTGCAGGGCGTGCTCGACGCGCTCAGCCGGCTGGGGGCGGAGCCGCACCACGTCGTACAGACCCGCATGTACGTCACCGACATCACCCGCTGGCCGGACGTGGGCCGCGCGCACGGGGAGGTCTTCGGCGACATCAGGCCCGCGACGTCCATGGTCGAGGTGTCTGCGCTCCTGGACCCGCGGATGATCGTCGAGGTGGAGGCCGTCGCCTGGACGGGGGGTCAGCCGAACTAGTTGCGACGAGGCCCCGACGGCGAGGACGCGGGGGTCATATCGGGTCAGGTGCTCGCTGCGGATGGCTCTGCGCTTGGTATGCGGGCCTACCGAGACAAAGAGAGTCCCTACAAACGGACCGGTCGATACCGCAAACCCGCCGCGAGGCGGGGACGCAAAGCCACGGGGCTCACGTAGCCAGCCGGGTTGCCGAAACCGGGCGGTCCTGACCTGAAGGCCGGGCCGCATGTTCCGTTCCGTTGTTCGCTCATCCACGCCGTCCGGCACCGCCAAGCGCGCTGCCCGGCCCCTCGCAAAGGGCGCGCGCGGCCTCACCTGGGTCGCGGGTGCCGCTGTCCTCGCCATCCCGTTCGCGTCTCCGGGTGGACCGATCTCGCTGGTGCACGTGGCACTCGAGCAGCCGGTGCCGCTTCACATCAGTGGCAGCGTCAGCGGCCTTCGGCATGGGCTGCCCGCCGTGCTGGCGCTGACCCTGCGCAGCCGATCGGACGCGGAGGTCATCGTGAGCTCGGTGACGGCCCGCGCCACGGGCGCCAGCGCTGGGTGCCCGGTCGGCGCGCTGTCGATCGGCGCGTGGACGGGACGTCTCGCCGTCCCGGCACACGGCAACGCTGCGGCCGCCATCCCGGTCGTCCTCCATGACGCCACCGGGGCGTGCGCGGGGGCCACCTGGCAGCTCGCCTACACCTCGAGCTGACCGACTCGTCGGGCTCGCGCAGCTACGTGCGGCGGGGACCGCGCAGGCCGTTGAGAGCCTCGCGGGCCTTCGCGCGGTTGGCGGGTGTGTCGTACCGCTCGCGGGTCTGGCGGATCATCTGCTGACCCCGCTCGCTACGCGCGAACGAGATCGCCAGGCCGATCAGCCCTGCTCGTCGAAGTCGCATGGATGCCCTGTCCCCCGTCGGCCGATGCCGCAACCGCCAGCCGCGGGGCTTGGCGTGATCAACGCCGTGTTTGCCGCGCGCCCAAGCGCACGGTTTCGCGGCAAGCCGGCGTTGATCAAGAGGCCAGGCGCACTCGTGGCGATGGGGTTGGAGAGTCTCCGGCCGTTTCCGAGCGCGGCGACCTCTCTTGTCCACAACCAGCCGCCGTCGTCGCCGCCCCGGTACCGTGGGCCCAGTGCCTGTCGCCGTCCGCGTGATCCCCTGCCTCGACGTCGATGCGGGCCGCGTGGTCAAGGGCGTCAACTTCACCGACCTCGTCGATGCGGGTGACCCCGTCGAGATGGCGCGCCTCTACGACGCCGAGGGCGCGGACGAGCTGGTCTTCCACGACATCACCGCCTCGAGCGGCAGCCGCGAGACGACGTACGACGTCGTCCGCCGTACCGCCGAGCAGGTCTTCATCCCGCTCACCGTCGGTGGGGGCGTGCGTCAGCCCGACGACGTCGACCGCCTGCTCCGTGCGGGAGCAGACAAGGTCGGCATCAACACCGCTGCGGTGGAACGGCCCGAGCTGCTGCAGGACTGCGCCCTCAGGTTCGGCAGCCAGTGCATCGTGCTGTCGGTCGACGCCCGCCGCAGCGACACCACCAACAGCGGGTTCGAGGTGACGACGCACGGCGGCCGCAACGGCACTGGCATCGACGCGGTCGCGTGGGCGGCCCGGGGCGAGGAGCTCGGGGTGGGGGAGATCCTGCTCAACTCGATGGACGCCGACGGCACCAGGGCGGGGTACGACGTCGCCATGCTCGAAGCGGTGCGCAAGGTCGTGCAGCTGCCCGTCATCGCCAGCGGGGGGGCGGGACGTCTGGACGACTTCGCCCCAGCGGTGGAAGCCGGAGCGGATGCTGTGCTGGCCGCAAGCGTCTTCCACTTCGGCACGTTCACCATCGGGCAGGTCAAGGTCGCGCTGCGAGAGGCTGGGCACCCCGTCCGCTGAGGAATTCCGGGCGACAGGCCGTTGTCGTCCCTGGGAGACTGTCTGCACCGCCCCTGACACCTGGAGATCCGTGAGCCCGCCCGTGACCGCCGGAGTGATCCGGCGTGGCCTCGGCGTCCTCTGGGTCGCGGTCAAGGAGCAGCCGAGGATCTTCGCGATCTCCGCGGTGGGCAGCGCGCTGTTCGGCCTCATGACGATCGCGCAGGCCTACGTGTTCGGGCGCATCACCGAGCGCGTGATCGTGCCGAGCATCCGCGACGGGCACGCCCGCACCGGCTACCTGGTCGCGGCGTTCTGCGCCGTGGTCGCGACGGCGATCCTCAAGGTGATCGGCATCATCGCCCGGCGGCTCGGCGCGGGCGTCATGCAGTACCGGCTGCAGGCGACCTACCGCCAGCGCGTCACACGCCGCTACCTCGAGCTGCCTCTCTCGTGGCACCAGCAGCACCCGACCGGCGAGCTGCTCTCCAACGCCAATAGCGACGTCGAGGCCACGTGGTTCCCGATCGCGCCGTTCCCTTTCGCGGTCGGCGTGCTGTTCATGCTCATCGTGACGCTCGGTCTGCTCTTCGTGACCGACCCCGTGCTGGCGGTCGTCGGGTCGATCGTCTTCCCCGCGATCGCGGTGCTCACCGTCTACTACTCGCGTCGCATGTCGCCGCTCATGACACAGGCGCAGGAGCTGCGCGGTGAGGTCAGCACGATCGCGCACGAGTCGTTCGACGGCGCACTCGTCGTCAAGACCCTCGGCCGCGAGGGCGACGAGACGGCGCGGTTCCGCGCCAAGAGCCTCGAGCTGCGCGACACGATGGTCGCGGTCGGCCGAGTGCGCGGCCTCTTCGACCCGCTGATGGAGGCGCTGCCGGTCCTCGGCGTTCTCGTGGTCCTGCTCGTCGGCACCTCGCGCGTCGGCAGTGGTCACATCGACAGCGGGCAGCTCGTCCGGGTGGCCTACCTGTTCACCCTGCTCGCGTTCCCCGTCCGCGCCCTCGGCTGGGTCCTGAACGAGCTGCCGCGCAGCGTCGTCGGCTGGGACCGCGTCCAGCGCGTGCTGACCGCGAGCGGTGCGCAGGCGCACGGCGACCGGCGGGTCGGCGACGGCGGACCGACCGGTCTGTCGGTGGAGGCGGTCTCCTTCGCGTACGGCGACGCGGGTGTCCTTCACGAGGTCGCCTTCGAGGTCACCCCCGGCCGCACGGTCGCCCTGGTCGGCCCGACCGGTGCGGGAAAGTCGACGCTCGCGTCACTGCTCGTGCGGCTCGTCGACCCGAGCACCGGCGCGGTCCACTACGACGACATCGACGTGCGCGAGCTCGCCCCGGGTGCCCTGGCCGACGTCGCCTCTCTCGTGCCGCAGCAGACGTTCCTGTTCGACGACACCGTCCGCGGCAACGTCACCCTCGGAGCCGACTTCCCTGACGAGGACGTCTGGGCAGCGCTGCGCATCGCGCAGGCCGAGCGGTTCGTCGCGGCCCTGCCCGACGCCCTCGACACCCTGGTCGGCGAACGCGGCACGACCCTGTCGGGCGGTCAGCGCCAGCGGCTCGCCCTCGCCCGCGCCGTTGTACGCCGGCCCCGGCTGCTCGTTCTCGACGATGCGACCAGCAGCGTCGACCCGAGCGTCGAGCAGCGCATCCTCGCCGGCCTTCGCGACAGCGACATCGCGAGCACGGTGGTGGTCGTCGCCTATCGCCGCGCCACCATCGCCCTCGCCGACGAGGTCGTCTACCTCGACGAGGGTCGCGTCACTGCACGCGGCACGCACGCCGAGCTGCTCACGTCGTCCAACGGCTACCGCGATCTCGTCACCGCCTACGAGCGGGCCGAGGCCGAGCGGATCGCCGAGCACGCCGGCGACGTCGAAGAGGTCGTCGCATGAGTGCCGCGACGATCGACAGCGGCACGGTCGAGCGCGGCGCGATTGCCACGCTGCTGCGTGGCGTCCGGATGACGCCGGAGTTCCGCGAGGGACTTGGCACCACCCTGCTCCTGGCCCTCGTGGCGACGGGTGGCCGCATCGTCGTACCCGTAGCCGTGCAGCAGACGATCGACCACGGCCTGAATCGGCCCGGCTCACCGGACCTCGGTCTCGTCCGGCTCGCGTGCGGACTCGCAGCACTCGCGGTGCTGCTCACCGCCGGGGCCAACTACCTGATGAACGTCCGTCTCTACCGCACCACGGAGAGCGGGCTGGCGGCGCTCCGCGTGCGCGCCTTCCGCCGTGTCCACGACCTGTCGGTGCTGCACCAGGCTGCGGAGCGTCGCGGCTCGCTGGTGAGCCGCGTCACCAGCGACGTCGACACGATGAGCACGTTCATGCAGTGGGGCGGGCTGCTCGTGCTCGTCTCGGCCGCGCAGGTGCTGCTCACGACCGTCGTGATGCTGCTGTGGTCGTGGCAGCTCACCGTGCTGGTCTACCTCTGCTTCCTGCCGCTGGTCCTCGCGATCCGCGTCTTCCAGCGCGCGCTCCAGTCGGCGTACAAGATCGTGCGGGAGCGCATCGGGGAGCTGCTCGGCGCCGTCGCGGAATCGGTCGTGGGTGCACCCGTCATCCGGGCCTACGGCGTGCAGGCGCGCACGGCGGAGCGCATCGACGGCGCGGTCGCGCGGACGATGAAGGCGCAGATCCGCGCGCAGACGATCGCGGCGACAACGTTCTCGTTCGGCGAGCTGACGGCCGCGGTCGCCAACGGCGCGGTCATCGTCGCCGGTGTGCTGCTCGGCGTCGACGGTCACATCACCACCGGCCGGCTCGTCGGCTTCCTCTTCCTGGTCACCCTCTTCGTGCAGCCCGTCCAGGTCGCCACCGAGGTGCTGAACGAGGCGCAGAACGCCGTTGCCGGGATGCGGCGCGTGCTCGGAGTGCTCGACACCCCGACCGACGTCGCCGATCCGGGCGACGACGGGCTGGTCCTGCCGGAGGGTCCCGTCGGCGTTCGCTTCGCGCACGTCTCGTTCGCCTACCCGGGCGGTCCCGAGGTGCTCCACGACGTCGACCTCGAGATCAGCCCGCAGAGCCGGGTAGCCATCGTCGGGGAGACCGGCAGCGGCAAGACGACGTTCGCCAAGCTGCTCACACGGCTGATGGACCCGACCCGGGGCCGCGTCCTGCTCTCGGGCCAGCCGCTCGACGAGATCCGCTTCTCGTCGCTGCGCAGCCGCGTCCTCATGGTGCCGCAGGACGGGTTCCTGTTCGACAGCACCGTCGCCGACAACGTCCGCTACGGACGCCCCGACAGCACCGACGAGGAGATCGCGCTCGCGTTCACCGAGCTCGGTCTCGCCGACTGGCTGGAGCAGCTGCCCGACGGGCTGCGCACGGAGGTGGGGGAGCGGGGTGAGTCGCTGTCCGTGGGGGAGCGGCAGCTCGTCGCGGTCGCCCGCGCCTACATCGCCGACCCCGACCTTCTCGTCCTCGACGAGGCCACCTCGGCCGTCGACCCTGCGACAGAGGTCCGGCTCACGCGCGCCCTCGACTCGCTGACCAGGGGCCGTACGACGATCGCGATCGCGCACCGCCTGTCCACGGCCGAGGCGGCGGACGAGGTGCTCGTCGTCGACGAGGGTGTCGTCGTCCAGCGCGGCACGCACGCAGACCTCGTCGCCGAGGACGGCGTCTACGCGCGACTGCACGCCTCATGGATGTCGCAGAGCAGGTGACCGGGGCTGCTGCCGAGAAGCGCGGCCTGCTGGTCGCGTTCGGAGTCTTCGGCTCGTTCTGGGGGGCGTGGGCCGCCATCCTTCCGGCCGTCAAGGCTCAGACCGGCGCCAGTGACGGCGGTCTGGGTCTCGCCCTCGCGCTCATCGCGTTCGCCGCGCTGCCCGCGACCCTGGTCGGCGGGCGGGTCGTCGACCGGGTGGGTGCAGCGCGCGTGCTCCCGGCGACGATGCTGCTCTTCGCGATCTCGGCGCCGCTGCCCGGGCTTGCCCACGGCGTCGAGGTCCTGCTGCCTGGTTTCGTGCTGCTCGGCCTCGGTAGCGGTGCGTTTGACATCGCGGTCAACGCCGCGACCGCCGGCTGGGAGCGGCGGGAGTCCGACCGGTTGATGGCAGCCGGTCATGCGGCCTTCTCCGCGGGGGTCGTCGTCGGCAGCGTCAGCTCGGGACTGGCCCGGCAGCAGGGTGCCCGACCGCTGCCCGTGCTCCTGGTCGTCGCCGTCGTCATCGCGGTCGCGGCGTGGCGTCAGCCGTCGTACCGCCCCACCACGGACGAGGCCCCGGCTCCGCGCCGCCGCCGGATGCCGGCCGCGATCCTGCTCGCGCTGGGGGTGCTCGTTGCCGCCGCGTTCCTCCTGGAGGACGCGCTGCAGTCCTGGAGCGCCCTGCAGCTCGAGCGCGGCCTCGGCGCGTCGCCCGCGGTCAGCGGTCTCGGCCCCGGCCTGTTCGCGGCCTCCATGGCCGTCGGCCGGCTGCTGGCCCACGTGGTGTCGCGGCCCGGTCGCGAGCACGTCGTCGTCGCGGCCGGGGGCCTCGCCGCCGGCACCGGGGCGGTGCTCCTGTCGGTGGCACCGGGTCAGGTCACCGGCCTCGCCGCCCTCGCCCTCGCCGGTGCGGGTACGTCGGTGCTCGCACCCTTGCTCTTCTCCGCGATCGGCGCGCGCAGCGCACCCGGCCGCGAAGGCGCCGACCTCTCCACGGCATCAGGTCTCGGCTACGTCGGCTTCCTTGCCGGACCGCCGCTCGTCGGGGCGATCAGCGCCGGCACGTCTCTGCCGGTGGCTCTCGGCTCGCTCGGCGTGTTCGGCCTGCTGATCGCCGTCGCCGGCCCCATCGTGCTGCGCCGGCCCGTGGCTGCCGCGCAGGATCGGTAAGACTGGTGGCATGACCGGCAGCGCCGTACGACCGACCGACCTCGACCCCGCCGTCGCCGAGCGGCTCAAGCGCGACCGCGACGGGCTGGTCGTCGCCGTCGCCCAGCAGCACGACACCGGCGAGGTGCTCATGGTGGGCTGGATGGACGACGAGGCACTGCACCGCACCCTGACGACCGGGCGCTGCACCTACTGGTCCCGGAGCCGGCAGGAGTACTGGGTGAAGGGCGACACGTCGGGCTCCCAGCAGTGGGTCAAGTCCGTCGCCCTCGACTGCGACGGTGACACGCTGCTGGTGAAGGTCGACCAGGTCGGCAGCGGCGCGTGTCACACCGGCGACCGCACCTGCTTCGACGCGGCGGTCCTGCCGGCCGTGACGGGCAGTCCGTGAGGCTGGGCGAGACGCTCCCGTCGCGCGAGGAGTTCGACCGGCTCGACGCGCCGCTGCGACCGGTCACGCGGCGGCTCCTGGCCGACAGCGAGACCCCGATCGGCGTCTACCGCAAGCTTGCCGGCAACCGCGCCGGGACCTTCCTGCTCGAGTCGGCCGAGCAGGGCAAGCAGTGGTCGCGCTGGTCGTTCGTAGGGGTGCGTTGCTCGGGCGTGCTGACCGAGCGCGCCGGTTCTTCGCTGTGGCTTGGTGACGGCACACCCGAGCTGCCCGACGACCCGCTGGAGGCGGTCCGCGTGCTTGCGCGCCGCCTTCGCTCGCCGCGCATCCCCGACCTGCCGCCGCTGACCGGCGGCCTGGTCGGCTACCTGGGATACGACGTCGTACGGCGCCTCGAGCGGCTTCCCAGCACGGCGCCGGACGACCTGGGCATGCCTGAGCTCGCGCTGATGCTGGCCACGGACCTCGCCGTCCTCGACCACTCCGACGGCACCGTCCTGCTCATCGCCAACGTGCTCGCCGGTGGCTCGTACGACGACGCGGTCGGGCGTCTCGACGCGATGGCCGCCGATCTCGCCAAGAGCGCGGAGTCGAGCGTCGTGTCGCTCGACGACTCCGTCGTACCCGACGTGCGCGGCCCTTCTGCGCAGGCGTACATGGACGGGGTCGAGGCGGTCCGCGAGCACATCCGGGCCGGAGACGCGTTCCAGGTCGTCCTGAGTCAGCGGTTCGAGATGACCACCGACGTCGACGCCCTCGACGTCTACCGCGTGCTCCGCGCCACCAACCCCTCGCCGTACATGTACCTCCTGCGGTTCGCCGGACACGAGTCGCCGTACGACGTCGTCGGCAGCTCACCCGAGGCCCTGGTGACCGTGACCGGGACGCGCGCCGTGGTGCACCCGCCCGCGGGAACGATGCCCCGCGGCCGGACACCTGCAGAGGACGCGGCACTCGCAGCAGAGCTGCGGAGCAGCCCGAAGGAGCGGGCCGAGCACGTGATGCTCGTCGACCTCGCCCGCAACGACCTCGGTCGCGTCTGCACCGCGGGCTCGGTCGATGTCGTCGACTTCATGCGGGTCGAGCGCTACAGCCACGTCATGCACCTCGTATCCACCGTGTTCGGTGAGGTCGCGGCGGGGCGGGACGCACTTGACGTCTTCGACGCCACCTTCCCGGCCGGCACGGTCTCAGGGGCGCCCAAGCCTCGCGCGATGGAGATCATCGAGTCGCTCGAGCCGACCCGGCGCAACCTCTACGCCGGCACCGTCGGCTACCTCGACGCCGCGGGCGACATGGACATGGCCATCGCGATCCGCACGGCGGTGCTTCATCAGGGCAAGGCCTACGTGCAGGCCGGCGCGGGGCTGGTCGCCGACAGCGACCCGGCGAGCGAGCAGCGCGAGTGCGAAAACAAGGCGGCTGCGGTCCTGCGAGCCGTCGCCATCGCCGCCACCCTGCGATGACCCAGCGCCGCGAGCTGCTGACCGCGATCGGCCTGTGCCTCCTCGGCTCGGCCCTCGTGCTGCTCGCCGTGTCCCGGGCCTGGGTCACTGCTCGGACCGCAGCCGCGGCGCCGCTCCCGCCCCGGACCTTTCAGCAGGTCGGGACGCAGCTGGCCCCCGGCGCCCGGGCCTTGGCGCTCGTCGGGCTCGCCGGTGTTGCTGCGCTCCCGGCGACGCGGGGGTGGGGCCGCAGGGTCGTGGGGCTGCTGATCGCGGCCTCCGGTGTCGGCATCGTTGCGGTGCTGGTGCGCGCGATCGCCGACCCGGCCGCTACGCTGTCCCGCGCCCCCGTCGTGGATGCCCACTTCGGCAGCGTCGGTCTCGGGCCATGGCCCTACGTCGCGCTGCTCGGCGCGCTGCTCCTGGCAGCGGCCGGGATCCTTGTCGTCCTCCGCGGCCGAGCGTGGCTGGCGATGTCGACGCGGTACGACGCGCCGGCCCAGCAGCACCGCGATCGTGAGCCCTCGCTGTGGGACTCACTCGACCGCGGCGAGGACCCGACCACGGAGGGCCCGGGCACCGGCGGATAGGGTCGATCGGGTGAGGAGTGGGCGATCGTGAGCGTGCTCGACGAGATCCTCGTCGGCACGCGTGAGGACCTCGCCGCCCGTCAGGACGCGCTTCCACTCGATGCCGTCAAGGAGCGGGCCGGCGCCGTCCCGCCGGCGCTCGACGGCTACGCCGCACTGCGCGCGCCAGGCGTCTCGGTCATCGCCGAGGTCAAGCGGTCGAGCCCCAGCAAGGGCGCGCTGGCTGCGATCACCGATCCCGCGGGTCTGGCCGTCGACTACGAGTCGGGCGGCGCCGCCGTCATCAGCGTGCTCACCGAGCAGCGCCGGTTCGGCGGCACCCTCGCTGATCTCGACGCAGTCCGCGCCAAGGTCGCCGTACCGCTGCTGCGCAAGGACTTCGTCGTCTCGAGCTACCAGGTGTGGGAGGCGCGCGCGCACGGCGCCGACCTCGTGCTGCTCATCGTCGCAGCCCTCGAGCAGAACGCCCTGGTGTCACTCGTCGAGCGCACCGAGTCGCTCGGCATGACCGCCCTCGTGGAGGTCCACGACGAAGCGGAGCTGGCGCGCGCGCTCGACGCCGGCGCGCGCGTCGTGGGTGTCAACGCGCGCGACCTGCGCACCCTCGAGGTCGACCGGAGCGTCTTCGGCCGGCTGGCCCCCGACATCCCCGACACGGTCGTGAAGGTGGCCGAGTCGGGCGTCCGCGGACCGCACGACCTGCTGGCCTACGCAGCCCACGGTGCAGACGCGGTGCTGGTCGGCGAGGGCGTCGTCACCGGCGGCAACCCGCGGCAAGCCGTGGCCGACCTCGTGACCGCCGGCGCCCATCCCAGCGCTCGGCACCAGGGATGACACTGCCGGATGCGACCGGGCACTTCGGTCCGTACGGCGGCCGCTTCGTCCCGGAGGCGCTCGTCGCCGCGCTCGACGAGCTCGGCGAGGCGCACCGCACGTCCCAGCAGGACCCGGACTTCGTCGCCGAGCTCGACCGGCTGCTCACGACCTACGCCGGCCGGCCCACACCGCTGACGGACGCCCGCCGGCTGTCCGAGCACGTCGGAGGGGCGCGCGTCCTGCTGAAGCGCGAGGACCTCGCGCACACCGGCTCGCACAAGATCAACAACGTCCTCGGCCAGGCGCTGCTCACGAAGCGGATGGGCAAGAAGCGCGTGATCGCCGAGACGGGCGCCGGCCAGCACGGCGTCGCGACCGCCACGGCGGCCGCGCTGTTCGGCTTCGACTGCACCGTCTACATGGGCGAGGAGGACACCCGCCGGCAGGCCCTCAACGTCGCCCGGATGCGGCTTCTCGGGGCCGAGGTGGTCCCCGTCAGCACCGGCACGAAGACGTTGAAGGACGCGACCAACGAGGCCTTTCGCGACTGGGTCGCCAACGTCGAAACCACGCACTACGCCATCGGCTCGGTCGTCGGGCCCCACCCCTTCCCGGCGATGGTGCGCGACTTCCAGCGCATCATCGGCGTCGAGGCCAGGCAGCAGTGCCTCGACCTCGTCGGGCGGCTGCCCGACGCCGTGGTCGCCTGCGTCGGCGGCGGCAGCAACGCGATGGGCATCTTCCACGCGTTCCTCCCCGACGCGGATGTCGCCCTGATCGGCTGCGAGGCGGGCGGCGACGGCGTGGACACGGGTCGGCACGCCGCGCCGCTGACCGCCGGCAGCCCCGGTGTGCTCCATGGCGCCCGCAGCTACCTGATGCAGGACGAGGACGGGCAGACGCAGACCACGACCTCGATCAGCGCGGGCCTCGACTACCCCGGCGTCGGACCCGAGCACGCCTACCTCCGCGACAGCGGACGCGCCCACTACCGCGGCGTCACCGACGCCGACGCGATGGCGGCACTGGAGGTGCTGGCGAAGAAGGAGGGCATCCTCTGCGCCATCGAGAGCGCCCACGCCGTCGCCGGCGCCTTCCAGTGGCTTTCCGAGCAGGCTGAGAGCAGCGACCGGGTGGTCGTCGTCAGCTGCTCCGGTCGCGGCGACAAGGACGTCGACACGGCGGCCCGCTGGTTCGGCCTCGTCACGGCCGAGGAGGTCGCCGAGGCGGAGCTGGTCAGGGCACACGAGGGAGAGCAGCCATAAACGCGCTCGACGAGCTGTTCGCCCGGTGCCGGAGCGAGGGACGCGCGGCGCTCATCGGCTACCTGCCGACCGGCTACCCCTCCTACGCCGGCTCGGTCGAGGCCATGCTCGCGATGGTCGAGGGCGGCGTCGACGCCATCGAGGTGGGGGTGCCCTACAGCGACCCCGGCATGGACGGGCCCGTGATCCAGGTCGCTGTGGACGCGGCGTTGCGTGGTGGATCCCGGGTTGCGCACGTCTTCGACGCCGTCCGGGAGGTCAGCCCGAGGGTGCCGACTGTCGTCATGGGCTACTGGAACCCGATGGAGAAGTACGGACCGGCCCGGTTCGCCGTCGACCTCAAGGCAGCCGGCGGTTCCGGCGCGATCACCCCTGACCTCATTCCCGAGGAGGCGCAGCCCTGGGTCGACGCCGCCTACGCGCAGGAGCTGGCGCCGGTGTTCCTGGTCGCGCCGAGCAGCACCGACGAGCGCATCGCGACAGTGGGGCGGACCAACCGCGGCTTCGTCTACGCCACGGCGGTCATGGGCGTGACGGGGGCGCGCAGCGCCGTCGGCTCGCGCGCCGAGGAGCTGGTGGCACGGGTGCGGGCCCAGACCGACCTGCCGGTCGGCGTGGGACTCGGGATCAGCAACGGCGAACAGGCCGCGCAGGTCGCCGGCTTCGCCGACGCCGTCATCGTTGGTGCGGCGCTGGTCGCGGCACTCCGCGACGGTGGGCCGGCGCGCGTGCGACAGCTGACCGAGGACCTGGCGGCCGGTGTACGACGATGAGGCACGCCTACATCCCGAGCCCGAGCCAGGGCGTCTGGCACCTCGGACCGCTGCCGCTGCGTGCCTATGCGCTGTGCATCATCCTCGGCGTCGTCGTCGCGGTGGTCATCGGCGAGCGCCGCTGGGCGGCTCGCGGAGGCACCAAGGGCGCCGTTGCCGACATGGCCGGCGTCGCGGTGCCGTTCGGCCTGCTCGGCGGGCGGATCTACCACGTCATCACCAGCCCGTCGCAGTACCTGCACCACCCGGTCGAGGCTCTCTACGTCTGGCGCGGCGGCCTCGGAATCCCCGGCGGGATCCTCGGTGGCGTCATCGCCGGGATCATCATCTGCAGGCGGCGCGGCATCCGGCCCGGGGCGATGGCCGACGCGATCGCCCCCGCCGTACCGATCGCCCAGGCCATCGGCCGGTTCGGCAACTACTTCAACCAGGAGCTGTTCGGCCGCCCGACGCACCTGCCGTGGGGGCTCGAGATCGACCCGGACAACGCCAACGCGGTGCCTGGCGCCGAGGCCTACCACCCGACCTTCCTGTACGAGGCGCTCTGGAACGTCGGCGTCGCGGGCATCGTGCTGTGGGCCGACCGCCGCTGGCGGCTCGGCCACGGGCGGGCCTTCGCGCTCTACCTCGCGCTCTACGCCCTCGGCCGCAGCTGGATCGAGGCACTGCGCATCGATGACGCCCACCGCTTCTTCGGGCTGAGGCTCAACGACTACGTCGCGGCCCTCGTCTTCCTCGGGGCCGTCACCTATCTCGTCCGCAAGCGCGGCCAGGGCCGCGAGGAGGTCGTCCAGGACACGCCCGCCGACGAGCCGGACGTAGCCTTGGACGCGTGACCGTCAAGACGGAACGCGTCCCGCCCGAGCGGGTACCCCCTGAGCACCATCACGACCACCGTGACGTGACCGGGGGCTGGCTGCGTCCGGCGGTGTTCGGCATGACGGACGGACTGGTCAGCAACGCCGCGCTCATCGCGGGCGTCGCCGGTGGCGGTGCCTCCCCGCACACCGTCATCCTCACCGGCCTCGCCGGCCTCGCCGCCGGGGCCTTCTCGATGGCAACGGGGGAGTACACCTCGGTCGCCTCGCAGGCCGAGCTGGCCCGCGCCGAGATCGAGATCGAGAAGGCCGAGATCAAGCGCGTGCCGCAGGCCGAGGAGGCCGAGCTCGCTGCGATCTACCGCAGCCGCGGCGTCGACGACGCGACCGCGCGCGAAGTGGCCCGCCAGCTCTCCGCCGACCCCGACCAGGTCTGGCGGGTGCACGCCCGCGAGGAGCTCGGCATCGACCCCGACGACCTGCCGTCCCCGTGGGTCGCCGCCGGGTCGTCGTTCGTCGCGTTCTCCCTCGGAGCCGCCGTTCCGCTGCTGCCCTACCTGCTGGGTGCGACGACGCTTCTGCTGTCCGTGGTCCTCGCCGGGATCAGCCTGTTCGTCGCAGGTGCGCTCGTGAGCCGCTTCACCGACCGGTCCGCGCTCTACAGCGGGACCCGCCAGCTCGTGCTCGGTGCCCTCGCCGCCGGTCTCACGCACCTGATCGGGCAGGCCGTCGGGTCCGGGGTGACCTAGCCCGCGACCAGCTCGCTGCGCGACGTCGGCAGCGCGGTGCTGCCCGGCCGCAGGTGCAGCTCGACGGTGACCCAGCCGCCCTCGCTGCGCACGTCGACCGTGCCGCCGTAGACCTCCACGAGCCGTCGTACGACGTACAGGCCCATCCCCATGCCCTCGGCGTCCCGGGTGGCGCCGGAGGCGGCCTGGGTGAAGGGCTCGAAGAGCCGCCCCGCCTCGGCGTCGGCCAGCGTCCGGCCCTCGTTGCTCACCGTGATCCAGACGCCGGCGTCGTCGCGGCCGCCGGCCAGGATCGGTACGGCGCCGGAGCTGCCGTGCTGCTGGGCGTTGTCGACGAGGTTGGCGAGCACCTGGTGCAGGGCGTGCCGGTCGATCCGGGCCACCGTGCCGGCCTCGACGACCACCGAGACCTGCGGGGAGTCCGGCCGGTTCGCGCCGGCGAGCATCGCGACCTCGGCGGCGACGCCGTCGACCTCGGCGAGCGCCGTCGGATCGGCAGCCGTGGCGCGCGCGGCGGTGAGCATGTTCTCCAGGAGCCGTGACAGCCGCTCCTGCTGGTCCAGCACCGCGGTCAGCAGCCGCTGACGGCTCTGCTCGTCGAGTCGGTCGCCGCGCTTGAGCAGGGTCAGTGCGGCGCCGCGGATGCCGGTCAGCGGGGTGCGGAACTCGTGCGACACGGTCGCGATGAGGTCCGCGCGGATCCGGTCCGTCTCCTCGAGCCGGGCCCGGACGCTCGACTTGCCCTCCGAGAGCTCCGCGCGGAGGCCTTCCTCGACCTCGCGGGTCTGCTCGCTGGCGTGCCAGAAGATGACGAGGACAGCCGACTCGGCCAGCACGAACCCGGCATGCACGAGCGCCCACAACCAGGGGTTGCCGCCGTGGTCGTACACGGAGTGCTGCGCCAGGACCCCGACGATGCCGTGCTGGAGGGCGACGAACGCGATCGCCACCGCGTAGACGGTCCAGTCCTGGTAGATCGCGATGAGCGCGACGGCCACGAAGTAGTGGAAGTGCAGCTCGGTCGAGCCGTTGAACAGGTGCACGAGCACGGCAGAGCACAGGACCAGCCCGAAGCTCGCCGCCAGGGCCTGCGAACGCCTCGCCACGGGGCCGAGGGCCAGCGCCAGCATCGCCGCGATCGGACTGCACTCGACGAGCGCGTGCAGCGGCCCCCGCCCCGTGAGCACGGTGATCAGGGCGATCGCCGGCAGGTGGGCGGCGAGGATCGCGCACACGATCCGGTGCCGCCAGGCGAACTCGCGGTCGCTCAGGGCCCGGCCCTGCGGCAGCCAGCCGCCCGCGCCCGCGAGACGGGCCCGGCCGTCGGCGCGCGCAGGGGTCAGGGGCATGGGACAAGCGTCGGTGATGGCGACCGGATGCACCATGACCCGAATTGGTCATTCTGGGCGATAGGGGAGGACATGCCAGGGCCTTCCCGCCGCGGGCGCATGTCCGCTCGTGTAACCTGCTCGACATCTGCGGCAGGGCCAGAGTCGTCCCGGGGAGCAGGTGCGCACCACCCCCGATGACGACCTTCTGCGAGGCCCGCCGTGACCGCGTTCTCCTCCGTCCCTCCCGCACAGGGGCTGTACTCCCCTGACCAGGAGCACGACGCCTGCGGTGTCGCCTTCGTGGTCGACATCGCCGGCCGCGCCTCGCGCGACATCATCGCGTCCGGGCTGACCGCGCTCCGCAACATGGAGCACCGCGGCGCCTCCGGCAGCGAGCCCGACTCGGGCGACGGGGCCGGGATCCTCGTCCAGGTCCCGGACGCGTTCCTCCGGGCGACCGCCGGCTTCGCGCTGCCGGAGCCAGGGATGTACGCCGTCGGCACGGCCTTCCTCCCGGCCGGCGCCACGGAGCAGGCCGAAGCGCAGGACGCGATCGACAAGATCGCCGCGGAGGAGGGGCTGCGCACCCTCGGCTGGCGCGACCTGCGGATCGACCCCGACGGCGCGCAGGTAGGCGTGACGGCCCGCTCCGCCATGCCGGTCTTCCGCCAGCTGTTCCTCGGTGCGGCGACCGAGGAGCTGACGCCCTACGCGCTGGAGCGGCGCGCCTACGTCACGCGCAAGCGGGCGGAGCACGAGACGTCGACGTACTTCTCCTCCCTGTCCGCCCGCACGATCGTCTACAAGGGCATGCTCACGACCGGGCAGCTCGAGGCGTTCTTCCCCGACCTGGCCGACCCGCGCTTCGTCAGCGCGCTCTGCCTCGTGCACAGCCGCTTCTCCACCAACACGTTCCCGAGCTGGCCGCTCGCCCACCCCTACCGCTACATCGCGCACAACGGCGAGATCAACACGGTGCGGGGCAACCGCAACTGGATGCGCGCGCGGGAGGCCCTGCTGCGCGGGCCCCACGAGCTGCCCGACGACCTGACCCGGCTGTTCCCGATCTGCACCCCGGCCGCGTCCGACAGCGCGTCGTTCGACGAGGTCCTCGAGATGCAGCACATGGCCGGCCGGACGCTCCCGCACGCCGTGCTCATGATGGTCCCGGAGGCGTGGGAGAACGCCACCGACATGGACTCGGCGAAGCGCGACTTCTACGCGTTCCACTCCGCGCTCATGGAGCCCTGGGACGGTCCGGCCTGCGTGACCTTCACCGACGGCACCGTGATCGGCGCCGTCCTCGACCGCAACGGCCTGCGGCCCTCCCGCTGGTGGGAGACCGTCGACGGCCGCGTGGTGCTCGCGTCCGAGGTCGGCGTCCTCGACATCCCGGCCGACCAGGTCGTGCGCAAGGGCCGGCTGCAGCCCGGGAAGATGTTCCTCGTCGACACCGCCAAGGGCGCGATCGTCGACGACGAGGACATCAAGGCCGAACTCGCCGCGGAGCACCCCTACGGCGACTGGCTGCACAGCGGTCTGATGCAGCTGCCGGACCTCCCCGACCGCGAGCACGTCGTCTACACGCACGAGTCCGTCCTCCGCCGGCAGCAGACCTTCGGCTACACCGAGGAGGAGCTGCGGATCCTGCTGACCCCCATGGCCAAGGCCGGCCTGGAGCCGATCGGCTCGATGGGCACGGACACGCCCGTGGCCGTGCTCAGCGAACGGCCGCGGCTGCTCTTCGACTACTTCAGCCAGCTGTTCGCCCAGGTCACCAACCCGCCTCTCGACGCGATCCGCGAAGAGCTCGTCACCTCGCTGGCCGGGACAATCGGCCCGGAGCAGAACCTCCTCACGCCGTCGCCCGCTTCGTGCCGCCAGGTCGTGCTGCCGTTCCCGGTGATCGACAACGACGAGCTCGCCAAGATCACGCACATCAACGAGGACGGCGACCTGCCCGGTTTCAGCGCGGTCACGGTCCACGGCCTCTATCCCGTCAACGGCGGTGGCGAGGCGCTCCGCGACGCGCTCGACCGCGTCCGGCGCGAGGTCTCGACGGCCATCGCCGCCGGTGCGCGGATCATCGTGCTCTCCGACCGCGACTCGACGGCCCACATGGCGCCGATCCCGTCGCTGCTGCTGACCAGCGCCGTGCACCACCACCTGATCCGCGAGAAGACCCGGACCCGGGTGGGTCTGGTGCTGGAGGCGGGCGACGCCCGCGAGGTCCACCACATCGCGCTGCTCATCGGCTACGGCGCCGCGGCCGTCAACCCCTACCTCGCGTTCGAGACGATCGAGGACCTCATCGCCGGCGGCGCGATCACCGACATCGAGCCGCAGAAGGCGATCCGCAACTACATCAAGGCGCTCGGCAAGGGCGTGCTCAAGGTCATGTCCAAGATGGGCATCTCGACGATCGCGTCCTACACGGGGGCGCAGGTGTTCGAGGCTCTCGGTCTCGCCCAGGAGCTGGTCGACGAGTACTTCACGGGTACGACGTCGCGGCTCGGCGGTATCGGGCTCGAGGTCATCGCCGAGGAGGTCGCGGCGCGGCACGCAAAGGCCTACCCCGACAACCCGACCGAGCGCGCGCACCGCAAGCTCGAGATCGGCGGCGAGTACCAATGGCGCCGGGAGGGCGAGCTCCACCTGTTCAACCCGGAGACCGTGTTCACGCTGCAGCACTCCACGCGCACGCAGCAGTACGACGTCTTCAAGCAGTACACCGCGAAGGTCGACGAGCTGTCGGCGAGGGCGGGCACGCTGCGGGGGCTGTTCGCGTTCCGCAGCGACCGCGAGCCGATCTCCGTCGACGAGGTGGAGCCGGTCACCGAGATCGTGAAGCGCTTCAACACCGGCGCGATGTCGTACGGCTCGATCTCGGCCGAGGCGCACGAGACGCTGGCGATCGCGATGAACCGCCTCGGCGGGCGCAGCAACACCGGCGAGGGCGGCGAGGACAGCGACCGGCTCTACGACCCGGAGCGGCGCAGCGCCATCAAGCAGGTCGCGTCCGGCCGCTTCGGCGTGACCAGCGAGTACCTCCTCAACAGCACCGACATCCAGATCAAGATGGCGCAGGGGGCCAAGCCGGGCGAGGGGGGCCAGCTGCCCGGCCACAAGGTCTACCCGTGGGTCGCCAAGACCCGTTACTCGACACCCGGTGTCGGCCTGATCTCACCGCCGCCCCACCACGACATCTACTCGATCGAGGACCTCGCTCAGCTCATCCACGACCTCAAGAACGCCAACAAGGACGCACGCATCCACGTGAAGCTCGTCGCCGAGGTCGGGGTGGGCACCGTCGCGGCCGGCGTCTCCAAGGCGCATGCCGACGTCGTACTGATCTCCGGGCACGACGGGGGGACCGGTGCCTCGCCGCTGACGTCGCTCAAGCACGCCGGCGCCCCATGGGAGCTCGGCCTCGCCGAGACCCAGCAGACCCTGTTGCTCAACGGCCTGCGTGACCGCGTCACGGTCCAGGTCGACGGCCAGCTCAAGACCGGCCGCGACGTCGTCATCGGTGCGCTCCTCGGCGGCGAGGAGTACGGCTTCGCCACAGCGCCCCTCGTCGTCAGCGGCTGCATCATGATGCGCGTCTGTCACCTCGACACCTGTCCCGTCGGCGTCGCCACGCAGAACCCCGAGCTCCGCAAGAAGTTCAGCGGCAAGCCGGAGTTCGTCGTCACCTTCTTCGAGTACATCGCCGAGGAGGTCCGCGAGATCCTCGCGTCGCTCGGCTACCGCACCCTCGAGGAGCTGATCGGGCACACCGAGCTGCTCGACACGCGCAAGGCGATCGAGCACTGGAAGGCGGTGGGCCTGGACCTGCGGCCCGTGCTGCACCAGCCCGACGTCGACCCCAGCGCACCGCGCACCCGGCAGGTGGACCAGGACCACGGCCTGGCCGCGGCCCTCGACAACGAGCTCATCCGGCTCGCACAGCCGGCGCTCGACGACGCAACGCCGGTGCGCATCGACCTGCCGGTCCGCAACGTCAACCGGACCGTCGGCACGATGCTCGGGGCCGAGGTGACCCGCCGCTACCGGTCAGCCGGCCTGCCCGACGGCACGATCGAGATCACCCTCACCGGCTCGGCCGGGCAGTCGCTCGGTGCCTTCCTCCCCAAGGGCATCACGCTACGGCTGTACGGCGACGCCAACGACTACGTCGGCAAGGGCCTGTCCGGCGGTCGCGTCGTCGTTCGTCCCGACCTGACAGCCACCTTCGCGGCCGAGGACAACGTCATCGCCGGCAACACGCTGCTGTACGGCGCGACGAGCGGGTCGCTGTTCGTCCGCGGAGTCGTGGGGGAGCGGTTCTGCGTCCGCAACTCCGGCGCCACCGCTGTGGTCGAAGGAGTCGGCGACCATGCCTGCGAGTACATGACGGGCGGCCGGGTCGCGATCCTCGGGCGCACGGGTCGCAACGTCGCCGCCGGCATGAGCGGTGGCGTGGCCTACCTGCTCGACGTCGACGAGCGACTGGTCAACCGGGAGATGGTCGACCTGGAGCCGCTCGACGAGGGCGATGGCGAGACCCTGCGGCAGATGCTGGCCGAGCACGTCGCGGAGACGGGGTCGCCGGTGGCGCAGAGCATCCTCGCCGCGGGCGACTGGGCCCGCTTCACCAAGGTCATGCCGCGCGACTACAAGAAGGTGCTGCTCGCCATCGAGCAGGCACGGCAGGACGGCACCGACGTCGACGAGGCCATCATGGCCGCGAGCAAGGGCTGAGACGCGAGATGGCTGACCCCACCGGTTTCCTCAAGGCCGACCGCGCGCTTCCCACCCGGCGTCCGGTCGACGTGCGCATCCGCGACTGGCAGGAGGTCTACGAGGACTTCCCGCCGACCGCGCTGCGCGAGCAGGCTTCGCGCTGCATGGACTGCGGCATCCCCTTCTGCCACAACGGCTGCCCGCTCGGCAACCTCATCCCGGAGTGGAACGACCTCGTCTGGAAGGACGACTGGCGCGAGGCGTCCGAGCGCCTCCACGCGACCAACAACTTCCCGGAGTTCACGGGTCGCCTCTGCCCTGCGCCGTGCGAGGCGGCGTGCGTCCTCGGCATCAACGCCAACCCCGTGACCATCAAGCAGGTCGAGGTCGAGATCGCCGACCGCGCCGTCGGTGAGGACTGGATCGTGCCGGTCACGCCGTCGGAGCAGACCGGCAAGCGCGTCGCCGTGGTCGGCTCCGGTCCGGCGGGGCTCGCTGCGGCCCAGCAGCTCACCCGGGCCGGACACGAGGTCACCGTGCTCGAGCGGCAGGCGCGGATCGGTGGCCTGCTGCGCTACGGCATCCCGGAGTTCAAGATGGAGAAGGCCGTCCTCGACAGGCGCCTCGCGCAGATGGCCGCGGAGGGGACGCAGTTCCGCCCGGGCGTCGACGTCGGTGCCGACCTGTCGGTGGACGAGTTGCGTTCGTCGTACGACGCCGTTGTGCTCGCCGGTGGCTCGACCGTCGGGCGAGACCTGCCCGTCCCGGGCCGTGAGCTCGACGGGATCCACCTCGCCATGGACTACCTGAAGCCGGCCAACGAGGTGCAGGAAGGGAGCCGCGAGACCTGGCCGATCACCGCGGAGGGCAAGGACGTCGTCATCATCGGCGGCGGTGACACGGGCGCCGACTGCCTGGGCACCGCCCACCGGCAGGGCGCCCGCAGCATCACGCAGCTCGAGATCATGCCGCAGCCTCCGGACCTGCGCGCCGCGTCGACGCCCTGGCCCACCTGGCCGCTCATGCTGCGCACCAGCAGCGCCCACGAGGAGGGCGGCGAGCGGCTGTTCTCCGTCAACACCGTGCAGTTCCTCGGCGACGACGCCGGCGTGGTCTCCGGTCTGGAGCTCGTCGACGTCGAGATGGTGGACGGCCGGTTCACGCCGGTCGAGGGGACGAGCCGCGTGCTGCCGGCGCAGCTCGTCCTCCTGGCCATGGGCTTCGTCGGGCCGCAGCGCGAGGGGCTGCTCGAGCAGCTCGGGGTCGAGATCGACCCGCGGGGCAACGTCGCGCGCACCGACTCCTGGGCGACCAACGTGCCGGGGGTCTTCGTCGCGGGCGACATGGGCCGCGGCCAGTCGCTGATCGTGTGGGCCATCGCGGAAGGCCGGTCCGCCGCCGCGGCGGTCGACGCCTTCCTGTCGGGGAGCTCGCAGCTGCCCTCGCCGATCCTGCCGACGACGCGGGGACAATAGGCTCAGGCCAGTGAAGCGCCGCGCCAAGATCGTCTGCACGCTCGGACCTGCTACGCACTCCTACGAGGGGGTCCGCTCCCTCGTCTACGCCGGCATGGACGTCGCGCGGCTGAACTTCTCCCACGGCAGCCACCGCCAGCACCGCGAGGCCTACGACTGGGTGCGCCAGGCGTCGGACGAGTCCGGCCGAGGGGTAGGGGTGCTCGCCGACCTGCAGGGTCCCAAGATCCGCCTCGGCACCTTCGGCGACGGCCCCACCGTGTGGGCGACCGGGGAGACGGTGACCATCACGACGGCTCCTTGCTCCGGCGACCACGACCGGGTGTCGACGACGTACGAGGGGCTGGCGCGTGACGTCGCCCCGGGCGAGCGGCTGCTCGTGGACGACGGCCGGGTGGCGCTCAAGGTCATCGAGGTCGACGGCCCCGACGTGCGGCTCCTCGTCACCGAGGGCGGCCCGGTCTCCAACAACAAGGGCCTGTCCCTGCCCGGGATCGCGGTGAGCGTTCCGGCTCTGTCCGACAAGGACGTCGAGGACCTGGAGTTCGCGCTGGGCCTGCGCGTCGACATGGTCGCGCTGTCGTTCGTGCGTTCGCCGGCCGACATCATCGAGGTGCACAAGGTCATGGACCAGCACGGCGCGCGGCTGCCGGTGCTGGCCAAGATCGAGAAGCCGCAGGCGGTCGACAACCTCGACGCGATCGTCGACACGTTCGACGGGATCATGGTGGCCCGGGGCGACCTGGGTGTCGAGATGCCGCTCGAGCGCGTGCCTCTCGTGCAGAAGCGCGCGATCCAGGCCGCCCGGGAGTTCGCCAAGCCCGTCATCGTCGCCACCCAGATGCTCGACTCGATGATCGGTGCCAGCCGCCCGACCCGGGCCGAGGCCAGTGATGTCGCCAACGCCGTCCTCGACGGCGCTGACGCCGTGATGCTCTCCGGCGAGACCAGCGTCGGGAAGTACCCGGTGGAGTCGGTGGCGACGATGGCCCGCATCGTCGTCGCGGCCGAGGAGGAGCTCGCCACAGTTCCCCGGGTCGAGCGGGAGCCCGACGGCGTGAGCGCGGCGATCGCCAAGGCTGCCGCCGAGGTCGGACGCAGCGTCTACGCCTCTGCCCTCGTCGCGTTCACGCAGAGCGGCCGCACGGCCCGGCTGCTCGCGGAGCACCGGTCGCCGATCCCGCTGCTCGCCTTCACGCCGGTGCCCGAGGTCCGCAGCCAGCTGGCGCTGACGTGGGGTGTCGAGACGTTCCTGGTGCCCGCCGTGGAGCACACGGACGACATGGTGCGCCAGGTCGACGCCGCGATGCTCGACCTCGACCGCATGAAGGCCGGCGACCGGATCGTCATCGTCGCCGGCTCACCGCCGTCGACGGTCGGCTCGACGAACGCCATGCGCGTGCACCGGCTCGGCGCGCCACCCGCCGTGCCGCGGCCGGTTCCGCCTCAGACGCCGTAGTACAGGTAGCGCGGCGCCTTGACCCGCATCGTCGAGTAGGACCGGTTGCCGAACATGTTGTACTGCTCGATGAGCGCCGAGCCGTCCGAGTAGACGGCCCGGACCCACGCGACGTGCCCGTAGCCGCCGGCGGAGACGGTCCCGTTGGCGACCGAGGACCCGTTGGCGTACCAGGCCCCCTGCTCGTAGGCGTTCCACTGCGCGATCGCGCCGACCCGGGGACGGCTGCTGATCCACACGCCGAGCGCCCGCGCGGTGTTGTCCCAGTTGACGGCGCTGCCCCAGTGCTGGGTCATGTTGCTGACGGGGTGACCCGCCTGCGCCTCACGCCAGGCCACGAAGCTGACGCACTGGCGCTGCGTGAAGCCCCAGCGGTCTGCGGCGCTCGTCGTCGAGGTGCGCCACGGGTAGTCGTCGCCGGCCGCGAAGGCGGACGACGACATCGTCACGGACAGGCACAGCACGGTGGCCGCGACGGCAAGAACGCGTCGGAGGGCTCGCACAGCTGGACTCCTCGGGTAGGGGCTCGACAGGACTATCGGCAGCCACCTGGGAGGCCCTGAGCAGAAAGGACTAGTCCCAGTGAGAATCCGGATCGCTGCCCGCAGCGCAACCGTTACCGAGAAGACCGAAACGCTGGCATGCAACCACGCCAAACCAGGGCGAACCGCGCACGACACGGTGCGTCGTCGTGACTAGTGCGATCAGCAAGACGCCGGCGCTGCCGGTACGTCGCGGGTGGTGCCCCCGGTGGGATTCGAACCCACACTGTCGGTGGTTTGAGCACCGTGCGTCTGCCGGTTGCGCGACGGGGGCGTCGCCGGAGGGAACGAGCCCTCGCGGTCGAGGGTACGGCCCACCCCGGGCCCGAGCGCGCCCGTAAGGTCATCGCCATGACCGCCCCCACCCGCGTCCTCGTCGCCGAGGACGAGGCGCTGATCCGCCTCGACCTTCGCGAGATGCTCGAGGAGGAGGGCTACGACGTCTGCGGAGAGGCCGGCGACGGCGAGTCGGCCGTGCGCCTGGCCAAGGAGCTCCGGCCCGCCCTCGTGATCCTGGACGTGAAGATGCCCGTCCTCGACGGGATCTCGGCGGCCGAGCAGATCGTCTCCGAGCGCATCGCGCCGGTGGTGATCCTGACCGCCTTCAGCCAGCGAGACCTCGTCGAGCGGGCCCGCGAGGCCGGGGCGATGGCCTACCTGGTCAAGCCGTTCCAGAAGAAGGACCTGCTCCCGACCATCGAGATGGCCGTCTCGCGGTTCGCCGAGCTCGTGGCGCTCGAGACGGAGGTCGCGGACCTGACGGGCCGGCTCGAGGTGCGCAAGCTGGTCGACCGGGCGAAGGGCGTGCTGCAGTCGGAGCACGGGCTGAGCGAGCCCGACGCCTTCCGCTGGATCCAGCGCACGTCGATGGACTCCCGCCTGTCTATGCGTGCGGTCGCTCAGGCCGTGATCGAGGGCACGAGCGCCCCCAGCTAGGACACGGGCAGGTCACGGACCGTCGTGGTGCTGGCGCCCGCGGTTGCTGTGCGTATACGTTCGCGCCTGCCAGGGCCGTTTGGCCCTGGTGCGCTGGGCCAGTTGCCCGCGCGGGACGAGATACCGGGAGCACGCGTGCTGGATCGACGACTTCTTCGACTTGCGGTGCCCCTTGCGGTGGGCGCACTCGCGCTGACCGCGTGCGGTAGCAGCTCGGGCGGGAGCAGCAGCTCGAGCGGTGGGGGCAAGAAGACCTACACGATCGCCTACCAGGGCCCGCTGAGCGGCGACAACGCCCAGCTCGGCATCAACATGGACAACGGCGTCAAGCTGGCGCTGGCGCAGGCCACCGGCCTGCCCTTCAACCTCAAGTTCGTCGACTCCGACGACGTCGGTGACCCCGCGCAGGCGCCGGCCGCTGCGCGCAAGCTCATCGACAACACCGGCGTCGTCGCCGTGGTCGGGCCCGCCTTCTCGGGTGCCACCGCAGCGTCCGAGCCGCTGTTCAGCCAGGCGCAGCTCATCTCCGTGAGCCCGTCCGCGACCCGCGCCGACCTCACCGACCTGGGATTCACGTCCTTCGTCCGCGTGGTCACCGGTGACACGATCCAGGGCGCGAAGATGGCCGACTACGTCGCCAAGGGCCTGAAGGCGAAGACGGCCTACGTCGTCGACGACAAGAGCGCCTACGGCGCCGGCCTGTCCAAGTTCATCAAGCAGGGGCTGACCAGCGGCGGCGTGACCTTCAAGTCCGAGGGCCTGGCCCCCACGAAGGACTACTCCGCCATCGCGACCAAGGTCGTGGCGGCCAAGGTCGACGCGCTGGTCTACGGCGGCTACTTCGCCGAGCTCGCGCTGTTCGCCAAGGCTCTCAAGGCCGCGGGCTTCAAGGGCGCCATCGTCTCGGGCGACGGCAGCAAGGACGACCAGCTGGTCAAGCAGGCCGGCGCCGCCTCTGAGGGCATCTACCTGAGCTGCCCGTGTGGCGGGCCCACCGCGACCGGCGATGCCGCCGCCGCGCAGTTCGAGAAGGACTACCAGGCGAAGTTCAACACCGCCGCGGGCACCTACTCCGCGGAGGCCTTCGACGCCGCCAACCTCATCATCGCGGCGATGAAGGGGCTGGGCTCCAACATCACGCGCGCCAGCGTGACCGACGCCGTCAAGAAGACCAGCGGCTTCAAGGGCGTCACGCACACGATCACGTTCGACCAGCACGGTGAGGGTGGAACCGGCGAGATCTTCATGCACCAGGTGAAGGGCGGCAAGATCACGCTGCTCGGCAACGTCGCCGACCTCGCCAAGTAGGCACGCCGTCCAGTACGCCGGGCCGGGCTCTTGCCCCGGCCCGGCGTGCTGTCGGACCTAGCTGAGGACTGACCTCACCCATGTGCTTCACGCAGTCGTTCTGGCAGCTGACGATCTCGGGGCTGGCCCTGGGCTCGGTCTACGCCTTGATCGCCCTCGGCTACACCCTCGTCTACGGCGTGCTGCAGCTGATCAACTTCGCGCACAGCGAGGTCTTCATGCTCGGGGGCTTCGGCGGGCTGTTCCTCGTCCGCGGGCTCGGCATCGACAACCCGTCCGGAGTGACCTCGGTGCTCCTGGTCGGCGGCGGGATGCTGGCCGGCGCCCTGCTCGGTGCGGCCACCGCCTTCACGCTCGAACGCGTCGCCTACCGGCCACTGCGGCGCCGCGGTGCACCGCGGCTGGCCTTCCTCATCAGCGCCATCGGCGCGTCGTTCTTCCTGCTCAACCTCGCCGGCAAGGAGTTCGGCCGGTTCAACAACCCGATGCCGCCGCTCTACACGAGCGGCAAGGTCTTCTCTGTCTTCGGCGCGCAGGTCACGACCAACCAGCTGGTCGTCGCCGCATCCGCCCTGGTCATGCTCATCGCACTGGACCGCATCATCGCGAAGACGCGGCTCGGCATGGGCATCCGCTCGGTGGCTCAGGACGCGGAAGCGGCCAGCCTGATGGGCGTCGACATCGACAAGGTCATCACCCGCACGTTCGTGCTCGGCGGGCTGCTCGGTGGCGCCGCCGGCTTCCTGTTCGGGATCCAGTTCGGCGTGCAGTACAACATGGGCTTCTCGGCGGGCACCAAGGCCTTCACGGCAGCGGTGCTCGGCGGGATCGGCAACGTCCGGGGTGCGGTGATGGGTGGTCTCGTGCTCGGCGTCGCCGAGAACCTCGGCGTCGCGTGCGTCTCCTCCGCCTGGCGTGACGTGATCGCGTTCCTGATCCTCGTTCTCGTGCTGATGCTGCGCCCGACGGGTCTGCTCGGCGAGCGGCTGGGGCGGTCGGCATGACGACGGTCGACGCGGTGCAGCGGGGCTCGACCTGGAGCGGTGTCCAGCGCTGGGCCCGCCGCGACGAGGTGCGGCGGGCCGCCTGCCTGGTCGCGCTCATGGTGACCATCGCCGTCATCACCGGTCCCGACGGCAGTCAGAACTCGCCCTACAGCGGGCTCCGCGGGTCCCTCCTGTCCCGTCACGCGATCCCCTTCTACGTGCTGGCCGTGATCCTGGCCGCGACCTCGCTGGCCGGCGGTCGGTGGACGACGGCGGCGACGGCCCCGGTGCGAGCGCTCCGCCAGCGCACGACGGGCATCGTGATCCCGAAGCCGGTGAAGCTCGTCGCCCTCGCCCTGCTGGCGGTCCTGGTCCTCTACTACCCGACGACCCTCGCGCCGTTCTGGCAGACGGTGCTCGTCGACCAGATGGGCATCTACGTCCTGCTGGCGGTCGGCCTCAACGTCGTCGTCGGCTTCGCCGGGCTGCTCGACCTCGGCTACATCGCCTTCTTCGCCATCGGCGCCTACACGACGGCGTACTTCACCGACAAGCTGCCCGTGCACCCGCCGTTCACGCTCAACCCGTTCTTCGTCTTCCCGATCGCGGTCGGCGCGGCGCTGCTCGCCGGGGTCATCCTCGGCGGTCCGACCCTGCGACTGCGCGGCGACTACCTCGCGATCGTGACCCTGGGTTTCGGCGAGATCGTCCGCATCACGGCGGTCAACAGCGACGCCATCACCAACGGGCCGCAGGGCGCCTTCGGGATCCCGCACTTCAGCGCGTTCGGCTATCACTGGACCCTCGACTCGCTTCCCTACTACTACCTGCTGCTCGTCGTCGTCGCCCTCGTCGTGTTCTTCTTCCGCCGACTCGACGACTCACGCGTCGGGCGCGCCTGGGCGGCCATCCGCGAGGACGAGGTCGCCGCCGCCGCGACGGGCATCCCCACTCTGAAGTTCAAGCTGATGGCGTTCGCGATCGGTGCGTCGACGTCGGGCTTCGCCGGTGTCATCTACGCCAGCAAGGTCGGCTTCATCAACCCCGACAACTTCCCGCTGCTGCTGTCGATCCTCGTGCTCACGATGGTCATCTTCGGCGGTATGGGCAGCATCTACGGCGTCATCCTGGGCGCGGCGGTTCTGGGCTGGCTCCCCAACTACCTGCGCGACTACGTCCCCGCTCAGGACCGGTTCATCTACTTCGGCGCGCTGCTCATCGTGATGATGATCTTCCGGCCGCAGGGCCTGCTCCCGTCGCGTCGACGCTCCCGGGAGCTGCGGCTGTCCGAGCTCGGCATCGGCGGCGCAGACGGCACCGGTCCCATCCCGGGCTCGACCCAGTGAGCGCCGCCGTACTGGAGGTCTCGGACCTCACGCTGCGCTTCGGCGGCCTGACCAGCCTCGACAAGGTCAGCCTGCGGCACGAGCGAGGCGAGGTCCTCGCCGTCATCGGGCCCAACGGCGCAGGCAAGACGTCGCTGTTCAACTGCCTGACCGGCGTCTACACGCCGCAGGAAGGCACCGTCACGTTCCATCCCGACGGCGGCACCGACACGGCCGTGCTCGGACGCAAGCCGTTCCAGGTCAACAAGCTCGGCATCGCGCGCACCTTCCAGAACATCCGGCTGTTCAACGCGCTGACCGCGGTGGAGAACGTCAAGATCGGCATCGAGTCTCACCAGAAGACCGGGCCGATCGGCGCGATGCTCCGCCTGCCGCGCACGCGGCGCGAGGAGCGCGCCAGCGACGACGAGGCCTTCCGGCTCCTCGAGTTCGTCGGGCTCAAGGCCCGCGCCAACCAGGTTGCCGCCTCGCTGCCCTACGGCGACCAGCGCCGCCTGGAGATCGCCCGCGCGCTCGGGACCAAGCCGCAGCTGCTCTGCCTCGACGAGCCGGCCGCGGGGACCAACCCGGCCGAGAAGCGGCAGCTCGAGACCCTCATCCGGGACATCTCGGAGACGGGCGTGAGCGTCCTGCTGATCGAACACGACATGAAGCTCGTCATGTCGGTGGCGGCCAACGTCGTCGTACTCAACTTCGGCCAGGTCATCGCCGCCGGCACGCCGCAGCAGATCCAGCGCGACCCGAAGGTCGTCGAGGCCTACCTCGGCGGCGGCGAGAGCGACGATGCCGCGACCACGCCCCCGGCGAAGAAGGTCCCGCCCAGGAAGACCTCGCTCAAGAAGCCGGAGGACTGATCGTGGCGATGCTCGAGCTCGAGGACCTGCACGTGAAGTACGGCGCCGTCGAGGCCCTCAAGGGGATCACCCTGGAGGTCAACGAGGGCGAGATCGTCACACTGCTGGGGGCCAACGGCGCCGGCAAGACGACGACGCTGCGGACGATCTCGGGGCTGCTGCGTCCGTCCGCCGGCCGGCTGCTGTTCGAGGGCAAGCCGATCCATGAGCTCCCCGCCCACGAGGTGCTCGGCATCGGCATCGGTCACGTGCCGGAAGGACGTCGCGTGTTTCCCCGGATGTCCGTTCTGGAGAACCTGGAGATGGGCGCGTACCAGCGCAAGGGCGGCAACAAGGAGGTCATGGAGCGGGTCTTCGACCTGTTTCCCGTCCTGTCCGAGCGCAAGACCCAGGACGGCGGCACGCTGTCGGGCGGGGAGCAGCAGATGCTCGCGATCGGCCGCGCGCTGATGAGCCGCCCCCGGCTGCTGCTGCTCGACGAGCCGTCGATGGGGCTGGCGCCGCTCATCGTCGCGAAGATCTTCGAGATCATCGCGGAGATCAACCAGGACGGCACGACGGTGCTGCTGGTCGAGCAGAACGCCGCGCAGGCGCTGAAGCTCGCCGGCCGGGGCTACGTCCTCGAGACCGGTTCCATCGTCATGAGCGAGGACGCCGCGACCCTGCTGTCCGACGACCGGGTGCGTGCGGCCTACCTCGGCGAGGAGATCGGCGCGGCCTAGGCCCGCCCGGCCGGTTCGACGACACGGCTTCTACGACAGGGCCCGGGTTGCCTTTGGCACCGTCCAGGTCTTCCCCGACCCTGCACGTTCTCTACTCGGCAACTCCGGGCCCCACCGGGGGCGAACCCTAGACCTGTGGTCGAGAGCGGGTCAACGGAATCGGCGGAGCGGTCGCAGGCAGATCGCGCGGGGCTCCGGAGTTCACCCGGTGGAGGGCTCCGGGCGCCCGCCGGCGGGGGCTAGTGTCGGCCGGCGAGGAGCGGAGATCTCCTCGCGCAGAACCCACCGCCGGTCCGCCGGCCCGATGGCCGGAGCGCCCATGCCGCGGAGCACCGTGCGGGTCAGGCCGGCCACGGCCGATGACCTCCCCGCGATGCTCGCCTTCGGCGAGGAGCTCCGCGAGCAGGTGAACCCGGGCGTCGAGAGCAAGCGCCTCCGGGTGTCCTCGGCCTCGAGCCGGGCCGCCCTGGAGGTGCGCTACGCCGAGGCCGTGGCCGACCCGGACCGCCACCTGGTCGTCGCCGTCGCCGATGACGACGCGCCCTTGGGCATGGCCCTGTTCACGGTGTCGCCGGGCAACGCCCTGCTCGACACCCCTGCCCTTCACGTCAGCCATGCGGTCGTGTCCGACCGGCACAAGCGCCGGGGTGCCGGCAAGGCGCTGGTCGCCGCGGCCGCGGCCTACGCCGAGGAGCGCGGCCTCGACCAGGTCGTGGTCTCGGTGCACCCCGGGTCGCGCGACGCCAACCGCTTCTTCGCCCGGCTCGGGTTCGCCCCGCTCGCCGTACGCCGCGTCGCGCCGACCACGGTCATCCGCCGTCGCCTGCAGGCCGGCGACACCAGGCCGGTCGAGCACGTCGTACGCCGCCGGCCTCGACGGCTGGGACGGCTGCCGGCGAGCTCGTCGCCGCTGCCGCTCGGCCCGGCCGACCCGGAGCGCTAGACCGCTAGCGCGCCTCGCGCAGCAAGCAGGTCAGCCGGACGGTGCAGACCCTGCGGTCCTGGTCGTCGCTGACCACGATCTCGCTCGTGACCAAGGTGCGACCGACGTTGAGGGGCGTGGCCACGCCGGTCACCCGCCCGGAGAGCGCCGAGCGGTGATGCGTGGCGCTGATCTCGATCCCGACCGCCGACCGGTCCGGCGGCGAGTTCAGCGCTGCAAGGGTTGATCCGAGGGACTCGCCCAGGGCGACCGAGGCGCCTCCGTGGAGCAGGCCGAAGGGCTGGCGGTTGCCTTCGACAGGCATGGTCGCGACGACACGCGTGGGCGTCGCCTCGACGAACTCCACGCCGAGCCGTTCGTTCAGCTCGCCCATCGTGCGCTGCAGCATGTCGACGACGTCCTGCGTCACGTCCTGGTCCTCCTAGACTCGGCGGGTGCCAGCCAACCAGACCGACGAGGAACCGCGCTCCCGGCTCCTCCTGCTCGACGGGCACTCGCTGGCCTACCGCGCCTTCTTCGCGCTCCCCGTGGAGAACTTCAGCACGACGACGGGCCAGCCCACCAATGCCGTCTACGGCTTCACGGCGATGCTCATCAACGTGCTGCGCGACGAGCAGCCGACCCACATGGCCGTGACGTTCGACATCTCCCGCTCCAACTTCCGGCACGAGGCCTACTCCGACTACAAGGCCGGTCGGGCCGAGACGCCACACGACTTCAAGGGCCAGGTGTCGCTCGTCCGCGAGGTGCTCGACGCGCTGCGCGTGCCGATCGTCTGCGCGGAGGGCTACGAAGCCGACGACGTCATCGCGACGCTCGCCACCCAGGCCGCAGCCGACGGCATGGACGTGCTCATCGTGACGGGCGACCGCGACGCCTTCCAGCTGGTGTCCGACCGCATCACGGTTCTCTACAACAGCCGCGGGGTCTCGGACATGCGCCGCATGACACCGGAAGCCGTCCTCGAGAAGTACGGCCTGACGCCGGAGCAGTACCCCGAGTTCGCGGCTCTGCGCGGTGACCCGAGCGACAACCTGCCGGGCATCCCCGGCCTCGGTGAGAAGACCGCGACCAAGCTGATCCAGCAGTACGGCGACGTCACGCACCTGGTCGACCACGTCGACGAGGTCAAGGGGAAGGTCGGCGACAACCTGCGGGCCGGCATCGCCAACGTCGTCCGCAACCGACAGCTGACCGAGCTGGTCCGCGACGTGCCGCTCGAGGTCCACCCGTCCGAGCTCCGCCTCGGGCAGTGGGACCGCGACGAGGTGCACAAGGTCTTCGACGCGCTGCAGTTCCGCGTCCTGCGCGAGCGGCTCTACGCCACCCTGTCGTCCGTCGAGCCGGAGGCGGAGCAGGGCTTCGCGGTCGACGCCGCCCGCGTCCTGGAGCCGGGCGAGGTGGCTGCCTTCCTGCGCGCGCTCCCGACCGGCGTCCGGGTGGGGCTGCACGTCCGCGGGTCGTGGGGTCGCGGCACCGGCGACGCGAGCGGGTTGGCACTCGCCTGCGAGTCGCCGCCCGAGGGGGAGGAGGCCCGCGCTGACGACGCCGTCTACATCGACCTCGAGCAGCTGACCCCCGACGACGACAAGGCCCTGGCAGCCTGGCTGTCCTCGGACGCCCCCAAGGCCCTGCACGACGCCAAGGGACCGATGCTCGCCCTGCGGGCCCGCGGCTGGGAGCTCGGCGGGCTGACCAGCGACACCGCGCTCGCCGCCTACCTGGCCCTGCCCGGGCAGGGCGTCTTCGACCTGGCCGATCTCGCCCTTCGCTACCTGCGCAGGGACATGCGCGCCGAGCCCGCTTCCGACGGCCAGCTCAGCTTCGAAGGGGGCGAGGACGACGAGGAAGCCTCGGCCGCCGTCGTACGCGCGCGTGCCGTTGCGGACCTGGCGGTCGCCCTCGACGCCGACCTCGAGCGTCGTGGCGGTACGACGTTGCTGCGCGACCTGGAGCTCCCGCTGGTGGCGGTGCTCGCCGACTGCGAGCAGACCGGTATCGCCGTCGATGCCGAGCACCTCGCGATGCTCGAGGCGAAGCTGCGCGAGCTGGTGAAGAACGCTGCCGACGAGGCCTACGCCACCGTCGGCCACGAGTTCCACCTCGGTTCGCCGAAGCAGCTGCAGGCCCTGCTCTTCGACGAGCTCGGCCTGCCGAAGACGAAGAAGATCAAGACGGGCTACACCACCGACGCCGATGCGCTGCAGAACCTGCTGGGCGCACACCCGGTCATCGAGGCGCTGCTGGGCCACCGCGAGATGACGCGGCTGCTGATGGTGGTCGAGAAGCAGCTGCTGCCGACTGTCGCCGACGACGGCCGCATTCACACCACCTTCAAGCAGATGGTCGCGGCAACGGGGCGCCTGTCGAGCGACAATCCCAACCTGCAGAACGTGCCCATCCGCACCCAGCAGGGGCGCGAGATCAGGCAGGGGTTTGTCGCGGGCCCCGGCTTCGAGTCGCTGATGACGGCCGACTACTCGCAGATCGAGATGCGCATCATGGCGACCCTCTCGAAGGACGCGGGCCTGATCGAGGCGTTCACGACGGGTGAGGACCTGCACACCTACGTCGCGTCCAAGGCGTTCGGTCTTCCAGCTGAGCAGGTGGACAGCGAGCTGCGCCGCCGGGTGAAGGCGATGTCCTACGGACTGGCCTACGGGCTGTCGGCGTTCGGGCTGGCGCAGCAGCTGCGGATCACGCCCGACGAGGCCAAGGAGCAGATGGCTGCCTACTTCGAGCGCTTCGGCGGCGTCCGCGACTACCTGCGTGATGTCGTCGCACAGGCCCGCAAGGACGGCTACACGTCGACGATCCTCGACCGCCGGCGCTACCTGCCCGACCTGACGAGCGACAACGGCCAGCGACGGTCCATGGCCGAGCGCATGGCGCTCAACGCGCCGATCCAGGGCAGCGCTGCCGACATCATCAAGCTGGCGATGCTCAACCTGCACCGGCGGCTGCGGGACGAGGGGATGCGCTCGCGCCTGCTGCTCCAGGTGCACGACGAGCTGGTGCTGGAGGTCGCGCCGGGGGAGTGCGAGGCCCTCGAGGCGCTCGTGCGCAAGGAGATGGGTGAGGCCTATCCGTTGTCGGTCCCGCTCGATGTCAGCGTCGGCATCGGTCGCACCTGGGACGAAGCCGGCCACTAGGTTCCACGCGTGCAGCGGGTCGTCGTCATCGGACAGAGCGGCGCCGGGAAGACGACCGTCGCCGCTCGACTCAGCCGGGAGCTGGGCCTCGCGCACCTCGAGCTCGACGCGCTTTTCCACGGGCCGGGCTGGCAGCCGTCGTCGACCTTCGTCCACGACGTGGATGCCGCCACCTCGGCGGGGAGCTGGATCGCCGACGGCAACTACTCGGCCGTCAGGGATCTGCTGTGGTCGCGCGCCGACACCGTCGTGTGGCTCGATCTGCCGCGCACCACGACCCTGAGGCGCGTGGTCCGCCGCACCGCCGGCCGGCTCCTCACGCGTCCGGAGCTCTGGAACGGCAACCGGGAAAGATGGCAGACGGTGCTGCGAGCCAGCCATCCGATCCGCTGGACGTGGCAGACCTTCGATCGGCACCGCTCCGCTTACGAGCAGCGCCTGCGAGACCCGCGCTGGCAGCACGTGGACGTCGTGCGCCTGCGCACCCCTGCCGAGGTGCGCCGCTGGCTCCGGGACCGGCCCGAACACGTTTCCTAGGACAAGCCGGACACGACGTCGGAACGCACCAGATGCGAACCGTCCCGGCGACCCATGTGCAACGCGCACGACTCGACGCAGGCTGGAGCAGATCACGTCTTCGACGTGCCGCCCTTCGACGATCCCGGGACGACATGACCCTCTCGCTCCACTGCACCAGGACCGCGCGACGCACCACCGTCGCCGTCCTGGCGTCTGCGGCTACCGCCGCCGGCCTGCTCCTCACCGCCTTCCCCTCGCAGGCGGCCGACACCGCGACGACGAGGACAGGCACGATCAGTGGCGCCGCATGGACCGCCAAGGTCCCGGCCAACTGGAACCACACGCTGCTGCTGTGGAACCACGGCATCCGCACGACCGTCGACCCCAACCGCGCCGCCGAATGGGCTCCGAAGGGCACAGATGGTGACACCACGGATGCGCTGCTGGCCAAGGGCTACGCGGTCGTCGGTTCGTCGTACCGCAGCAACGGCTTCGCCGTGCGCGACGCCGTCAACGACGACATCGCACTGCTCGCCGAGTTCACCCGGCAGTTCGGCAAGCCGGCCAGGACCTACGTCTGGGGTGAGTCGCTCGGCGGCCTCATCACCGAGACGCTCGCCGAGGAGCGGCCCGACCTGCTGACGGGCTCAGCTCCTGCCTGCGGGGTGCTGTCGGGCGCGGTGCCCATCTTCGACCAGACGCTCGACACCATGCTGATGGTGCGGGCCTTCTTCCGGCCGACGCTGAAGGTCGGCGGCTACGCGAGCGACGCGGAGGCGGCGAACGCGTTCGCGCTGCTCAAGGGATCTGTCACCGGCGCGCTCGCGGACCCGGCGACGCAGACCGGTGCCGTGGGGCGGCTCGTGGCGATCGCCGTGCTGCAGGGACTTCCGCTGCAGACGCGGAACTACAACGGCCTGAGCATCAGCTCCATGGCGGGTGCCGCAGCGGAGGGCGTGCTCACGCAGGCCGGCGCCGCCCTCCTCGGCTACCGCGACAGCGTCGCGCGCACCGGCGGCATCGCTGCCACGAACGTAGGAACCTCCTACCTGGCGCGGGTGACCCCGGAAGCAGTCGCGCGGTTCCAGGCGGTCGGCCTGCCCAAGGACCTGCTCACGTCCTTCGCGCTGACCCTGGACCGCCGGGTCGGACGGCTCGTTGCCAGCGCTGCCGCACGGACCAAGGCACGCACTCTCGGTGCGCCGCGCGGTCGGGCGACGAAGCCCACCGTGACGATGCACACCGAGTTCGACCAGTTCGTCACCGCGTCGAACGAGGCTGTCTTCGCCTCGCGCGTGGCCTCAGCCGGTGCGACGGCCAAGGTGCTGCAGCTCTTCGTCGCGCCCCCGGCGTACACCGATGCAGGCCCGACGACAGGAACCGGTGCGCCCTACGGCGCCGGCCACTGCACCTTCTCGTCGGCGCAGTGGATGGCCCTTCTCGGAACCCTCGAGGCATTTGTCTCCACCGGCCAGAAGCCGGACGCAGCAACGGTTTCCACGGTGTGGAAGGACGCGCCGGGACTCGACCGCACCTTCCGTCCGCTGCCGTGGAGGGGCACCGCGTTCTGAGCATGTGACCGGTCTCACGCCTTTTCGTGCAAAGTGCCGACCAAAGACCCTTCAGTACGTCCGGACGGGTCATGCCCTAGTTGATGTTCGTGGGTGATGTACGTCCTCGGGACAAACACGCACCATTCCTGTAACAGCCAGACGGCTGTCCCGCCGCGTCTTGTCAGGGCGCGACACGGGTCCTTCGCACCGGGCTACCGGTGCTCCCCAGCCCCCTGACCCGGGGCGAGAGAGAGATCGCATGTCCACGGTGCGCACACGCACCCTCGTCACCGGCGTGGCACTCGCAGTCGCCGCGTTCGTGCTGGCGGACCAAGGTGCCGTCTTCGGCGCAGACCTGCCGAAGGTCGCCCTGCTGGGCGCGGCCGCCGGTGCGGTCCTGGGCCTCGTCCCCGACCGCTCCCCGGCGGCCCGCCTCGGTGGGTTCCTCACGGGCTTCGCGGCTGCGTGGCTCGGTTACGCCCTGCGCGCCGGGGTCCTGCCGGACATCCCGATGGGCCGCGCCATCGCGGCCGTCGTCGTGGTCGCCATCGTCACCGTCGTCGCGACGGCTACCGCGAACCGCCTGCCGCTGTGGGCCGGTTTCGTCGGGGTCACCACGCTCCTCGGTTCGTACGAGACAACCTTCGCGGCCACTCCTACCTCCTTCGTCTCGGACTCGATGACCGCAGTGACGACGTCGCTGCTCGCGGCGGCGCTGGGCTTCTTCGTCGCCGTCCTGGCCAGTGGCACCTCCGCCGTCGGTCTCGAGCCCGGCGACGAGCCGCAAGAGGTGGTGGTGCTCGACAAGGCTGTCCCGGCGCCACGCCCCGCCGCGGACACCAACGTCTCGCTCGCGAAGAAGGCCACGCGATGAGCCGCCGGAACCGCATGCTGTCCTGCGCCGTCATCGGCGGCTCGTCGTTCGCTGTCCTGCTCGCATCGCCGGTCGGCGCCGCCGTCGCGTCGTCCTCCGAGCCCGCGATCGTCGTCAACCGCGAGACCGTCCAGGCCGCCCTGAACCCGTCCGGGTCCGTCGACACCGCCCGCCTTTTCAGCCAGCTGGTCGTGACAGGCGACGGCACCTACCTCGTCACCGACCCGACCTCCGGGAAGAACATCCGTGACCTCGACGGCTTCTCGCCTCCGACCGTCAAGAACGGCCAGGCGCAGTACTCCATCGACGTGCACGGCAAGACCACCCGTCGTACCGTCTCGGACTTCACCGGCAAGCTGCCGCTGTCGGTCAAGGCGGAGTACACCCTCGACGGCAAGCGCCTGTCGGCGCAGGACATCGTCGGCAAGAGCGGAGTCCTCGACGTCCGCTACACCGTGGAGAACGTCAGTGCCACGCCGACCGAGCTGAGCTACACCGTGGCGGGCAAGAAGGTCACCAAGACCGTCGACCTCGTGACGCCCTACGTGGGGCAGCTGTCACTGACGCTGCCGTCGTCCTTCACCGACATCGACGCCGTGCGCGCCGACATCGGGGGAGACGGCCGAGGTGGTCAGGTCCTCAACTGGACGATGGTGCTCTTCGAGCCGATCGGGCAGGTGAAGCAGACGTTCGGCTACACCGCGCGCGTCAAGCAGGCACAGCTGCCGGCCGCGAAGATCCAGGCCGTTCCCGTCTCGCCGAACAAGAAGCCGGAGCTCGCCTACGGCGAGAAGGGCTTCTCCGACGGCCTCGACTCGGCCGGCAACGTCGCCTTCGCCGGAGCGACGATCGACAGCAACATGATCAAGCTCCGTGACGGCGCCGGTGACCTGCTCGGCGGTCTGACGAAGCTCGCCGCCGGTGCGGCTGCTCTCAAGGACGGCCTCGCCGGTTCCGCTGCCCCGGGTGCCCACCAGCTCGCCGACGGGCTCGGCCAGGCCAAGGCCGGCAGCGCAAAGCTCGCGGCCGGTGCCGACAAGCTCGGCGGCGGCCTCACCCAGGTCAAGGCCGGCAGCGGCAAGCTCGCGGTCGGCCTCGGGTCGGCCTCGGCCGGTTCGGAGAAGCTGCTCAACGGCAGCCAGGACCTCGCCACCGGCGCGGGCCTCACTGCCGCGGGCGCGAAGTCCCTCTCGGCCGGGCTCACGCAGATCAGTGCGGGACTCGACCAGCTCAGCGGCGTCACGGCCCTGCCGGCCGCGAAGGCCGGTGCCGTCGCGCTCCGCGCCGGCGTCGACAAGCTGCTGGCCGGACTCGGGAGCGCCAGCGCGCCCGGGACCATCCTCAACGGCCTCGCCCAGGTCTCCGGCGGCCTCGGCACCCTGAGCGCCGGGATCAGCGCGGCGAAGGGTGGCGTCGACCAGGTCGCGGCCGGCCTCAGCAGTGCGCTGACGCCGACCGGCGGTGTGACGTCCATCCAGAACCTCGTCAACGCAGCGGGCCTGTTCGGTGCCTGCGCCCTGGGCCCGCCCAGCCCGGCTCCGGCGACGCTGTGCGATGTCGTCAACACGTTGAAGTACGCCGTGTCGCACGCCGCGAGCGGGGCGGACCTCGGCGGTCTCAAGGAGCAGACGACGGCAGCCGCGGGCGGTCTCGGCCTGGTCTCTGCCGGACTGGGCGGTCAGGCACTGCCGGGCATCGCCGACCTGAGCACGGGCGTCGGCCAGGTCAGCGGCGGTCTGCTGCAGATCGTCGCCGGCCTCAAGAGCGGCGACCCGGCACACCCCGGCATCGCTGAAGGCCTCGACGGCCTCGTCGCCGGCCTGACCGCGGCCGTAGGCGGCGTCACGCAGCTCTCTGCAGGCGCCAAGGCCGCATCGGCCGGCTCGGTGGCACTCGCCGACGGCACGACCAAGGTTGCCGCAGGCGCAGCGAAGCTCTCCGGGGAGGGCGCTGCACCTCTGGCGGCCGGACTCGGCCAGCTCTACGCCGGCAGCAAGGCGCTCGACAGCGGTCTCGGTCTGCTCGCGACCGGTGGCGGCCAGGCCGTTGCCGGCGTACACGCCATCGACGACGGGCTGACCAAGCTCTACGCCGGTGGCACGAAGCTGGCGACCGGCCTCGACTCCGCGGCTGACGGCAGCGGACAGCTGGCCGACGGCCTCAACCTGGCCAAGGCCGGCGACGTCAAGATCCATGACGGCGTCGAGGCCCTGCGCACCCAGGCGGCCGTGCCGCTCGCCACCGCTGGGGCGAGCACCGCGGCCACCTACGCCGAGCGCTACGCCACCATGAAGGCGCTCGACGAGAAGGGCGCCAACGGCGCGCTGCCCTACGGCGCGCCCGCCGGCGCCACCGGCTCCGCCGCCTACGAGTTCACCCTTGCCGCCGCGACGTCGGCGACGAAGGACAACACGACGCGCGGCCTGGCCGCGATCGTCCTGCTCGCGCTCGCCAGTCTGAGCGGCTACGTCGTACGCCGGCGCGCTGTGCACTGACAGATCCGCGCTGACAGATCGGACTGCGGCGGCTCGTCACCCGAGGAGGGTGGCGGGCCGCTGCGGCTTGTGCGCCACGAAGATCGCGGTGCCCGGCATCAGCTGTCCGCGGAGCGGACTCCACTGACCCCACTCCTGCTCCAGGCCGTCCGGCCACTCCGGCTCGAGGAGGTCGACGAGCTCGAGTCCCGCCGCCACGAGCTCGCGCACCCGGTCGCCGAGGGTCCGGTGGTGCTCCACGTAGGTCGCGGCCCCTTCGCCGTCGACCTCGACGTAGGGCGTGCGGTCGAAGTAGGACTGCTGCACTGTGAGGCCGGCCGGGCCGGGGTCGTCGGGGAAGACCCAGCGGATCGGGTGCGTCACTGAGAACACGAACGTCCCGCCCGGCCGGAGCACCCGGGCAACCTCCCGCATGACACCCGCCGAGTCGGCGACGAACGGGATCGCCCCGAACGCCGACACGACGACGTCGTACGACGACGCCCGGAAGGGCATCGCCTGCGCGTCGGCCTGCACGACGCGGCGGACGGCGACACCGGTCCGCTCGTCGAGCAGCCGGCCCTGAGCGAGCTGCCCCATGGACAGGTCGAAGGCCGTCACCCGGGCTCCCGCCGACACCAGCCAGCGGGCCCCCTGCGCCGCGCCGCAGCCGATCTCGAGCACGTCCCTGCCGGTCACGTCGCCGAGGAGCCCGGCCTCGGACTCGCGGAGCCCCTCCGGGCACCACAGCAGGTCGGCATCGCCGAGGAAGGCGCCGTGCTCGGCGTAGTAGGAGCGGGCCTCGCCGTCCCACCAGGACCGGTTGGCGCGCGCGCTCTCCGCCGGCCCGACCGGCCGGGACGCCGGCGTACTCATCGGTGCCTTTGCCTGGTCGCACTCACCCGCCTAGACTGCCAGCACGCAGGGCCCGCTTTCGCGTGCCCTGCGCCGACCACCTCACCGACCCGTCCACCCGGGACGCGTCACGACCCCTTATCCCTCCGGAGCCCACCCCTTGACCAGCACCCTCGACAGCCCCTCCACTCCCCAGGTCGCGATCAACGACATCGGGAGCATGGAGGACTTCCTCGCCGCCATCGACGAGACGATCAAGTACTTCACCGACGGAGACATCGTCGAAGGCACGATCGTCAAGGTCGACCGCGACGAGGTCCTCCTCGACATCGGCTACAAGACCGAGGGCGTCATCCCCTCGCGCGAGCTGAGCATCAAGCACGACGTCGACCCCAATGACGTCGTCAAGGTCGGTGACCTGGTCGAGGCCCTCGTCCTCCAGAAGGAGGACA
>JAODNA010000153.1 GCA_025465135.1 Frankiales bacterium | reverse complement strand
CGGTCGAGCTGCCCACCCAGCGGATCCGGGGACCGCGCGTCCCGCGCTAGCTACTGCCGGGGGTGCAGGGCGGCGACACCGGGCGGGGGGAGCCCCGCGGTCGCGCAGAGCAGGTCGCACCAGGCACGCAGGTGCTCACCGAGGTCGAGGGTGCCGTCGGGCTGCGGCAGGGCGGTCCACGAGGCGCGGATCTCGACCTCGCTGTCCTCGTCGGGCTCCTCGAGGCTGCCGAAGCGGCAGGAGACAGTGCGGGTGACAGTGCCGCCGGCCGCGGTGTGCAGCGCGCCGCGGTCGGTGAGCGACTCGGTCAGCCACGACCAGCCGACGGCGGCGAGAGCCGGGTCGGCAGCCATCTCCGGCTCCACGTCGGCAGAGACGAACGCCACGATGCGGGTGTCGCCCCGCCAGCCGTCCTGGCCGGCCGGGTCGTGCAGGACGACGAAGCGGCCGCTCGCGACCTGGGAATCGCCGCGGCTGACGTCGGCCGCGACGGCGACGGCGTAGGGGGCGAGCTTGCGGGGCGCCGGCACCTCGTGCAGGGCCAGGCCGGGACGGGCGGCATCGGCCAGCGCAGCGAACAGCGTCGCCGCGGCGGCCCGGAAGGCCTCCGGCGCGGTCCCCTGTCCCGAAGGCGGCTCGAGCAGCACGGTCACTTGCCGACGGTACGTCTCGGGAGCCCCAGCGTCCGCAGGACGCGCCGACGAGAGACCTCCGGCCGTGGGGGTCCCGCGGCGGGCCTAGGGTCCGGGAGATGTCCGCCTTCCTCGCGCTGCTGTCGAGCTGCCTGTGGGGGATGTCGGACTTCCTGGGCGGTACGGCGTCGCGGCGCCTCCCGGTCGCCAGCGTGCTGGGGCTTTCCCAGCTGACGGCACTCGTGCTCCTGGTGCCGGTCGCTGCCGCCACGGGGGCGTTCGACGCGCCGCGGTCCTACGTCGCCCCGGCTGCCATCGCCGGCGCCGTCGGGATCACCGCCCTCGGCATGTTCTTCCGGGCCCTGTCCATCGGCACGATGGGCGTGGTCGCGCCGGTCGCCGCGCTCGGGGTCGCCGTGCCCGTCGTCGTGGGGCTCGCCCGCGGTGAGAGCCCGAGCGCGTGGCAGCTGGCCGGCATCGTGGTCGCGGTCCTCGGTGTCGTGCTCGCGAGCGGACCGGAGCTGTCCGGCCACGGGGCCGGTGGCGCCACCGCGCTGCTGCTCGCCGGCGGCGCCGCGGTCGGGTTCGGCGTCGTGCTGCTGCTCGTCGCGGAGGCCAGCAAGGGCGACTCCGGCGCCGTCGTGATGACGCTCCTGACGATGCGCGTGACGTCGGTGACCATGCTGACCTGCCTGCTGGTGGCCTTCGCCCGGCGCCGGGGCTGGGGGCTGTCGGTCACCCGCGCCGATCTGCCGCTGCTCGCGGTCATCGGTGCGGGCGACGTCGCCGCCAACGGCACCTACGCCGTCGCGTCCCGGTCGTCCCTGGTCAGCGTCGCTGCCGTGCTGGCCTCGCTCTACCCCGTCGTGACGGCCCTGCTCGCGTTCCGGGTGCATGGCGAGCGGTTGACGGGTGTGCAGGTCACGGGGGTTGCCGCCTCGCTGGCCGGCGTCGCCCTGCTCGCGGCAGGGTGACGGCAGCCCCGCCGGGTGGTCGACTGCGGTCATGACGACGAACAGCGACATGGTCAAGCTCTGGAACAGCGATGCGGCGCAGACCTGGTGGACGCGGCCGGAGCGGTACGACGCGATGATCGGTCCGCTCGGCGACCGGGTGCTGGCTGCCGCCGCGCTGCAGCCGGGGGAGCGCGTGCTCGACGTCGGCTGCGGTGCCGGCCAGCTGACGACCCAGGCCGCGGCCGCCGTCGGCAGGACCGGACAGGTCGTCGGCTTGGACATCTCGCGAGAGCTGCTGTCGGTGACCGGCCGGCGGGCGGCGGAGGCAGGCCTCGGGCACGTCGAAGTCCTCGAGGCCGATGCGCAGGCACATGCCTTCGAGCCTTCGTCGTACGACGTGGTGATCAGCCGGTTCGGCGTGATGTTCTTCGCCGACCCGGTCGTCGCGTTCGCCAACCTGCGGGCGGCGACGAAGGACGGCGGGCGGCTTGCCTTCGTGTGCTGGCAGCCGGCCCCCTCGAACGAGTGGGCGACCGTGCCGCTCTTCGCGGTCGCCGCGCACGTCGGCTTCCCCGAGCCGCCGCCACCGGGTGCTCCGGGGCCGTTCGCGTTCGGCGACCCCGACCGGGTGCGTCAGGTCCTCACCGATGCCGGCTGGTCGGAGGTCGACGTCGAGGACGTGCAGACGACCGTCAGTCCGGGCGGGGCGCGCAACGCCGACGAGGCGGTCGCCTTCATCACCGAGGACACGTTCGGCAAGATGCTGCTGGCCAACGCCGAACCCGACAAGCGGGAAGCAGCACTCGCCGCTCTGCGGACGGCGTACGAGGAGCACAACGGACCGGACGGGATCCGGCTGAAAGCGGCCGTCTGGGTCGTGACGGCCACGCGCTAGGCCGCGCGGACCGCCTCACGCACAGGCTCGTCGACGGTCAGGTCGCGCAGCACGATCCCGAAGCCGCAGTCGATGCAGGCCAGGTCGAGGCAGTCGGCACCGTGGCCGTCCTCGCACGGCGGCTGCTCGAACAGGGTCTCGGTCGCACAGCCGGAGCACCAGCGGATCTCTGCTCGCATGGGGCACCTCCTTCGTCGAGAACCACGGTCTCAGGAGGGTCCGACAATTCGGTGGAGGCGCGCCGCGGGTGACCCCGTGGGACGATTGCCCCCGATGAGCATCTCCCCGGCCCATGACTCCGCCTTCCTCCGCGCCTGCCGCCGTGAGCCGGTCCCGCACACCCCCGTGTGGTTCATGCGGCAGGCCGGCCGCGCGCTGCCGGAATACCGCGCGCTCCGCGAGGGCGTCGCGATGCTCGACAGCTGCATGCGGCCGGACCTGGTCACCGAGATCACCCTGCAGCCGGTCCGGCGGCTCGGTGTCGACGTGGCGATCTTCTTCAGCGACATCGTCGTACCGCTCAAGGCCGTCGGGGTCGACCTCGACATCGTCCCGGGCATCGGCCCGGTCGTCGGGCAGCCCTTCCGCACCGCGGCCGACCTGCCGCGCGCGCTGTCGCCCGGTGACGTCCCCTACATCACCGCGGCCGTCGGGCAGCTCGTCTCCGAGCTCGGCGCGACGCCGCTGATCGGCTTCGCCGGCGCGCCCTTCACCCTCGCGTCGTACCTCGTCGAGGGCGGGCCCTCGAAGAACCACGCCAGGACCAAGGCACTGATGTACGGCGACCCGGCGCTCTGGTCGCAGCTGCTGGACCGGCTTGCGGACATCACGCTCGCGTTCCTCCGTGTGCAGATCGACGCGGGCGCGTCGGCGGTGCAGCTGTTCGACTCGTGGGTCGGTGCGTTGCCGGCCGCTGACTACCGCACCTTCGTCCAGCCGCACTCCGCCCGCGTCCTGGCGGGAGTCGCCGACGTCCCGCGGATCCACTTCGGCGTCGGCACCGGGGAGCTGCTGCACGCAATGGGCGAGGCCGGCGCGGACGTGGTCGGCGTCGACTGGCGCCTGCCGCTCGATGAGGCTGTACGCCGGATCGGGCCCGGGCGTGCGGTGCAGGGCAACCTCGACCCGACGCTGGTCTTCGCACCCGCAGCCGTCGTCCGCGACAAGGTCCGCGACGTCCTCGAGGCGGGCAAGGCAGCCGAGGGCCACGTGTTCAACCTCGGTCACGGCGTGCTGCCGGAGACCGACCCGGACATGCTCAAGCTCATCGTCGAGACCGTGCACGAGGGGCTGTAGCCGGTGACCCGCAAGGTGCTGCTCGGCTGGGAGCTCGGCGCCGGCTTCGGGCACGCCGCGCGGCTGCTGGAGCTCGCGAGGGCACTGGCCGCTGCGGGCCTGGAGCCTGTTCTCGCCGTACGAAACCTCAACGGTGCCTGGCCCCTGCTCGAGGGGGGCGGCTTTCCGGTGCTCCCGGCGCCGGTCCCGCCCTACGTCGGCGACAAGACATGGGGCGCGCGCAGCTTCTCCGATGTCTTGTCCTCACACGGCTTTGCCGACGTGGACGTGCTGCTGCCCGTGGTGCTCGCCTGGCAGGGCTTGATCGAGCTGATCGCGCCGGCAGTCGTCGTCGCCGATCACGCGCCGGCCCTGTGCCTTGCGACGTACGGCGACGTGCCGACCGTCCTCGTCAGCAACGGCTTCTGCCTGCCCCCCTCGCACCTGCCGGCCTTCCCACCGCTGGTCGACGCGCCCGAGCTGATGCCCGACGACGCGCTCCTCGCGGGCATGCGTGAGGTCCAGTCACGCGTGGGGCGAGAGCCGCTCGTGTCGGTGCCGGGCCTGTTCGCCGCGGCTGAGCACTTCGTGACCGTGCTGCCGGAGCTCGATCCGTATCGCCAGCACCGGCTGCAGCCTGCGGTCGGGCCACTGCTCGGACCTCTGACCCCTGTTGACGTGCCGTCGGAGCCGAGCTTCTTCGCCTACCTCGCCGCGAGCGAGCCGGGAGTGGTCGACATGCTCACCGTGCTGTCCGCCGAGCTTCCCGGTCAGGTCTACCTGCGGGACCTGTCCCAAGCCGCGCGTACGCAGCTGATCGAGTCCGGCGTGACGGTGCTGGACAGGCCGCCTCCGCTCGCAGCCGCGCTGGCGCGGGCATCGGTGGTCCTGCACCACGGCAGCTTGGGTACGGCGGAGGCCGCGCTCGGGGTCGGTCGTCCGCAGGTCAGCCTGCCGCAGCACCTCGAGCACGGGCTGACGAGCCATCTGCTGCAGCGAATGGGTGTCGGGCGGGAGCCCGAGAGGGAGCCTGCCGCGCTGCGCAAGGCCGTCATGGACTCGCTGGCGGACGACGTCCTGCAGCGCGCGGCGACTGTCGCGCGTCAGGTTGCCGCGCGCCACCCCGTCGGGAGCCTGGCCGCGGTCGTCCGCCGCTGCGTGGAGCTGGCAGAACGCTGATGGCCCGCCGCCCCTGAGGGGCGACGGGCCATCAGACCTGCGTGTGAGCTACGGGTGCAGGTAGCCGACCACGTCGACCACGAGGTGGACCAGCGGCGAGTGCGCGCCGCCGACGAACAGCGTCACCTTGTGATCGGCGCTGATGCCCGTCAGAGCCTCGTTGGCCTGGATGGAGCCGACCACGAAGTTGACGTTGGACGTGTTGGGCCGCGTCGCCCCGAACGGGTAGACGGTCACGAAGCCGGGAACGCTGCCTCCGACCGTGGTCACGTTGAGCACGACCCCGGTGGCTCCGGCGGGGACGTCGGACGGCAGGGTCAGCGTGACCTCGCCGTTGACGCGCCCGGTGTGGCCGCCGGTGCCGTCGCGGGTGTCCATCGCCCGCACCGGCTGGATCGCAGTCACCGTGTTGGCCGTCGCCGACCCGGCGGTGCCGACCAGGTCGACGATCAGCGCCGCGTTGGCACTGTCGACGTGGAACGTCACCTTGCCGGCGTTGGCTCCCGTGCCGACCCGCGTGAACACCTCGTTGGCCTGCGTCTGGCCCGGGATGAAGTTCACGTTGGACGTCCCGGGAAGCGCGGTGCCGGCCGGGAAGACCGTGACGAACCCGGAGTGGTCCGGGTGCGTGACCGTGACGTTGAGGACCGCCGAGGTCGTCCCGGCGGGGATCTTGCCCGTCAGGTCGAGCGTGACGTCGCCGGAGACGTTGCCGTCCCCGCCGGCATCGCGGCTGTCGAAGACACGGGTCGCTGCCTGCGTCTGGACGTCATCACCGGCGCTGCTGCTGAAGTAGCCGACCAGGTCGCCGACGAGGTGCGTGTTGGCGCCGTGCACGTCGAGGGTCACCTTGCGGTCGGACGACAGGCGGGCGAAGACCTCGTTGGCCTGGGTCTGACCGGTGGTGAAGTTGACGTTGGACGTCGGCGGCAGCGGTGCACCCGACGGGTAGACCACCACGTGACCGGCGTGGTCGGGCGCGGTGATCGTGACGTTGAGGATCACGCCGGTCGCACCTGCCGGGACCTGGCTCGACAGGTCGAGCGTGACGGCCCCGGTCTTCAGACCGGTCGTCGTGCCCGTTCCGTTGCGGCTGTCGAGGACGCGGGTCGGCGTCTGCAGAGCGACATAGCGGCCGGTGGCCGTCTGCGACGGTGCGGACGGGCTCACCGTGGGCGACGGGCTCGGGGACGGGCTCGGCGAGGTCTCCGGGGGCGGAGGCGGCGGCGGAGCGACGAAGTTCTGCACCTCCACCGAGCCCATGTCGACGATGCGAACGGGCCGTGGCAGCAGTCGCTGGTCCTGGTTCGGCGTCGACGAGCTCTCGCCGGCTGCGTAGGCCGGGTCGCCTGCGTCGATGGCGGGGCTGCCGCTGCTGGGCAGGTGGGTCTTCGTGGGACCGCCGTTGTTGGCAAGAGCGCCCAGGGCGGGGTCGACGCCGATGATGTTGTGCGTGACGGCTGGATCGCCGAGGTCCTGCCCGTTGGGGTTCTCGATCAGGCTCCACGTCACGCGGTACCGGGATCCGCCGTAGCCGTAGCCGGTGCCGCCGTAGCCGCCGGCAGGGCCGAGGTCCTCGCCGTTGTTGGCGACGATGGAGTTGCGGATCGGGATGTTGGAGTTGCTCCCGTTGTAGTACAGGCCATCGCCGCTGCCGCCGGACGTGTTGTCGACGACGGTGGTCACGTTGAAGGACGTGGCGCCATCGACGATCGCGACACCGCCGCCGTCGCTACCGGCGTTGTTGCCGCTGACCGTGCTGTTGACGAAGGGGACAGTGGAACGCCGCTCGTAGACCCCGCCGCCTTCGCCGGTGGCGGTGTTGTTGCTGATGGTCGACTGCGTGATCGGCATCGACATGTAGTTGAGGTAGACGCCGCCACCGTCACCGGTGGCGGTGTTGCCGTCGATGGTCGTGGTCCCGACGTTCAGGGTGTGCCCGCTGTAGCCGGACTCGGACGTCGCCCGGATGCCGCCGCCGTCGCCCTGGGCCGCGTTGCCGGAGATGGTCGAGGCCGTGATGTCGCCGCCGCTGTAGTAGCTGTTGATGCCACCGCCGTTGCCGTCTGCGCTGTTGCCCGTGATCGAGGTGCGCTCGATGTCGGCAGTGACACCACGATCGAAGCTCATGCCGCCCCCGTCGCCGGGAGTGGTGTTGTCGCTGATCGTCGAGTCGAACGTCGAGACGTTCGCGTAGCGGGCGTAGAGACCCCCACCGTCGCTGTCAGCGGTGTTGCCGCTGACGGTCCCGGAGTACAGCGCGACGTCGGCGTAGTGCGCGTAGATGCCGCCGCCCTCGCTGCTCGCCGTGTTGCCGGACAGCGTCGTGTTGGTGAGCTTGAAGGTGCCGTTGTGCAGGCGGGCACCGCCACCGTCGTTGTTGGTGGCCGCATTGCCGCTCACGGTCGTGTCGGTGATGCCGGCCGAGCCGTAGAGGTCCAGGCCACCGCCGCTGTACCTGGCGGTGTTGTTCTCGATCGTGCTGCCCGTGATCACCAGGCCGTAGGGCTGGTCGGCCGCCGCGGGCCGGGGCGCCTTCGCGTGCTGGTGCGGCTTGTGCGAGCGATCCGCCTTTGTCTTCGGCTGCGCCGGCTTCGCCTTGTGACGCTGCGCGTTGGTGCTGCGCGAGACGTTGTTGGAGCGGGACTTTGCGAGGATTCCGCCACCGTCGCCGTTGCCCTCGCTGCCGTTGGCGGCGTTGTGCGACACCGTGACGTTGTCGAGGGTGCTCTGCGAGTAGTACAGCGCCAGCCCGCCGCCGTTGTAGCGGGCGATGTTGTCGCTGACCGTGGTGTCCGTCAGGTCCACGCTGCCGTACTTGGTGTAGACGCCGCCGCCGCTGTCACCGGTGTTGCCGCTGATCGTCGAGCCCGTGAGGGTGGCCGTCGAGTTGTACAGGTAGGCGCCACCTCCGTCGTTCTGCGCGGCGTTGCGGTCCAGGGTCGTGTCGGAGATCGCGCTCGTCGTTCCGTACAGGTGGATTCCGCCACCGTCGCCACCGGCGGAGTTGCCGCTGATCGTGCTGGTCGCGAGGTTGACGGTGCCGCCGTCGGCGTAGAGGGCGCCGCCGTCACGCGGGCTGCTGTTGCCGGTCATCGTCAGGTTGGACAGGTCGATGGCGCTGTCGTAGACAGCCAGGCCGCCGCCGTAGCCGGCGCGGTTGTCGCGGAACGCCGTCTTGTCGACGGTGCCCGAGACGACGTGCTCGATGTCCGCGCCGCCACCTGAGTTGTAGGGGAAGCCGTACGGCGCGCCGTTGTTGCCCGTCACGGTGCCGTTGGTGACGGCGAGCGTGTCGAGGTTGCGCAGGTTCATGCCGGCGCCGGTGCCGCTGTCGTTGTCGTTGACGAGCGTGCCCGCGATCGTGACGGCCATGGTCTGGGCGTCGTTGGCGGTGTCGCCGTCGATGTTCAACCCGCCGCCGTGACCGTTCTTGTTGCCGATCCCGAAGATGCCGTTGTTGGTGAACTGCGAGCTCGCCACCGACACCGAGCCGTCGACGTTGGAGACGTTGAGACCGCCGCCGTTGAGGTCGGTGCGGTCGTTGGTGAAGTTCGAGCCCTGCACGCTGATGGTCGCGGTCGCGGTGTCGGACGGGTAGTCCGAGGAGACCGAGACGCCGCCGCCGCTCGCGTTGCCGTTGCTGTAGTAGTTGTAGTTGTTGGTCCTGTTGCTCGCCGTGTTGCCCGTGACGAGGGTGCGCACCAGGCCGATCTGCGCCCCGGACTCCGGGTCGACGAACACCGCGCCGCCGTCGCCGTGCGCGCGGTTCTGGTCGAGCCGGATGTCGGTGAGGGCGAGGTTCTCGCCGATGTCGAGGATCGCGCCACCGCGGCGGTCGGTGGGGATGCCGCTCTGCGTCGTGTTGCCGTCCCGCATCGTCAGCTGCGAGATGGAGACGTTGATCTGCGGCGTCGCCACGCTGTGGATGTAGAAGATGCGGTCGTAGACCATGTGGTTGCTGTAGTTGTTGCCGGCCTGGTACGACGCGTCGTAGCGACCGGTGTTGCGGATCGTCAGGTGGTCGCGGCCGAGGCCCTGGATGTCGACCGGGTCGGTGATGCCGATCTGGCTCAGCAGCTGGATGGTCTGGTCCATCAGCGCCGAGTTGAAGGTGACCGTGTCGGCACCGGGGTTGTTGTTGGCCGCCTCGATGGCATCGCGCAGCGTGGTTGTGTTGTGCGGCGTTCCGGGCGGGTAGTCAGCCGGGTCGTTGACCACGTAGGTGGTGGCCGCCGCGGCTGCCGGAGTGGCCGCCGAAACCAGCAGGCCGGCCATGGTCACGGCGGCGCTCGAGGCGCCTGCCGCGCGCAGCCGGCGGCGCTTGCGGTCGGCCTCGCGACGCTCCTCGCGCTCGAGGGCCCTGCGCTGCTCACGGTTCAGAGGTGCGTCGTACGTCATTACTGGAGCTCCCGGGTTTGTCGCTACTGCTCAACGGCGTGGCGGCAGCCAAGCACAGGACACGCGGCGCGTCAGCGGATTCGGACAGCGAAAATTCAGGTGCAACGCGGTGGTGTGACAGGGCTTGTCTTCTTGCGATCGATGTCGTCACAACAGCCCCAGCGATATCGGACATCGGGGCCGGTATCCCCGCCGAGGCGCCGTGCGCCGCAGGAAGGCTCGCCGGGCTGGCCCCGGGAGTTAGGGGAAAGTGTCTTCTCGGCTCAGGTGGTGGCGCGCACGCGCTCCGGCACATCGGCGAGCGCGGCGTCGGGGAGCACGAACGAGCTGGTGACCAGGTCGCTCTCGGGCTCGCCGATCTCCGGGTAGCGGTAGCCGGGGAGCAGCTGCACGTCGAAGATCTCCTGCACGATCCCGTCGAACTTCAGGAACGCGACCGTCTTGCCGGTCGTGATGTCGACGACCCACACGCCCGACGCGCGCTCCGGTCGATCCATGATCGGCAGCCCGTGGAAGACGCTCTCGCGGGTCTGCGACAGGCCGATGAACGCGTAGCGCCCGGCGAAGGTGAGGCCGCGGGCGAACCCGGGAACCTCCGCGACCGTCTCCACGGCCCCGGTCGCCAGGTCGATCCGGCCGAGCGAGCCCTTGCCGGACTCGAGGATCCAGAGCGAGCCGTCGTACCAGCGTGGGGAGTGGGGCATCGACAGCCCACGCGTGACGATCTCGCCGCTCGCGACGTCGATGACGATGCCGCCGTTGGCCTTGTTGTCGCGCCAGCCCTCGCCGTCGTCGGTCTCACCGAGCGCGCTGACGTAGCGGACGGCGCCGTCGATGATGGTGAAGCCATTGAGGTGGCAGCGGTCATCGGGCGACAAGGCGGTCACGAACGACGGACGCCACCGCGGAACGAAGCTGTGGTCGGCGTCGAGGGTCGCCAGGCACGAGAACAGCGTGCTGATGAACCACAGCTCGTCACCGACGTAACCGAGCTCGTGGACCCGGATGTCACCGGTGTAGTGGGTCTTGCGGGGCAGGAAGCAGCCGTCGTACTTGCCTTCGGGCACGAGGCGCTTGGTGACGGCGGGCTGGTCGCGGTACTCCCAGATCTGGCGTCGGGTGCCGAGGGCGAGCCGGCCGTTGTCGAACGCGATGCCCATCGGGCTCTCGAAGGCGCGGAAGTGGGTGTTGAGGACGCCGTCGTCCTCGCGGAAGGCGATGAGCCGACCGCTCTGGTACGTCGAGACGAGCAGGGTGGACTTGATGTGGCCGAGCAGCTCGGGGAAGGACGCGGTGTGCGAGCTGGTGAAGCCGGCCACCGCGGGCGACGGCGTCACCGCGACGGGAGCCGGCCGCTTTGCCGCGACCGGAACAGCCGCGCCCACGGCCGCGGCGCGGCTGCGCGGCGGCTCGTCGCCGAAGACGGTGCGGGCTCGCTCGGAGACCTGCGCGACGATCGGCAGGACTGCCGTGAGCTCGGCCTCGTTGCGCCGCCACTTGCCGGGCTCCGGCCGCGTCAGGGTGAAGCGCGACGGGGGCAGCGGGGCAGTCAGCGTGCGGTCCCAGGGGATCTCGAGGAAGGCGCAGAGGCGCTCGAGCTCCTGCTGCGGCTCCTTCACCAGCCGGCCGTAGCTCGCCACGCACCACTGCTCGGGCGGCAGCGCCTCGAGGTCGTCGAGAAGCACGTCGACGGCGCGCCGCCACTGCTCGGCGACGACTGCGGGAATCGGCAACCCGATCAGGTCGCGCCAGCCGGGGACGAGCAGAAGTGACCAGGGCTGCTCGGCGTTCCAGCCGGGCAGGTCGGGATAGGTGATGAAGCGCTTTGCCCGCCAGGCCTCGATCATGCTGTTGAGCGTGTCGACCGGGTCGCGGTAGAGGTAGATGAACCGCGCGTCCGGGAACGCCTCGGCCAGGAAGGGCACGCGAAGGCTGTTCTTGGGGGTCTTCTCGAGCATCACCACTGAGCTGCCGTCGTCGGCGAGCCGGCGGCCGCCGCGGTCGCGGAGCTTCTCGACGAAGCGCTGCTCGAGCCAGGTGACGGTCTTGTCGTCGGCGTCTGCCGCGGTGAGGCGGTTGGACTCCCAGTCGTGCTGCGCGGGGTGGAGGGCCGGGATCCCCTCGATGACCTCGTGGCTCTCGTCACCGATCGTCCAGAGACCTGGGGCCTGCGCCAGCGTCTCGAAGAGCAGGGTGCTGCCGGACCTGGGCGCCGACACGATGAACACCGGGCGCGTGAGGCGGCTGCCGGGACGGGACGGCTTCGCCGGGCGCGGGGTGACGGCGGGCACGACCGCCGCGGCAGGTTCGGGAGCAGGCGCTGCCGGCTCTGCGGCCGCGGGCGCCTTTGCCAGACCCGGGTTGACGGCGACGCCGAGGATGCTGGACTGCAGGATCGCGACCGGGTCCTGCATGTTGAGCAGCTGGATCCGCTGGGTCAGCGACGCCGTCTCGGCGCGTGTCTGCTCGGCGCGGGCGCGGTAGGCCTCGTGGCCGGAGGGGCGGTCCGCGTGCAGCGCCCACAGCGCGGTCCAGTCGCGCGCCAGCGACTCGAGCGAATCGTGCACGCGCCGTACGGCGTCGTCGTCGCTCGACTCGTGGACCTTCTCGAGCAGCAGGGCCGACAGGTGTCGCAGCTCCCACGGGCTCATCACGACCGGGTGGTTGACCGTCTCGAAGGGGAGGTCCGGATCGGCGCTGGGGTCCCAGCCGATGACGGGCGCGTCGCTCGGCGGCAGGATCGAGGTCTCCCGGACCGCCTCGCCGGCAGCCACGGCCTCCCAGAATCGGGCCGAGCCGACGGTGTCGACGACGAGGTGGATGCGCTGGACGTCGGGGGGGTTGATCACGTTGTGCGGTCGCCAGGTGTCGAAGATCCAGGTCTCGCCGGGGGCCATGAACGTCTCGACCAGGCCGGTCTGGAAGCGCACCCCTGGCTGCGTGACGATCGGCACGTGGATGCGGACCCGCTGCAGCCAGTAGTAGTTGACGTCGACGTGCAGGGTGGCCTCCGCGTCGCCCTCGAGGCGCATGAGGCGGGAGCGGCCGACCGGGGCGGCGAACGCAGCCAGCACCTGGCGCAGGTAGGGCAACCGTGCCAGCACGGGCGTCGGCAGCATCTCGCCGCGGGTCGCCTCGTTGCGCGGGTCACCCGTGCTGGCTACGAGTGGCAGTGCGCTGTTGCCGGGGAACCCCTGCGGGTGCGGCTGCCAGTCGGCCTCCGGCACGGCGAGGACCTCGGCAGCGAGCGCCTCGACGTCGAAGCGGAAGGGAAGGCGGACGAACTCCGAGCTCAGGCGCATCCGTCGACCCTAAAGGCGACCGCGGGCGCGAAGTGGGCGATCGCGGGAATTTCGGCCTGATCGCGCCTCAGCGCACGACGACGCGGATCGACCAGGTCTTGCGCGGTGAGGAGGTGGTGGTCGCCGAGACCGTCGTCGAGCCCTTGGCTGTCGCCACGAAGACCGCGCGCGCCTCTCCGGGGTCGTTGCGGGTGGAGCTGCGGTGAAGGACGGTGGCCGACGCGGAGGCCGGGTCGGTCCAGGTTCCCTCCTGGAGGTCCACGCGCAGCCGCTGACCCCGGACGAGGGTGAAGGTCTTTCCGTTGTCAGCGTTGCTGACGATGGCGGGCGCGGGTGGGGTGGGGCGCGGCGCCGCTGACGACGGCTTGCGCGTCGAGCCGGCAGACGGGTTGGCACCGCGCGAGGGTGCGGTCGGGACGCGGGATGCGGCGGCGGCGACAGCTTTCGACGAAGCGGCGGTGGGAACTGTCGCCGCGCTCGGCGTCGGGACGCCCGGCACGGGGCTGACCCGCGGACTGGCGGCGTTGGAGCCGGAGCTGCAGGCGGCTGTCGCGGCGAGGGCGAGCGAGAGGGCGGCGAGGGGCAGTGTCTTCATCACCCTCCTATCCTGCGTCACGATTCTCCCGGCGTGGGCGGTTCGTGACGAGATCGTGGCGTGACAGCGTCCTTGCCGCGACGACAGCGGCGAGCACGAGCACCCCGGCGGCTCCGGTCAGGGCAACGCGGGTGCTGCTGACGTAGGACACCTCGGCCAGGTGCCGCAGCTTGAGCAGGGCATCGAGACCGACGGTCGGGCCCGCCCGTCTCGCGACGACTTTCTGGTCCTCACCCCGCAGCACCGCGTCGACGAGCACCGCCGACCGTCCGTGCGGGACACCGAGATGGACGAGCCGCGTCGTCAGGTCGGCGCCGAGCCGTGCGACGACGAGCGCACCGAGCCCGCCGATCGCGACGATCCCGCCCACCTCACGGGCCGTGTTGACGACGCCCGCCGCGAGTCCCCGTCGGTCGCCGGCCACGGCGTCGAGCGACGCGACGACCACCGGTGCACCGGTGAGGCCGAGCCCGACGCCGACGGCCGCAAGCAGTACGCCGAGATGCCTGGCGCCGATGCCGGGCGAGAGCGCGGATCCGAGCAGCAGCATGGCGATCGCCGACACGACGAGCCCGCTGACGACCGGCAACCGCGGCCCGTAGCGGTGGGCAAGGCGCGCGGCGGGCACCGCTGTCGCGACCAGTCCGACGGTCAGCGGCAGCAACCGCAGGGCGGCAGGGAGTGCGTCGAGCCGCTGGACGAGCTGCAGGAACAGGCTGAGGAACACGAGCAGCACGAAAACGGCGAGGCTGGCGGCGAGGGCCGCTGCCGTCGTACCGATGAAGGTGTTGTCGGTGAGCAGCCCACGAGGCAGCAGCGGGTCAGCGCTCGCGCGCTCGACGAAGCCGAAGGCGACGAGTGCCGCGACACCGATCGCGACGCTGACGACCACGTCGCGGGTCAACCCGTCCCGGCCGACGAGGACGACGCCGTACGTCGTCATCGCCAGGCCGAGTGCGACGAGCACCTGGCCCGGCAGGTCGAGCTTACGGCCGGCCGGCGACGGCGCCCCGGGCGGTGCGAGCAGCACGACGACGGCGACCGCCACGCAGAGGGGCACGTTGACCTCGAACACCGCGCGCCAGCCGTGGGCGGCCACGAGCAGACCGCCGATGATCGGGCCGGCGGCGAGGGCGAGGGCGCCGGTGGCGGCCCAGATGCCGATCGCTCTCGCGCGCGGCCCCGCCTCCGGGTAGGCCTCGGCGAGGACGGCGAGGCCGCCGGGGATCACGAGCGCCGCTCCGGCGCCCTGCACGGCCCGGGCGACGACCAGTGCGGTCACCGAACCCGCTGCGGCGCAGGCGATCGAGGCTCCGGCGAAGATGGCGAGTCCTGTGACGAACACCCGGCGCCGGCCGGCGACGTCGGCGAGGGTGCCGCCGGTCAGCAGCAGCGCGGCCAGGGCAACGGTGTATCCGGTGACGACGCCCTGCAGGCCGGACACGCCGGCCCCCAGGTCGCGCTGGACGTCGCGTAGGGCGACCGCCACCACCGTGTTGTCCAGGGTGGCAGTGAAGGAAGCCAGGCAGGTCGCGACAAGGACCAGCCGTCGTCGCTCCACGCGGCGCAGCGTAGGGCGGTCATGCCGGTGAGACCCGGCGTCGCCACCACAGCGCGCCCCAGATCGCAGCAGCGGCGATGGGGAGGAAGGGCAGGGCGGCACCGACGGTCGCGCCGGCCACCCGGGCCGTGGTCGTGAACGCGTGCCAGCCCCCGCGCAGGCCGCCAGTGAACCCGACAGCGGCCGCCACCTTGGGCTCGGCGCGGCTCGTCAGCCGGACGGTGACATCGGACATCGCGACCTGGCCGGACATCGCCCGGATCCGCGCCTGCAGCGACTCGAGGTCGGCCTCGCGGCGCGACAGCTCGGCCTCGATCCGCACGACGTCGCCGAGACCGGTGGCCCGGTCGAGCAGCGCCCGCACCCGCGTGACGCTGGCGCGCTGCGTCGCGAGCCGGCTGTCGAGGTCGACGACCTGATCGGTGACGTCCTCGGTGCCGAGGCTGCGCGACTGCTCGTCGCCGAGCTGCGCGAGCCGGTTCAGCGTCGTCGTCAGGGAGGTGGGCGGGACGCGCAGCCGCAGTGACGCCGTCGGGTCGGCCGCCGCGAGGTCGACCTGCTCGTCCGCGACCTCGCCGCCGGCGGCCTGGACGAGCTGCTCGGCAGCCCGCGTCGCGGCTCTCACGTGGTGCACCCGGACGGCGAGGTCCGCCGTGTGGACCAGCGAGCGGGGAACCGCGACGGGCTTGGTGCGGTTGACGGCAGGCTGCGCGACGGCGGCGCCGGCCCTCGAGGCAACGTCGACCGTGCCGCTCTTGGCGCTGCTGCTGCCTGCGGTCTCACCTGCCCCACCACAGCCGGCAAGAAGGACGAGCAAGGGCAGGACGACGGTGACGCGACGCATGGCAGCTCCTCGGCGGGTGCCTTGTTGGACGCTGCACGATCCGCGCCCGTTGCACGATCCGGGTCTCGACAGCGTCACGACCTAGGCTCGAATGCGTGACCGATGCGCGTCCGACCGTCGCCGTCGTCGGCGGTGGGATGGCCGGACTCGCAGCAGCTTGCGCCCTGCGCGACGTCGCCGACGTCGTGGTCCTCGAGTCGTCGTCGCGCGTCGGCGGCAAGGTCCGCGTCAGCGAGGTCGGCGGCGTCGCGGTCGACGAGGGGGCCGACTCCCTGCTTCGTCGCGTGCCGTTCGGCGTGGACCTCGCCGCCGCGGCCGGTCTCGGGGAGGCGCTGGTGTCGCCGGCCAGCGGCGAGGCGTTCATCCGGTCCCGCGGGCGACTTCACCCGTTGCCGACCGGCACCGTCATGGGCGTGCCGGGAGACCTGGTGTCGCTGGCCCGTAGCGAGGTGCTGTCGTCGCTCGCTCTGGCGCGCGTCCCCTTCGACCTGGTCTCGGCGGGCTCGCCGACGACGGAGGACGTGTCCGTCGGCGCGCTGGTCACGGCTCGGCTCGGCCGCGAGGTCGTCGAGCGCCTGGTCGACCCGCTGCTCGGTGGTGTCTACGCCGGCCGTGCTGACCAGCTGTCGCTGTTCGCGACCCTGCCGCAGCTCGCGGCCACGCTGACGCGTCACCGGTCGCTGATCCTGGCGACGCGAGACGCGCGCATCTCCACCGGCGACGGGCCGGTGTTCGCCGGGCTGCCGGGCGGGCTCGGCCGGCTCCCGGCGGCGGTCGCTGCCGCATCCGGCGCCGAGATCCGCACCGGTACGACGGTGCGGGCCCTGCAGCGCACTCCCGGCGGTTGGCGGCTGACCACGGGATCGAGCGCCGAGCCGTCGTACTCCGAGGTCAGTGCCGTTGTCCTCGCCCTTCCCGCTGCACCCGCGGCCCGGCTGCTGCGCGACGTCGCGCCGGCCGCGGCCGCCGAGGTCGGCGAGATCGACTACGCGAGCGTCGCGATCGTGACCCTGGTGCTCGACGGCCCGACGCCGGGACGGGGGAGCGGCTACCTGGTGCCGGCAGTGGAAGGGCTGACGACGAAGGCGGTGACCTTCACGAGCCGCAAGTGGGACACCGACGGGCCGGCCGTGGTCCGCGCCAGCGTCGGCCGCTACGGCGACGAGGTGGAGCTGCAACGGGAGGACAGCGAGCTGGTCCGGATCGTGCTGCGGGAGCTCGAGGACGTCGTCGGGCCGGTCGGCCGGCTCCTCGACAGCCGGGTGAGCAGGTGGGGCGGCGGGCTGCCCCAGTACGCCGTCGGCCACCTCGACCGGGTCCGGCGCATCAAGGCCGGGCTGCCGCCAGGGTTGGCTGTCGCGGGCGCGGCCTACGACGGGGTGGGGGTGCCGGCGGTGATCCGCAGCGGGCAGGAGGCAGCTGCCGTCGTACTGCCTCACAATGGTTCTCATGACTGACGACCGCCCGGAGACCAAGAAGGCGCGCGAGCTGAACGACGAGCTGCTCTACACGATGTACAGCGTCTTCAGGTCGGCGGTGCCGCTCGCAGACGACGACCGTGCGTCGCTCGCCGAGGAGATGCAGGGCTTTCTCGACGCCGCTCTCGAGAAGGGCGTCTACACCCGGGGGACCTACGACGTCAGCGGGCTCAAGGCCGATGCCGACATCCTCATCTGGTGGACCTGCCCCGACATCGACGTGCTGCAGGACTGCTACAGCCGCTTCCGGCAGACGCGCATCGGACGGCACCTCGCGCCGGTGTGGTCGTCGGTGGGGCTGCACCGGCCCGCGGAGTTCAACCGCAACCACATCCCGGCCTACGTGCGACGCGAGGACCCGAAGAAGTACGTCTGCGTCTACCCGTTCAACCGGTCGCTCGACTGGTACCTGCTGCCCGACTACGAGCGCAAGGGGATGCTGAGCGAGCACGGGATCATGGGCCGGGAGTTCGAGGACGTGCGGGCCAACACCGTCGCGGCGTTCGCGCTCGGCGACTACGAGTGGCTGCTCGCCTTCGAGGCCGACGACCTGCACCGCATCGTCGACGCCATGCGTCACCTGCGGTCGGCGCGGGCCCGGCTGTTCACCAAGCTCGAGACGCCGTTCTTCACCGGCGGCATGAAGTCTGTCGCCGACCTCGTCGCCGCCCTGCCCTAGCCCGAGCACCGCCATCCCCCGCCGAACAGTGTCGACCTGGGCGTACGACACGCCGGCGTGTCACACGCACAGGTCGACAGTGTTGAGCCGCGCGGGGGAGCTCTAGTCCTTGGGCTGGAGCTTCAGGGACACGCTGTTCATGCAGTAGCGGTCGCCCGTCGGTGTCTGGGGCGCGTCCTCGAAGACGTGCCCGAGGTGCGAGCCGCAGCTCGCGCACAGCACCTCGACTCGCTTCATCCCGAGGGTGGTGTCCTCGCGGAGGATCACGTTGTCCTCGGCGGAGGGGGCGTAGAAGCTCGGCCACCCGCAGTGCGAGTCGAACTTCGTGTCGGAGCGGAACAGCTCGTGCCCGCAGGCACGGCACGAGTAGACGCCCTCGGCCTTGGTCTCGTTGTACTCACCGGTCCAGGGCCGCTCCGTCCCTGCCTGGCGGAGTACGGCGTACTCCTCGGGGGTCAGCTCCTGGCGCCACTGCTCATCGGACTTCTGCACGGGATAGGTCATGTTGCGTTCAGCGCGCGGGGACGCTCAACTGTTCCGGTGACCGCATTGAGACCTGCTGGCAGGCAGGTGCCCGCCCCCGGAGGTAGAAGGCAGGGGTACTGACCCCCGTGAGGAGCTCGCTGTGCGTGTCCGCCGTATCCCCTTGATCCTGTCCGGCCTGGCCCTGGCCGGCGCGGCCGCCGCCGCGTTCCCCGCCGGTGCCGCGACGACCACCGCCACCGGCCCGGTCTTCGGCCACGAGGTGATCATCGACCACCAGCGCTCCGGCTTCGAGCCCGACATCGTCGTGGACTCGAAGGACAACATGTACTCCAGCGTCCCCAACGGGTCCTCGCAGGCGCACAGCTTCATCTGGAACTCCCGCGACCGCGGTGAGAGCTTCCAGCTGATCCCGGGCCAGTTCGGCGTCGGCAAGCCGCTGACCTGCCCGCAGGGCGGCGGCGACACCGAGCTCGCCAAGGACGCCGGCGACAACCTCTACCTGTCCGACCTCCAGAACCTGTCCAACCTGTCCAACGCCGTGAGCACCGACGGCGGCAAGACCTTCAACTTCTCCTGCACCTCCGCGCCGAACACCCCCGTAGACCGCATGTGGTACGCCAGCCACGGCAAGCTCGGCGACCCCGACTTCGCGATCTACGAGGAGTACGACGCCGTCCTGTCCAACACCAGCCCCAACAGCCCGATCGGCAACCAGCTCGTCGAGATCGTCAGCCACGACGGCGCCAACTTCACGCCGGTGATCAACAGCAACCCCGGCCCCGACTGCCTCGGCGGTGGCGTCGTCAACTGCGTCACGAACGAAGAGGGCCTGCCGGGCAACCAGATCATGACCAAGAACGGCGACCTCGTCATCGCCCACAGCGGCCAGAACGGCAGCTCGGTCTACGTCAGCATCGGCCACCCGACGACCACCGGCACCGGCCAGGCCAGCGTGACGCAAGCCGCCTGGAAGGACGTCCTCATCAACGGGGACGTCTGCCCGGTCAAGAACGGCAACGCGACGGGCATCTGCGGTGCGACCAACTTCCCGACCATCCAGCAGGACACGGCGGGCAACCTCTACATCGTCAACAGCGCCCAGGAGGCCAAGGGCCCCTGCATCGTCTACGTCAACGTCTCCAAGGACGGCGGCAAGACCTGGGGACCGTCGGTGCGGGTCAGCAAGGACGGCTCCAACGCCTTCCCGTGGCTGACGGCCGGCAGCGACGGCCGTGTCGCGGTCGCGTGGTACCACGCCAACGAGGAGAGCGAGAAGAACGGCTTCGCCTTCGACAACCTGGCGCACGCCGAGTTCTCCGTGCAGGTCGCGCAGAGCATCGACGCGACGGCCCCGACACCGCACTACAACGTCGTGACGGCCAGCGAGCACCCGATCAAGTACGGCCCCATCTGCACCGCCGGCACGACCTGCACCGTCTCGATGGGCGACCGGTCACTCGGTGACTACCTCAACCTCGGCGTCGACCAGGACGGCGGGCTCGCCCTCGTCTACGTCGACGACACGTCCAACAGCTACACCACCGGCCCGACCGGCGCGGTCGCCGAGAACGGCCCGCCCGTCTACCAGAAGCAGATCGGCGGCCCCAGCATGATCGCGGGCAAGACGCCGCACGGGGCGTCGCCGTACGACGCCGTCAGCGACTTCAGCGGCGACGCGATCTACAGCGCCAACAGCCTGCGCACGCCGGCCGGCGACAACCTCGACCTGACGGCCGCCAACGTCACCGAGGACGCCAAGGGACTCGTCATCACGATGAAGGTGAAGTCGCTCGAGAGCCTGCAGGTCGACCCGACCGCGGGCGGTACGACGGGGGAGTGGATCACCCGCTTCACGACCTACAACCCGGCGACCCCCGGCAACGGACACATCTACTACGCCGGCATGGAGAGCATCGCCGGGCAGGCGCCGCGGTTCTTCGACGGTGACGTTGCCCAAGCCCTGGAGAACGCCGGTGCGCAGGTGCAGCTGAGCATGGTCTTCGACAGCGCGAAGACGATCACGGGCGCCTACAAGCCCAACGGCACCATCACGCTGCACGTCCCGTTCGCCGACATCGCCGGTGCCAAGAGCGGCCAGCGGCTCTACAGCGCGACGGGCTTCACCGCGACGACGATCGCGACCCTGTCGGGCAACCCCGAGGGCGTGTTCAACCTGATCGACTCGACGGAGCCGTTCGACCACGTGATGGGACGCGCGGCCACCCCGGTCACGCCCGTCACCCCGGTCACCCCGGTCACGCCGCCGGGCGGCTCGGGCGGCGGCACCCCTCCGTCGTCGTCCGGCAGCGGGGCCGGCAACGGCAACCTCGCCGCGACCGGTCTCGGCGTCGGCATCCCGGCCGCCGGCGTGCTCGCGCTCCTGCTCGCGCTGCTCGTCGCGCGCCGGCGTCGCTCCGCCTGACCCGTCACCCGCCCGGGACGTTGACGCCGGCACGGCTGCGTGCTCTATTCATCTAGTTACCTAGCACAATGGGGGACTGGATGATCGAGTTCCATCTGGACGGGCGATCGGGTGTGTCGCCGTACCTGCAGATCGTTCATCAGGTGCGGCATGCCCTGCGGCTCGGACTGCTCGACGCGGGCGACCAGCTCCCGACGGTCAAGGACGTCGTCGGGCAGCTCGCCATCAACCCCAACACCGTGCTCAAGGCCTACCGGGAGCTGGAGCGCGACGGCCTCGTCGGCGCACGGCCCGGGGTGGGCACCTTCGTGACCAGGACGCTGACCGACACCACGCTGTCGGCGCACGGACCGCTCCGCGAGGACCTGCAGCGCTGGCTCATCAGCGCACGCCGTGCGGGGCTGGACGAGGAGAGCATCGAGGCGCTCTGGCGAGCTGCCTTTCGTTCCCTGGCGCAGCAGGACATAGCGTGACCGCCGTCGTCGAGGCACGCGGGCTCGGCAAGCGCTACCGCCGCCGGTGGGCTCTCTCCGACTGCAGCTTCGACCTGCCGGCCGGCCGCGTCGTCGGCCTGGTCGGCCCCAACGGCGCCGGCAAGAGCACGCTGCTGAACCTGGCCGTGGGACTGCTCCGACCGACCACGGGCACCATCCGCGTCCTCGGGTCGGAGCCCGCGGCCGGGCCGCAGCAGCTGGCCAAGGTCGGCTTCGTCGCCCAGGACACCCCGACGTACGCCGGCCTCAGTGTCGAGGAGCACCTCCGCCTCGGTGCACGACTGAACCCCGCGTGGGACGCAGGGCTGGCGCGCGAGCGGGTCGGCCGGCTCGGGCTCGACCCGGCTCAGAAGGCCGGCAAGCTCTCCGGCGGGCAGCGCGCCCAGCTGGCGCTGACCCTCGGCATCGCGAAGCGGCCGGAGCTGCTCCTGCTCGACGAGCCGGTGTCGAGCCTCGACCCGCTCGCGCGCCGCGAGTTCCTGCAGGACCTGATGGAAGCCGTGGCGGAGCAGGAGCTCAGCGTCGTGCTGTCGTCGCACGTCGTCTCCGATGTCGAGCGGGCCTGCGACTACCTGGTCGTCCTCGTCGACTCCCGCATCGAGGTCGCGGGCGACATCGACACGTTGCTGGCGACGCACTACCGGCTGACGGGGCCCCGCCGCGACAGCTCGCTGCCTGCCGGGCAGCACGTCATCTCCGCCCGTCACACCGACCGGCAGTCGACGTTCCTCATCCGCACCGACGAGCCCATCCACGACCCTGCGTGGAGCGTCACCGAGCTCACTCTGGAGGACGTCGTGCTCGCCTACATGGGACGCAGCGGATCTGGTGAGCGCACCGCGGCCCCGGCCCTGGAGGCGCAGCGATGACCTGGTTGACCTGGCGGCAGCTGCGGGTCCAGTCGATGCTCGTGCTCGCCGCAGCCGGCGCACTCGCTCTCGCGCTCGTGCTCACCGCGCACGGGCTGCGCACGGCCTACCGCGCGGACCTCGCGACCTTCATCGACCAGCTGCAGTTCCAGAAGTTCGACGGGTTCCTGTACGTCGCCGGTCTCGTCGCGGTCCTGTCGGCCCCACCGGTCATCGCGGCGTTCTGGGGCGGTCCGCTCATCGCGCGCGAGCTCGAGACCGGCACGCACCGCCTCGTGTGGAACCAGTCCACGACGCGGCGCCGCTGGCTCGCCATGAAGCTGGCCGTCACGGGGGCGATCGCGGTCGCGGTCTGCGGCCTGCTCGGTCTCGTCGTCTCATGGTGGTCGAGCCCGATCGACCGTGCGGTGGCAGCCGGGCACGGCAGCGGCCGGTTCAGCCTCCCGCGGCTGGACCCGGTCGTCTTCGGTGCCCGCGGGATCGTCTCCATCGGGTACGTCGTCTTCGGTCTCGCTGCTGGCGTCGCGCTGGGACTTCTGCTGCGGCGCAGCATCCCTGCAGTCGCCGTGACTCTCGTCGTCGTTGCCGCCGCCGAGATCCTCGTGCCGCGGCTGGTCCGGCCGCACCTCGTGAGCCCGGCGGTGGAGAACGTCGTCATCAGCAGGGACAACCTGCAGGGCATCCAGATCCAGGGCAGTCCCAACGACCGCACGAGCGGCCCGGTCCGGCTCACCGTCCGCAGCGGCAGCGCCGGCGACTGGGGTCTCGCCAACGAGACGGTCGACAGCACCGGGCGGGTGGCCTCGACGCTGCCGTCATGGCTCGGTACCTGCCTGCGCGAGAAGGTCGGGGCGCCGCCCGACCCGTCGCAAGGGACGACGAAGACGCGCGCCCCGGGTCGCGATGCTCTGGAGCCGTGCTTCGCGCGGTTGGCGAGCGAGGGATACCGGCAGCACGTCACCTACCAGCCGGCGCGGCACTTCTGGTCGCTGCAGCTGCGCGAGACCGCGCTGCTGCTGCTGCTGGCCGGGCTGCTGGTCGGGTTCTGCTTCTGGCGGATCGACCGCGACGTCAGCTGACGATGACGTGGACCTGCCACTGCCGGGAGGCCATCATGCAGCGCGGCTCGGTGTGGAAGCACGCGGCGTCGGACTGCGCGGTGACGTCCGCGCTCCCGTGGCCGACCGCGTCGAACGTCGCGTCCACGGCCTGACCTGACGGGTAGCCGCCGCTCGTCGTGCGCCGTACGACAACGCCGTCGGCCGAGCTGACGGGCGGGTCCCAGGTGCCGCTGGAGAGGCGGACCCGGAGGTGCTGACCAACCGTGAGATGCACCGTCGATCCGCTGTCGTCATCGGTCACCGTCACCGTGCCGCCAACCGCGGTCGGCGTCGGCCGGCGGCTCGGTGACGGCGGTGGCGAGCTGATGCTGACCCGACCTGGACCGGACGTCGCGGTGCCGGCCGCAACCACGCTGGACGGCTTCGGCGAGGCCACGGGGGACGAGGGCGAGGCTGCGGGCAGGGGCGCGGTCGTCACCTTCAGGAACGGCGGAGCGATGACGGGCGACTGCCGGACATCTCCGGGAGGTCCGCCGCCCAGTCGCTGGTCACTGCTCGAGCCCGCGCACGCCGTGGCCGTCGCCAGCACGAGTCCAGCGACGATGAGTCTCATGACGCTGGGACGCCTGCTGACCGGCTGCGGTTCCGCATGTCCCGAGCATGCGCCCTGCCGAGCGCACGGGTGCGGCCTCGTCCAAAGGGGCGCCGGTTCTGGCAGGATGCCCGGATTCGTCCCCAGCCGGAAGGTCGACCTCCGTGAGCACCCGCACGTCCACCACCGCTCTGCTCGCCGTGCTCGTGCTCGCGGGTTGCGGCGGCTCGTCGAACGGGGCGAGCGGGAGCCCCGGTAAGGCCGGCAGCCCCTCCGCGGCCGCCGAGGTCGCCCTGGATGCTGCGACCGCGCACCAGATAGCGGCCGCCACGCAGCTGAAGACGACCGACCTCGCGGGCTTCAAGGAGGACAGCTCCGCCGCGGGTGATGCGAAGGCACCCGACGCGAGCGACAAGGCCCTCCAGGCCTGCATCTCCGGTACGTCGGACGCCCACTACCTGGCCGACGTGAAGTCGAGCGCCTTCGCGAAGGGCGCGAGCCCGGTGTCACAGCTGACCGTGTCGTCGGAGACGCAGGTGGTCGCCACGGCGAAGCAGGGCCGGCAGGAGTTCGACGCCATCCAGAAGCCCGCGACGGTGGCGTGCCTCAACTCCGCGCTCAACAAGGCGTTCGCAGCGCAGGCCCAGGGCGGGGCGTTCACCGGGAAGCTCACCCGGGTCGCGTCGACCAAGCCGGCTGGAGCCGACGGCGAGGCGCGCTTCGCGCTGGACGGCGCGTTCGTCGCACAGGGCCTGACGATCAAGGTGCAGGCCGGGCTCGAGCTGCTGCTCGTCGGTCGCGCCGAGATGAGCCTGACCACGGTCAGCCTCGGCGGCCAGCAGCTGGCGGATACTGACCGCGACCGGTTGCGCTCGGCGCTGGTCCAGCGTGCCCAGGAGGCGCAGCGATGACCCGGTCCCTCACGACGCGGCTCCTGCCCGCGCTCACCCTGACCCTCGCAGCGGCCGCGTGCGGCCACGGCAGCGACTCCGTGACGCAGACCCTGAAGCCGGCGGAGGTGGTCAGGGCGGCTGCGGTCACGACGAGTCAGCAGCACTCCTCCCGCCTGGTGATCGCCAGCACGAGCGTGGTGGGAGCCGTGACGGTCAACATGACCGGGGAGGGCGCGTTCGACTACGTCAAGCACACCGGACACCTGTCCATGACGCTGCCGGGCGGCGCCGGGACACTGGACGAGGTCCTGCTCGGCGACACGATGTACCTGAAGATCCCGGCGCAGGGTGCGGCCTACTACACGCTGCCGCTCAAGGACGTGACCGGCACGCAGCTCGGGAGCTCGGCCGACCCGACCGCCAGCCTGCAGGCGCTCATCGCGATCAGCGACGACGTGAAGACCCTGGAGAAGGTCACGGTCCGCGGCGCCGAGACGACGCACTACAGCGGCACCTACGACCTGAAGCGGGCCAGCGAGCAGGTCCACGGCCTGGCGAAGCGCATGTTGCAGACGCTTCTCACGTCGGGGACCACCACCACCGTCCCGTTCGACGCCTACGTCGACCCGCAGGGTCGGCTGCGCAAGCTCGTGCAGAACCTCACGACCACCTCGCCGAAGCTCGGTGGCCAGACGATCACCGTGAAGTCGACCATCGAGCTCTACGACTTCGGACTGGCCGTCAACGTGCAGAAGCCCGCGGCGACCCGAGACGGCTCCGCACTGCTCGCTGCGCTGAAGAAGGCGTTCCCGGGCTCCAGCTGACGCGTACGGCCGCGTCGCCCCGGTACGTTCGCCGGCATGGCATCGCCGTTCATCGAGATCCCGGTGGAGACGCCGTCGGGGGAGCGGCTGGTCAAGGTCACCAACCCCGAGAAGACCTACTTCTCCGCGCTGCCCGAGGGCCGTGGCCGCAAGCTCGACCTGGTCGAGTACTACCTGGCTGTCGGGGACGGTGTGGTCCGCGCGCTGCGCGAGCGGCCGACGGTCCTGAAGCGCCACCCCGATGGCGCCGAGGGCGAGGCGATCTACCAGAAGCGCGTTCCCGACAGCAGGCCCCCGTGGATCGAGACCGCGACGGTCACCTTCCCGAGCGGGCGCTCGGCGACGGAGCTGTGCCCCGTCGATGTCGCGCACATCGCCTGGGCGGCCAACCTCGGGACCCTCGACTTCCACCCGTGGCCGTCGCGGCGCGCCGACACCGAGAGCCCCGACGAGCTGCGCATCGACCTCGACCCGATGCCCGGTGTCGGCTGGCCCGAGGTGCAGGAGACGGCACTCGAGGTGAAGGCGCTGTTCGACGAGCTGGGCTACCGGTCCTTCCCGAAGACCAGCGGGAGCAAGGGCATCCACGTCTACGTCCGCATCGCGCCGGTGCATCCCTTCCTCGACGTACGCCACTGCGCGGTCGCCGTGGCCCGCGAGATCGAGAGACGGCGCCCGGACATCGCGACGGCGAAGTGGTGGAAGGAGGAACGCGGCGAGCGGGTCTTCCTCGACTTCAACCGGATGGCCCGTGACCAGACGATCGCGAGCGCCTACAGCGTCCGGGCCAGGCCGCAGGCCACCGTCTCCGCGCCGATCACCTGGGAGGAGGTCTCCCGGGTCGAGGTCGCCGACTTCGACATCTGGACGATGCGCGACCGCTTCGCCGAGCTCGGTGACGTCCACGCCGAGATCGACGACGTGCAGCACGACCTGACCCCCCTGCTCGAGCTCTACCAGCAGCAGTCCGAGGGCGAAGCGCCTTTCCCGCCGCAGTTCGCCAAGCAGGAGGGTGAGCCGCTGCGCAGCCGTCCGTCGGTGCGGGAGCCTGCGGCGATGAAGCGACGCGAGAAGGAGGCTCGCCTGCGCGCGAAGGAGGGCTCGCCCGAGCCGGAGTGACGCGCCCGGAACCAGGGGACCGCTTGAGCGGGTCGAGGCAGGACTAGGGCGCCGCACGGCGAAGGAATCAGCATGCGCCGTACGCCGCTTCTGCTCCTGCCTGCTCTGGCCCTGCTGCCGGCCCTCGCCGTGGCGCCCACCGCGCTGACGGCGACCGCCCCGCACCTGCCCGGCATCACCGCTGCCGGGCTCAACGCGCTCACCGAACCCGCAGCCGAGCCGGGCGACGAGATGCTGGCGGCGCGCGGCGGCGTCATCCCGACCGGCGCGTGGATGAAGGCAAGTGTCCAGGCCCAGCAGCTCGCCGCCACGACGGCCAAGAGCGACCCCGCCCTGGCCAGGGCGACCTGGTCGCTGAAGGGCCCGACCAACATCGGCGGGCGCGTCCTCGACGTCGTCGTCGACCCCCTGCGCCGCGACAGCATCTTCCTGGCGACCGCGAGCGGCGGCGTCTGGCACAGCACCGATGGCGGCCTGCGGTTCGCGAGCGTCTGGCCGACGGAGATGTCACAGGCCGTGGGTGCTCTCGCGATCAGCAAGACCGGTGTGCTCTGGGCCGGTACGGGCGAGGCGGGCCCGGGCGGTGGGTCGATCACGTACGGCGGCACCGGGGTCTACCGGTCGGCTGACGGCGGCAAGCACTGGACGGCGATGGGGCTGCGTGGCAGCGAGCGCATCGGCCGCGTCGTCATCGACCCGCGGAACGAGAACACGGTGTGGGTCGCCGCCAACGGACCGCTCTACAGCGGCGGCGGCACGCGTGGCCTCTACAAGACGACCGACGGCGGCAAGCACTGGACGCTGGCGCTGAAGCCGGAGACGGCGACCGCCGGTGCCGTCGACATCGCCCTCGACCCCCGCACGCCCGGCACCGTCTACACGACCATGTGGGACCGCATCCGCTACCCCGACAAGCGCGACTACACCGGGATGGGCAGCGGGGCGTTCAAGTCGACCGACGCCGGCAAGACCTGGAGCCGGATCGGCGGCCCGACGCTGGCGGCCAACCCTGAGCTCGGCCGGCTCGGCATCGCGGTCGCACCGAGCAACCCCAACCGCGTCTACATCCTTGCTTCGACGCAGGCGGGCCTGACAGCGGGCATGTACCGCTCCGACGACGCCGGCGCGACCTTCACCCCCGGCATCGACACGCCGCTCGTGACCGGCGGCTACGTCTACGCCTGGTGGTTCGGCCGTGTCTACGTCGACCCGAAGAACCCCGACCACGTCTTCGCGACCGGCGTCAACATGTCCGAGAGCACCGACGGCGGCATCAGCTTCGGCAGCAGTCCCGGACTGCACTCCGACCAGCACGCCATGGCCTGGGACCCGAAGGTGCCCAACCGCGTCTACGTCGGCAACGACGGCGGCTTTTACCGCTCCGACAACAACGGTGTCAGCTTCAAGCACGGCGAGTACATGCCGTGGAACCAGCTGTTCTCGCTCGACGTCTCCCAGCAGGACCCGACGAAGATGGTCGCCGGCCTGCAGGACAACGGCGGCAACCGCAACTACAAGAAGAACGCTGATCCGGCACCGGACGGTTGGAACGACATCACCGGTGGCGACGGCACCGAGATGGAGATCGACCCCCGCAACGACAAGATCGTCTACGGCTGCAGCCAGTACGGCGCCTGCGCCGTCAGCAACGACGGCGGCACGACCATGAACGACTTCTCCAACTCCGTCGTCGGTTCCCGCAAGGGCTGGCTCACGCCGATCGAGTTCGACCCGGGCGAGGCGCATGCCGTCTACACCGGCAGCGAGATCGTCAGCCGCTCCACCGACGACGGCCAGACCTGGACCCCCATCAGCACCGACCTCACCGGCGGCCCCGGTCGCGAGACCAACCCGCTGTTCCGCAACTACGGCACCATCACGACCCTCGCGGTCGCCTACGCAGACCTCGGCACGATCTACGCCGGCACCGACGACGGCCGGGTGCAGTACACCCACGACGCCGGTACGACGTGGGTACGCGCCACCGGGCTTCCGACGGATTGGGTCACCTCGGTCGCGATCGATCGCCGCAACGCCAAGACCGTCGCGTTCGCGTCGTTCTCGGGCTTCCGGTCCGGCAAGGAGAAGTCGCTGGTCTACCGGACCGCTGACGGCGGCAAGACGTGGAAGGACATCAGCGGCAACCTCCCGCAGGCCCCCGTCAACGACGTCGTACCCGTCGGCGACGACCTGCTCGCGGCTACCGATGTCGGCGTGTTCCTCACCAAGGGCGTGACGAAGGGCATGGGTCGCAGCTGGCTCAAGGTCGGCAGCGGCCTGCCCAACGCCCCCATCACCGAGCTCCGGTGGCACGCGCCGAGCTCGACGCTCTTCGCGGCCAACTTCGGCCGCGGTGCGTGGTCGGTGCGCCTCAGCGGGATCGGGGCTCGCACGGTCGCCCAGCCGACCGTCGTCTCCGGCCCCACGGCCGCGCAGCTGTCCGCCGAGGTCGCGCGGGCGGTGCGGATGCGCGGCCTGCTTCCCGCGTATGCGATCTAGCGCGGGTTCCGCAGCAGCCCTTCCTGCACCACGCTGACGGCGAGCTGCCCGTCGCGCGTGTAGATCGAGCCCTTCGCAAGGCCGCGGCTCGCCCCGGTCCACGGCGACTCCTGGTCGTACAGCCACCACTCGTCCGCGCGGAACGGCCGGTGGAACCACATGGCGTGGTCGAGGCTCACGGCGACGACGTCGCCGGTGCCCCATGCCCGGCCGTGCACCATGAGCGTCGAGTCGAGCAGCGTCATGTCGCTGGCGAACGTCACGGCGCAGACGTGCAGCAGCGGGTCGTCGGGCAGCTTGCCGTCGGCGCGCATCCAGACGGTGCTCCGTGGCTCCCGCAGTCCCCGCTCCTGCGCCACTCGGGGCGGGTCGCCGACGTAGCGCACGTCGATGGGGCGTGGTCGGGCGTACCACCCGCCCAGCTCGTCGGCGTACGGCCTCATCCGCTCCTGCAGCGTCTCCAGGCTCTCGGGATCAGGCACGTCGGGCATCGGGGTCTGGTGCTCGAAGCCCTCCTCGACGAGCTGGAACGACGCCGACAGGTTGAAGATCGCCTTGCCGTGCTGGATCGCGACGACGCGGCGGGTGGTGAAGCTGCGGCCGTCGCGGATGCGGTCGACCTCGTAGATGATCGGGATGCTCGGGTCGCCGGGGCGCAGGAAGTAGGCGTGCAGCGAGTGCACCGGCCGGTCGACCGGCACGGTGCGGCCGGCGGCGACGAGCGCCTGCCCGGCGACCTGCCCGCCGAAGGTGCGCTGCAGCGCCTCGTGCGGCTGCTTGCCGCGGAAGATGTTCTCCTCGATCAGCTCGAGGTCGAGAAGGTCGATGAGCTTGTCGAGCGGCGTGGGCGCGGAGGTCACGGGGCGAGTCTTGCAGCG
>JAODNA010000143.1 GCA_025465135.1 Frankiales bacterium | reverse complement strand
CAAAGAAATTTCGTATCGCGTGACGTCGTACGCCTCCGGATGGAGGTGCCGGTGCGCCTCGTGAGACGAGGTATTTGGCACTGACTTTCAGCACGCTGTTGAGTTCTCAAGGATCTGGCGCTCACCGGTCCGGGTCTCTCGACCGTTCTCGGGGCAACTCGCCGAGCCTACCTGCGCAGTGGGTGCGGGTCAAACCTCGACGGTCGATCCGCACCACCCCGATTCGGATCCACGGCACGCCGTGGACGCCGGCTCGCGCCGGGCCGAACAGGGGTCCCCCGGACCGTCCGCCAGCGGCTCGTCAGCTGGTGTCCGGTGCTCCGGGGCGAAGGAGAAGGTACGAGGCGCACGAGCGCGCGTCAAATGAGAACGGGGCCCCGTTCGGGTGGTCTGGATCACGCGTGTCACGCAGCACGCGGCGGGACCCCCTGTGCTCCCTTTCTTCCTGCCGGGCGCCGGCTCGGTTGCGGCCCGCCGCGGGAGCTCCGCGGTCGCGGACAGGCACGGACCGGCGTACAGCAGTCCCGGGGGTGGGGCGGGTCAGCGGGTGCGTTCGACCACCGCGACGGAGCGCTTGCCGCGCCGCAGCACGAGGAAGCGCCCGTGCAGCCAGTCTGTCTCGGCCGGCACCGCCGACTCGTCGGTGAGCCGGTTGTTGTTGAGGTAGGCGCCGCCCTCCCGCACCGCACGGCGCGCATCGGACTTGGAGAGCGCCAACCCCTCGGCGAGCAGGTCGACGAGCGATGGCGCCTCACCCGTCAGCGAGACCGACGGCGCCTCGGACAGCGCTGCGGCGAGGGTCTGCTCGTCGAGCTCCTCGAGGGCGCCGCCACCGAACAGCGCCGCGCTGGCGGCTTGGACCCGCGCGAGCTCGTCCGGGCCGTGCACGAGCGTGGTCAGCTGCTCAGCCAGGGTGCGCTGCCCGGCCCGCGCCTGGGGACGCTCGACCGTCGCGGACTCGAGCGCCTCGATCTCAGCATGGTCGAGGAAGGTGAAGAACCGCAGGTACGGTCCGACATCGCGGTCGTCCACGTTGAGCCAGTACTGGTAGAAGGCGTACGGCGAGGTGAGTGCCGGGTCGAGCCACAGGCTCCCACCACCAGTCGACTTCCCGAACTTCTCACCGGTCGCGGAGGTCACCAGCGGCCAGCTGAGAGCGTGCGCCGTCTCGCCCTCGACCCGCCGGATGAGGTCGAGCCCCGCGGTGAGGTTGCCCCACTGGTCGCTGCCGCCGACCTGGAGCCGGCACCCTTCGCGACGGAACAGCTCCAGGTAGTCCATGGACTGCAGCAGCATGTAGCTGAACTCGGTGTAGCTGATCCCGCCGGAGTCCAGCCGGGCGCGCACCGTCTCCTTCGCGAGCATCACGTTGACCGGGAAGTGCTTGCCGATGTCGCGGAGGAAGTCGATGACGGACAGACCGGCGGTCCAGTCCATGTTGTTGACGAGCAGGCCACGACCGTCGGTCAGGTCGACGAACTGGGCGAGCTGCCGGCCGATCCGCTCGACGTTGCGCTCGACCTCCTCAGCCGTCAGAAGGGTGCGCTCGCTGTTGCGGCCGCCGGGATCGCCGATGAAACCGGTCGCGCCGCCTGCCAGCGCGATCGGGCGGTGGCCGAACCGCTGGAACCAGCGCAGCACGATCAGCCCGACGAGGTTGCCGACGTGCAGGCTCGGCGCGGTGGGGTCGCAGCCGTAGTAGAGCGTGACCGGCCCGGCGGCGAGGACACCGCGCAAGGCGTCGAGGTCGGTGCTGTGCGCGATGAGGCCGCGCCAGCTCAGCTCGTCGACGACAGCCGTCGGGTCGGGGTTGCTCACCCGCCGATCCTTCCGCACCGGTCCAACGGGTTGCGGGAGGCTAGGGCTCTTCGAGCAACGGGGCTTCGAGAACCGCTCCGGACTGCGCGTCGTAGCGTCCGCGCGCGACGTCGGTCACCACGCGCGCGGTGGCCGCGACGTCGTCCCACTCCACATCGTCCCGGGTCGTCCAGACCGGCATGCTCTCGGTCAGCTCGGTGCGGACCAGCCCCGGCAGGACGTCGATCACGACGACGCCCGTGCCGGTCAACGGGCCCACCAGCGACTGGGTCAGGACCGAGAGAGCGCGCTTGGAGACGGCGTAGCCGGTGTAGGTGCCGGTGGCAGTAGCAGCGCGCGCGCGGCTGGCGATGTTGACGACATGGCCGTGACCGCGCTGCACCATCGGTGGCAGCAGGGCCCGCGTCATGAGGAGAGGACCGCGCAGGTTGGTCTCGATCACGCGCCACATCTCGGCGGCATCACCCTCCCAGAAGCGGACCTCGCGCGACTCGATCGTCGCGGCGTTGTTGACGAGCAGGTCGACGGTGCCGAGCTGCTGCTCGGCGTGCGCGATGACCCGCTGCACGGCCGCGGGATCCGAGACGTCCACGGCTGCGGGCAGCATCTTCCCGCCGTACGAGCCATGCAGCTCCTCCGCCAGCGCACGCACCTCGGTCCCGGTCCGGGCGAGCAGCAGCAGCGACATGCCGTCGGCCGCCAGCGACCGCGCGATCTCGCGACCGATGCCGCGGCCGGCACCCGTCACGACACCGATCCGTCCTTCCAGGTCGCGGCTCATGGGCGGACGGTACGACGGCGCGGCACCGCGGGGCGGTAGACCGACACCGTCGGCTCGCCGGCCAGCCAGAACCGCCACGGCGTGACGGCCCCCGCTCCCCCGACACCGACGCGCGGCCCGACCCGGACGGCGCCTTCATCGACCGGCTCGCCGGCGGTGAGCCGCAGCGGTGAGGCGGGGTCGAGCAGGTCGGCCCCGCCGTAATCGCCGTCGATCGCCAGGGCCTTGGTCAGCCGGGCCGGCCCGCGAGCGAGGTCGCGGTCGTTCGATCCCGGGCGTCGGGCCCTGGCGAGGTCTTCGCCTTCGATGACCTCACCAGCGCGGAGAAGCACTGCGGAGGCGACGCCGTCGGGACCGCAGACCACGTTCAGGCACCAGTGCATGCCGTAGGTGAAGTAGACGTAGGCCCGACCGGGTGGGCCGAACATCACCTCGGTGCGGGGCGTGCGCCCGCGGAAGGCGTGCGAGCCTGGATCGGACTCCCCCTCGTACGCCTCCACCTCCGTCAGCCGCACGGCCACGCCGTTGGCGCGGATGATCGCGCCGAGCAGTCGCGGCGCAACCTCGGCGACTCGTCCCCCGAGGTTCACTCCGGGCGGGCGTCCGCCCAGGAGCGGTGCGCCTGCACCTCGACGCGCAGCGTGGCCAGCTGCTCGGCGACGCGGTCGGGCGCGGTGCCTCCGTGCCCCTGACGCGACGCGATGGCCCCTCGCACGTCGAGCACGGCACGCACGTCGGGCGTGAGGTGGGTCGAGACGTGCTGCAGCTCCTCGTCGCTGACTTCGTGCAGCTCACGTCCGTTGACCGTGCACCAGACGACCAGGTGGCCGACGGCCTCGTGGGCATCCCGGAACGGAACGCCGTTCTTGACCAGCTTCTCGGCGACGTCCGTCGCCAGCGCGAAACCCTTGGGTGCTGCGGCTTCGAGCACGTCGGCGTGGATCGTCATCGTCTGGGTCATCCCGGCCAGGGCCGGCAGGACGAGCAGCAGGGTCTCCACCGCGTCGAAGGCAGGCTCCTGCGCCTCCTGCATGTCTCGGTCGTAGGTGAGGGGCAGGCCCTTCAGCATCGCCAGCTGGCCGGCCACGTGACCGATCAGGCGCCCGGCTTTGCCACGGGCCAGCTCGGCGATGTCAGGGTTCTTCTTCTGCGGCATGATCGACGACCCGGTGGAGAAGGCGTCGTCGAGCGTGACCCAGCCGAACTCCGAGGAGTTCCAGAGCACGACCTCCTCGCCGTAGCGCGAGAGGTGGACACCCATCAAGGCGGCCACGAACAGGAACTCGACGACGAAGTCACGGTCGGAGACGGCGTCCATCGAGTTGGGTGCCGCCGACCCGAACCCGAGCTCCTCCGCGGTGCTGATCGGGTCGACCGGGAGGCTCGAGCCCGCGAGCGCCCCGGAGCCGAGCGGCGACACGGAGGCACGCAGGTCCCAGTCGCGGATGCGGTGGACGTCGCGCGCCAACGCCTGCACGTGCGCCAGCAGCTGGTGTGCGAACAGCACCGGCTGGGCGTGCTGCAGGTGGGTCATGCCCGGTGCCGGCGTGTCGAGGTGCTGCTCGGCCTGGCCGATCAGCGCCTCTTCGAGAGAGGCGAGCCGTCGCACGACCTCGCGGGCGTGGTCGCGCAGGTAGAGACGCAGGTCGGTCGCGACCTGGTCGTTGCGCGACCGGCCGGCGCGCAGCTTTCCGCCGAGGGTGCCGAGCTTCTCGAGCAGACCGCGCTCCAGCGCGGTGTGCACGTCCTCGTCCTCCACCCGGGGGCGGAAGGTCCCGCTGACGACCTCTGCGCCGAGCTCGTCCAGGGCCCCGAGCATGCGCGCCAGCTCGGTGTCGTCGAGCAGGCCGGCCCGATGCAGAACGCGGGCATGGGCCTTGGAGCCGAGTAGGTCGTACGGCGCGAGCCGCCAGTCGAAGTGAACGCTGACCGACAGGCGGGCCAGGGCTTCGCTCGGGCCGCCCTCGAACCGTCCTCCCCAGAGGCTCGTTCGCTCCTGGCTCACGGCATCCGCAGGTCGCGCTGTGCCGCGATCTTGCTGGGCATGCCCCACAGCTCGACGAAGCCCTTCGCCAACGACTGGTCGAACGTGTCGCCCTCGTCGTACGTCGCCAGGGAGAAGTCGTAGAGCGACGCATCACTGCGGCGGCCGCTCACGGTGCAGGTGCCCGCGTGCAGCGTGAGCCGGATGTCACCGGAGACGTTGCGCGAGGAGCTCTCGATGAACGCGTCCAGCGAACGCTTCAGCGGCGAGAACCACAGCCCGTCGTAGACGAGCTCGGTCCAGCGCTGGTCGACTGAGCGCTTGAAGCGAGCGAGGTCGCGCTCGACGGTGAGGTTCTCCAGCTCCTGGTGCGCGGTGATGAGCACCTGCGCGCCCGGCACCTCGTAGACCTCGCGGCTCTTGATGCCGACCAGCCGGTCCTCGACCATGTCGAGCCGGCCGACGCCCTGCGCTCCGGCGCGGGTGTTGAGCTGTTCGATCGCCTGCAGGACCGAGACCTTGACGCCGTCGATCGCGATGGGCACACCGTGCTCGAACGACAGCACGAGCTCGTCCGGACCTGGGCTCCTCGCGGGGTCCGACGTGTAGGAGTAGACGTCCTCGATCGGGCCGTTCCACGGGTCCTCGAGAAAGCCCGTCTCGACGGCTCGACCCCAGACGTTCTGGTCGATGGAGTACGGCGACTTCTTGTTGACGTCGATCGGCAGGTTCTTCGACTCGGCGAACGCGATGGCCTTGTCGCGCGTCATCCCGGAGTCGCGAACGGGAGCCGAGACCTTGAGGTCGGGGGCGAGTGCTCCGATGCCGACCTCGAAGCGCACCTGGTCGTTGCCCTTGCCGGTGCAGCCGTGCGCGATCGTCGAGGCGCCGTGGTCACGCGCAGCCTGCACCATGTGCTTGACGATCAGCGGCCGGGAGAGCGCCGATACCAGTGGGTAGCGGCCCATGTAGAGCGCGTTGGCCTTCAGCGCCGGCAGGCAGTACTCATCGGCGTACTCGTCGCGGGCATCGACGACCACGGCCTCCACAGCGCCGCAGTCGAGAGCGCGCTGCCGGATGACGTCGAGGTCCTCGCCGCCCTGGCCGACGTCGGCGGCGACGGCGACGACCTCCATGCCGGTCTCCTCGGCGATCCAGCCGATGGCCACGGACGTGTCGAGCCCTCCCGAGTAGGCGAGGACGACGCGGTCAGTCACTGGAAGTCTCCTTGGTGTCGACCCTC
>JAODNA010000138.1 GCA_025465135.1 Frankiales bacterium | reverse complement strand
GGCGAGTCCGGGTGGGGCCGCCTGCGGTGCTTCCGCCGCCGCGCCCGCGACGACCGGCACGGCGGGCAGCGGCTGGTCGGTCTCGACGGCGTCGGCGACGATGACGGTGATGTTGTCGGGACCGCCGCCGCGCAGCGCGAGCTGCACCAGCCGGTCGACGGCCTCCTGCGGGTTCGCGAGGCCGAGTGCGTCGCGCAAGGTGTCGGTGCTGCCGACCGGACCGGTCAGGCCGTCGCTGCAGAGCAGGTAGCGGTCGCCGGGGCGGACCTCGCGGACGGAGAGGTCGGGCTCGAGGCCGTCCCGCCCGTCGAGCACGTTGGTGATGACGTTGCGCTGCGGGTGGGCCTCGGCCTCCTCCTCGCTGATGCGGCCGGCATCGACGAGGGTCTGCACCAGCGTGTGGTCGTGGGTGATCTGCGACAGCTCGCCGTCGCGCAGGAGGTAGCAGCGAGAGTCGCCAATGTGGAGCAGCCCGAGCCGGCTGCCGCCCCACAGGATCGCCGTGAGCGTGGTCCCCATTCCTTCGAGCGCCGCGTCACCCTCGACCATGTCGTGCAGGTGCTGGTTGGCGGACATGGCTGCCTGGAGCAGTGCGTCGAGCAGGTCGGGGCCGGGGGCGTCCTCGTCGAGCGGCGCGATGGCCGCGATCGCGACCGCACTGGCCACCTCGCCGGCCGCGTGGCCGCCCATCCCGTCGGCGACCGCGAGCAGCCGAGGGCCGGCGTAGACGGAGTCCTCGTTGCCCTCGCGGAGCAGACCGGTGTGCGACCGGGCCGCGAAGCGCAGTGCCAGGGTCACCGGCTGTCCTTCATCGGCCGTCCCTCATCGGCGCAGCTCCAGCACCGTCTTGCCGATGCGGATCGGCTGGCCGAGCGGGACGGGCGTCGGCCGGGTCACCTTGTTCGGTCCGAGGTAGGTGCCGTTGGTCGAGCCGAGGTCCTCGACGAGCCACGCGTCCTCACCGGGCACGAGCCGGGCATGCCGGCTGCTCGCGTAGTCGTCGGTGAGCACGAGGGTGGAGTCGTCGGCGCGGCCGAGCGTGACCGGTGCCTCACCGAGGCTGATCGTCGTGCCGGCAAGGGCACCCTCGGTCACGACGAGCCGCCGGGCGGCGGTGCGCTTCGCGGGCTTGCCGGCCGGCTTGGCCGCGGGCGCCGGGCCGGGCCGCGCCGGCTTGCTGCTGCCCCAGAGGTCGCTGCGGACGATCCGCACCGCCGAGATGACGAACAGCCACAGCAGCGCCAGCAGGCCGTACTTCACCAGTGCGACGACGAGCGCAGATCCCATCAGGTGTCCTGCCGGAAGACGATGACCGTGGCCCCGACCGCGATCCGGTCGCCGTCGACCAGGGCCCGCCGGTCGACGCGCTCGCCGTTGACGCTCGTGCCGTTGGTCGAGCGCAGGTCGACGAGGGTGACCGCGTCGTCGTCCACGTGCAGCTCGGCGTGCCGGCGCGAGACCCCCGTGTCGGTGAGGCGTACGTCGGCCTCCGCGCCGCGGCCGATGACGACGGACGGAGGGGTGAGCCGTACGACGCGGCCGGTCTCGCTGCCGGCGACGAGCTCGAGCCGCCGGTGCCCGTGATCGCCGGCGGCGGGTGAGGTCGTGGCGGGCCCGGCCGGGGCGGCGAGGACCGTGCTCCGGACGCGGAAGACGCCGGTGGCGAGCTCAGGGACCGACTCGAAGTGGACCTGGACCGGACCGACGAAGGACCAGCCCTGCTCCTGGGCGTGCTCGGTGACCATGTCGCCGAGCTCCTTGCGGAGCGGTTCGTCGTACTCCGCGAGGCGCTCCGAGTCGTCGCTGCTGAGCTCGACGGTGTAGTCGTTGGGCACGAGCACGCGGCCCTGGCCGACGATCGCCTTCTTGTCGGCGGCTTCCCGCTGAAGGGCGGCAGCGACCTCGACGGGCTGCACGACGCCGCCGAAGGCGCGCGCGAACGCGCCCTCGACCAGGCCTTCGAGCCGGCGCTCGAAGCGCTGCAGCACTCCCACGCCAGACCCCTTCCCTCCGAGCGGTGATCGTATCCGCGCACGTGATCAACGCCGCTGCCCCGGCTCCGGGTGCCCGCCGGTGCTAGCCTCAGCGAGCCATCCAGAAGTGCTCGGGCGAGTGGCGGAATGGCAGACGCGCACGGTTCAGGTCCGTGTGTCCGAAAGGACGTGGGGGTTCAACTCCCCCCTCGCCCACTCTCTCTCCGCTCCGACGCACGATGCAGGTACCGGTCGACCTAGTACCGACTGACCATGGTCGCGCCGCCGCTCGGCCGTATGGAGCAGCGCTCGAACTGGCGCCGTCCGGCAGCGCGCACGCCGGTGCGCCGGGGTCGATGAACTGAGCATGACGATGCCGAGCATTCAGCTCCGGTGCGACACCTGCGCCGAGGCCTGCTTCCTCTACCGGCTCCACGGGACCGAGCTCGCCCTGTGCGCGGGCTGCTTCCTGCAGGCCTACCCGCCGGAATCGACGTTCCAGCGCCGGCAGCGTCGTGTCCGCACCCCCGGCCCGGCCGCGGCGGGCTGTCTCCGGCTGCTGCGCAGCCAGCCGCCGGTGTCCGGCGTGCACCGCATCCTCGGGCGGCCCGGCCGCTAGGTCCTGGGCCTGAGCATCGCGGGGTGCAGCGCGGTCGCCGGCCCGCGGCGGTAGAGCGCGGCCGGCCGCCCGCCCTCGGGCCCGACCGGTGCGGGTCGTCCGACGGGCTGCAGGAAGCCGGGCGTGCCGGTCACCTTCCGGTGGAAGTTGCGCGGGTCGAGAGGGACCGCCCAGACCGCCTCGTACACCCGACGCAGGTCGGCCACCGTCAGCTCCGCGTCGCAGAACGCCGCGGCGAGCGGGGTGTACTCGAGCTTGGCCCGCGCCCGTTCCACCCCCGCGGCCAGCACCCGGGCGTGGTCGAACGCGAGCCGCTCGCTGTCGACGTCCTCGACAGGGACCCACGCCACGGACCGCGCCCCCGCGCCCGGGGTGGGCGCGGGCAGACCCGGAGCGAAGACGAGGTAGGCCACGGACACCACGCGCATGCGGGGGTCCCGGTCGGGCGCCCCGAACGCACCGAGCTGCTCGACGTGGGCCGCACTTCGCCGTACGCCGGTCTCCTGCTCCAGCCGCCGGACGGCAGCCTCGTCGAGGTCCTCGTCGGGCTGGACGAAGCCGCCCGGCAGCGCGATGAAGCCGCGAAAGGGATGCGTGTCCCGCTCGACGAGCAGCACCGAGAACCGCCCGTCCGCGACGGTCAGCAGGACCATGTCGACCGTGACGGCGAAGGGCGCGAAGGCCGTCGCGTCGTAGGCCGCGAGCCAGTCGCGCTCCGCCTTTGAGGTCCGCCGCACCCGACATCGACTCCTTCTCGTCCGCTCGACGCTAACAGCGGCAAGGGGTCAGACTGGCTGTGTGCCGGAGCTGCCCGAGGTCGAGGCCCTGGTGTCGTTCCTCCGGGAGCACGCCGTGGGGCGGGTGGTCGCGCGGGTCGACGTCGCGGGCATCGAGGTGCTGAAGACGTACGACCCACCCGTGACGGCGCTCGCGGGCCTGGAGATCGTCGGGGTCGTGCGGCACGGCAAGTTCCTCGACCTCGACGTCTCCGGGCTGCACCTGGTCGTGCACCTCGCCCGCGCGGGCTGGCTGCGCTGGAGCGATGCGCTGTCCGCCGTACCGCCCCGGCCGGGGAAGGGACCGCTCGGGTTGCGCGTGCACCTCGACGACGGCAGCGGCTTCGACCTGACGGAAGCGGGGACCCGCAAGCGGCTGGCGGTCTACGTGGTTCGCGATCCCGCACTCGTGCCAGGGGTCGCGCGGCTCGGAGTGGATCCGCTGTCGGCCGACTTCACCCTGGAGGTGCTCACCGCCCTGCTCGCCGACGAGCGCGGACAGGTCAAGGGGGTGCTGACCAACCAGTCGCTCATCGCCGGCCTCGGCAACGCCTACAGCGACGAGGTGCTCTGGGAGGTCGGGCTGTCGCCCTTCAAGCCCGCGCGCAACCTCACCGGCGAGGACGTGGAGCGCCTGCACGCCGCCATCGTCGACACCCTGCGTGGAGCCGTACGCCGGGCCGAGGGGCTGGCGGCGAAGGATCTGAAGTCGGAGAAGAAGAGCGGGCTCAACGTGCACGCGCGTACCGGACTGCCGTGCCCGCGCTGTGGCGACACGATCCGCGAGGTGTCGTTCGCGGACAAGTCGCTGCAGTACTGCCCCACCTGCCAGACCGGCGGCCAGCCCCTCGCCGACCGCCGCCTCTCGCGGCTCCTCAAGTAGCGCGGCGCGCCCTCCACCGATCGAGGACGAGCTGGTCGACGTCCTCGGGGACGAGCAGCGATGGCTCGATGACCCGCCAGGGTCCGCTGCCCGTGGCCAGCCGGAGCTCGGGAACGGGGTCGGACGCGATCTCGCTCATGAACTCGCCGAGCAGTGCCGCATGCCAGCGCTCGGAGGGATGCCTCGCGAACACCTGGTCGTTCCACGTCACCGACCACGGACCGCCGGGCGCGAGGCTGATCGGGTTCCAGCGCCCCAGGACGGCCACAACCGCCTGGTGATCGGCGGCTGCAGGGCCCAGCAGGAAGCCGCCGGTCTGGTGGAGAGGCGGCAGCCCCAGAGCCGCTGCCGCCCACGCTCCGGTGAACACCACGCCGCCGGTCGCCTGCAGTGCCTCGAGGATCGCCGGCATCAGCACGGTCCTGACCTGGGTCAGCCGGCCCGCCACCGGCAACGCCGCCAGCTGCTCGAGCACGTCGTCGACGTCGGCGTGCCGGTCGACGAGCCGGAAGCGGACGTCGCGCTCGCACGCGGCGAGGACGCGGTCGGCGTCGTCGGAGCGCACCGGTCGCGCGCCGTTCTCCCAGCGCGAAAGGGAGTGCCGGGTGACGCCTGCCAGCTCGGCGACCACGGCCTGGGACAGGCCCGCCTCGTGCCGCGCGCGACGGAGGACGGCACCGAGATCCACCCACCGAGGATGCGTCGCCGGCCCCGAAGCGCCCCCGTGCTGCGCGCGGCTGTGGACAGCTCCCCGTCCTGTGAATTCTCGAAAGGATGAGGGTGTCCGATGTGCCTTGTTGCCGGACGGGTCCCAGCTGGCGAGAAGTTGCGCGAGGTGGCAACCGGGCGAGGTCGAGAGGGTGGAGTGGCAGCACGAGCCCGGGCGGGGTCGGGCGGGGGGCGGGGGCGGGGGAGGGTGTTGCCGGACGAGTCACAGGTGGCGAGAAGTTGCGCGAGGTGGCAACCGGGCGAGATCGAGAGGGTGCGGTGGGAGCCGAGCCCGGAGCCGGGTGTCCGCAGGCGGCGCGCTCGATGGAATGCTGCGGGACGTGACTCCCCAGCAGGTCGGCGACGCGTACCTGCTCGACGTGCGCGAGCACGAGGAGTGGTCTGCCGGGCACGCACCCACCGCGGTGCACGTGCCGATGCACGACGTCCCGGACCGGCTCGGCGAGCTCCCCGTCGACCGGCCGGTGGCGGTCGTCTGCAAGGTCGGTGCGCGGTCCGCGCAGGTCGCCCAGTGGCTGCGGGCGCAGGGCTACGACGCGCACAACGTCGAGGGCGGCATGCTGGCGTGGGAGACCGCCGGCCTGCCGATCGAAGGCTGGGTCGCGTGAACGAGGCGCACCAGGCGGGCGCCGACCGCTGGCGCGTGCTCGCGCTGCCGCCGCTGCCCAAGGACCTCCTCGAGGGCCTGTTCGGCGACGAGCGGGCGGAGATCGTCGTGCCGGCCGAGCGCACACAGCAGGCAGTGGACGCCCTGCTCCCTGACGTCGACCTCGTCGTCGGCGACTGGACGCACACCCTGCGCGTCAACGACCCCGGACCGCGGCTGGCCATGGTGCAGATGCCGAGCGTCGGCGTCGACACCATCGACGTCGACCGCTGCGCCGCCGCGGGCATCCCCGTCGCGAACTGCGCCGGTGCCAACACCGTCAGCGTCGCCGAGTGGTGCGTCTCGGCGACGTTCGCGCTGCTGCGCAAGACGGTCGAGGCAGACGGGGCGGTACGACGGGGCGAGTGGCCGCAGACGAGCCTCGGCGGCCGCGAGCTGGCGGGGAGCACCGTCGGGATCGTCGGCATGGGCGGCATCGGCCAGGCGGTGGCCCGGATGTTCGGCGCTTTCGAGTGCCAGGTGCAGTACTGGTCGCGCAGCAGGCACGACGAGGCGCCGGCGTCGTACGTGGAGCTCGACGACCTGATGGCGACCAGCGACGTCATCGTGCTGGTCATCGCCCTGGGTCCGGAGACGCGAGCGCTGGTCGACGCCCGGCGGCTCGGCCTGGTCAAGCCCGGCGCCCTGCTCATCAACGGCGGCCGCGGAGGGCTGGTCGACGAGCCCGCACTGATCGAGGCCCTGCGGCAGGGGACCCTGGCTGGCGCCGCCCTCGACGTCTACGCGGTCGAGCCGCTGCCGCTCGACTCACCCCTGCGGGAGCTCGCCGTCGTCCTGTCGCCGCACATGGCGGGCTCGACCGGCGAGGCGGCGACGCGCATCGTCGGCCAGACCGCGGCGAACCTGCGGCGCGTCTTCGAGGGGCAACCGGTGCAGGACGTGGTCAACGGCGTCGACGCCGCCGTACGACGACGTTCCTGAAGACCGCCCCCAGCAGCCAGGAAACCGGCACGATGGGCACCGTGACTCCGGTGCAGGTCGTCGCCCACCGCGGGTCGTCGGCAGCGCATGCCGAGCACACCCTCGCCGCCTACGAGCTCGCCCTGGAGGAAGGGGCCGACGCCCTCGAGTGCGATATCCGGCTGACCCGCGACGGCGTGCTCGTCTGCGTGCACGACCGCAAGGTCGACCGCACGTCCGACGGACGCGGCGTCGTGTCGACGCTCGAGCTCGCCGACCTCGCCGAGCTCGACTTCGCCAGCTGGAAGGCCTCGCAGGGGGACCGGCTGCTGGAGGCCGACTGGGAGGAACTGGACCGGGACCGCTCGCGGGTGCTCACCCTGGAGCGGCTCGTCCAGCTCGCGCTCGACCACCCGCGGCCGGTCGAGCTCCACATCGAGACCAAGCACCCGACCCGGTACGGCGGCCTGGTCGAGCGGGCGCTCATCGACCTGCTCGAGCGGTACGGCGCCGCGCGGCCGCTGAGCAGATCGGTGTCCCGCATCACGGTGATGAGCTTCGCGCCGACCTCGCTCCGGCGCATCCACGCGATGTCCCCGGCGCTGCCTACCGTCCTGCTCATGGACCGGGTGCCCGTGCGCTACCGGGACGGCTCCCTGCCGCCGCGGGTGACGATCGCCGGGCCGTCGCTCGAGATCCTGCGGGCCCACCCCGGCTACGTCGACCGGGTGCAGGCCGCCGGCCACCGCGTGCACGTCTGGACCGTCGACGAGGGCGCTGACATCGACTACGTGCTGAACCTCGGCGTGGACGCGGTCATCAGCAACCACCCGCGCCGGGTCCTGCGCCGGTTGGGACGGGTATGACGGGGCCCTCCGCGCGCTCGTCGCTGATGGCGCGGCTGGTCGAGATCGTGACCGGCTTCGGCGCCATGGTCGACGTCCCGCAGCTGCTCCAGCGCATCACCGAGGACGCCCTCGACCTGATGTCGGCCTACGCCGTCGGCATGGCTGTCCGCGACGGGGACCGGCTGACCCTGATCGCGGGCGCCGGCGCGACCCCCGAGCTCGTCGGGCGGTCCTTCCCGCTCGCGGGCAGTGCGGTCGAAGCGCTGCTGGCGGGCGGCGGTCGCTCGCTGTCCGCAACGGGTGATACGTACCCGCACCTGAATGCCGAGCTGTTCCCGGGCATGCGGCCCAAGCCGATCGGGGTCGCGCTGACCCGCGCCGACCGCGCGGCGGCGGGGGCCTTGTACGTCGTGCGCGACGAGGCGCTGTCGGCGGACGAGATCGAGGCGCTGGAGCTCCTCGCCGCGCACGCCGGGGCCGCCCTGCACACCGCGGAGATCTTCGCGACGGAGAAGGAGCTCGAGCTGGCGAAGGATCTCTTCCTCGCCACGGCGAGTCACGAGCTCCGCACCCCCTTGACCGTCCTGCGCGGCTTCGCCGAGACCCTCCTCAACCACTGGGACGCCCTCGATGACGCGGGGCGCCGCGAGCTGGTCGAGACGATCCGGGTCCGGACGGAGAAGATGACCGGCCTGGTCGAGCAGATCCTGCTCGGGTCGCGGGCCGGCATCGGGGTCGACGTGACGCTGCGGCCCTTCGACCTGGCCGCAGCGGTCCGCACGGCCGGAGCCGCGATCGCGGGCTCGAACGCCGACCACCCGCTCGTCGTCGAGTCGCCGGGGGTCCTGCTCGCGACCGGTGACGAGTCGACCGTCGACGCCGTCCTCGGCCAGCTCGTCGAGAACGCCGTCAAGTACTCGCCCGCTGGCGGCCCGGTGGAGGTGACGCTGCGGGCCGATGGCGAGGAGGCCGTGCTGACCGTGGCGGACCTGGGCGTGGGCATCCCCGAGGGGGACCTCACGCGGGTCTTCGAGCGGTTCGTGCGCAGCGAGCCGGCGATCGGCGGACCGTCCACGGCGGGCGGCGCGGGGCTCGGCCTCTACATCGTCAAGCGGTACGTCGAGGCACAGCGCGGCCGGGTCACCGCCCGGCGCCGCGACGGGGGCGGCACGGTGATCGAGGTTCGGCTGCCGCTTGCCTGAACAGGCCCGTAACAGCTGGTTAGCCCCCACCCGGGATCGGGCACAACTGCGCGGACGACGACTGCGGCTGCCGGCCGCTCACGCGACGGGGAGGTGAGAGCGACGAGCACGATGCTTGTGCCGCACTCGCCGCCCAGCGCGTCGATCGTGCGCCACCGGTTCGTCGACGAGCTCCGGGCCCGCGGGCTCGCCGGGACGGTCGTCGACGACGCTGCGCTGGTCCTGTCCGAGCTCGTCGGCAACGCCGTGCGTCATGGCGCGCCGCTGCCCGACGGCGGCATCTCGGTGAGCTGGCAGGTCGGCCCGGACGTCGTGCGGATCGAGGTGGCCGACGGCGGCCGCGGCCCGCTGCGCCACGAGGTGGGCGCGCCGCTGGTCGGCGGCGGCTCCGCCGATGCCGAACACGGTCGCGGGCTGGCGATCGTGGGGCTGCTGACCGCGTCCTGGGGCAGCGCGTTCGACTCGACCGCCGCGGTCGTCTGGGCCGACGTCGCGGTGCGCCAGACCGCCGAGATCCGTGCCCGGCAGGACGCCGAGGAGCGGCAGGAGGCCTAGGCCTGCGGGAGGCTTAGGGTCGGCGGACACCGCCGAGCCGGGGAGCCCCGATCAGCAACCGCCGCAAGAGCCGCGTCCGTCCCACGGAGCGCTCCGACCGCAGCTTCGTGCTGCGGCCCTTCGAGGGCCGGTCGGACGAGACCGACTGGGTCGCCCTCCGCGAGGTCGTGCCCGCCGCAACAGCACCGTTGCGACTGCGCGCCGCACCCGACCGCGACGTGACCCTGTCCACGGTGCTGCCGCTCGCCTGGCCGGCGATGGTGCGCACCGACGGGAGGGTCTTCCTCGGCCTGCAGGTGCCGTCGCGGTCGGGCGATGTCAGCCGTGATCTCGCCGCGGCACTGGAGCTGGCGCTCGCCGCCGAGCCCGGCACGTCGATCACGCTGCCGGGTCTTCCCGGCCCGGGGCCGCGGCTGCAGGACCTGCTCGACGACGCCCCGCTCGAGATCACCGTGCACGAGGGCTTCGACTACTGGATCGAGGGCGCCGCGGACGGCGAGGAGCCCGGCGAGGACGTCGCCGCGTCGATGGAGCGGGCCAACGCCACCGTCGTACCGACCGTGCGGCTGCACGGGGTGCAGGCGGCGTACTGGTGCCGGATGAAAGAGCGGGCGCACCTGCGCTGGGTGCTGCCCGAGGACGAGGACGAGGTGCTGAGCGCGCTCGCCCGGATCGCGGCCGACGGTGGCCTGGGGGTCGGACCCGACACGCGCTACGTCGGTGCGTTCCGCGCGCACGGTCTGCTCGTCCCCGTCTGGGACCTGCCCGTCGACCGCGAGGCGGCCGCGCTCGAGGAGCCGGTGGCAGCGCTGCGCGCGCGCCTCGACGAGGCACTGGCCAGCACCGACGCGCTGCCACCGGAGGCACGGCGCGCCCGCGCCGGCCTGATGAGCCGGCAGCTCACGTTGCGCTAGCCGCTACAGCGGGTCGCGCAGCACCGGGCACGACATGCAACGCGGTCCGCCGCGACCGCTGCCGAGCTCGCTGCCGGAGATGCGGACGACCTCGATGCCCGCCTTCTCGAGCCGGTCGTTCGTCTCCGTGTTGCGCTCGTAGGCGACGACGAGCCCCGGTCGCAGCGCCAGGGTGTTGTTGCCGTCGTCCCACTGCTCGCGCTCCGCCGTCACCGGGTCGAGCCCGGTGTCGATGACCCGCAGGGCGTCGATGCCCATGGCGTCGGCAGCGGCCACGAGGAACGGCCGCGGATCGGCGACGTGCAGCCCCTCGCCGTCCGCGGTCACGGTGAACGCGGCAAGGGTGTCGGCGACAGCGGGGAACATCACGACGGCATCGGCGTCGACCATCGTGCAGACCGTGTCGAGGTGCATCGTCGCCCGCTCCTGCGCGATGGGTACGGCGAGAACCGCGTGCGCGACGCCGGCCGCGAAGGCCCGCAGCGCGAACGCCTCGACGCCGGCGGGAGTCGTGCGCTGTCCCACACCGACCGCCAGGACGCCGGGGGCCATGACCAGCACGTCGCCGCCCTCGAACCAGGCCTCCTGCGCGCTGCCGCCGTACAGCAGCGGAGTGCCGGCGAAGCGCGGGTGGTGGCGGTAGATCGCGCCGACCAGCGCGGTCTCGCGCCGCCGCGCGCGCATGGACGGTGCGGTGACGGCGACGTGGTCGTCGACCCACACCGACGAGTCGCGGGTGAACAGCAGGTTCGGCAAGGGCGGTACGACGAACTCGCCGGGTCCGGCCATCCGGGCGACGACGCCCTCGGGCCCGAGGTGGGGCAGCTCCTCATGCGTCAACCCGGCGGCGACGACGCGGGCGAGCTCGTCGCTCGACAGCCCGAGCAGCACCTGGCGGAGCACGGCGGCGAGCGAGGGTCCGACGACGGTCGGCGCGACGACCGCGTGCACGACCTCCGCGCGCGCCTCCGCGTCGTCGAGCGCCTCCTCGAGCAGCTGCGCGAGGTACAGCACCTCGACGTCACGGTCGCGGAGCGCGTCCGCGAAGGCGTCGTGCTCCTCCTGCGCCCGCGCCACCCACGGCAGCCCGTCGAAGAGGAGGTCGGCGTTGTTGCGCGGCGTCAGCCGCTTCAGCTCCGCGCCCGGCCGGTGGAGCAGCACGGTGCGCAGCGGACCGACCTCGCTCGTCACCTGGTGCTGGATCGCCGCTGGCACGGCGCAACCCTAGGCCCGGCCCGTCGCCGGATGCTTCACTTCGGCAGGTTCACGGGGAGGCGCGGTGCGGCGGACCGACTGGGGCGGCACGTCGAACGACGACCCCGAGCAGACCCGGCTCGCCGAGTCCGCCGGCCCGGGTGCTCCGTGGCGGCAGTGGGGCCCGTACCTGTCGGCCCGCCAGTGGGGCACGGTCCGCGAGGACTACAGCGCCGGCGGCGACGCGTGGGCCTACTTCCCGTTCGACCACGCGCGGTCGCGTGCCTACCGCTGGGGCGAGGACGGGCTCGGCGGGATCTCGGACCGCTGGCAGCACCTCAACCTCGCGCTGGCGCTGTGGAACGGCCGCGACCCGATCCTCAAGGAGCGGCTCTTCGGGCTCACCAACGGCGAGGGCAACCACGGCGAGGACGTCAAGGAGCACTGGTGGTCGCTCGATGCGACCCCGACGTCGTCGTACCTGCGCTGGCTCTACCGGTACCCGCAGGCGGAGTTCCCGTACGCCGGCCTGCGCGCCGAGAGCTCGCGGCGCAGCCGGCACGAGCCGGAGTACGAGCTCGCCGACACCGGCGTGCTCGACGGCAACCGGTTCTTCGACGTGGAGGTGACCTACGCGAAGGCCGCGCCCGATGACATCTGCATGCTGGTGCGCGTCACGAACCGGGGGCCGGAGCCGGCGCCGCTGCACGTGCTGCCGACGCTGTGGTTCCGCAACACGTGGGGCTGGGGACGCGACGAGCGCAGACCGCAGCTGCACGCCCTGCCGGAGCAGAAGGGTCTGTCGGTCGTGGCGGCGACGCACGCGACCCTCGGTGACTACTGGCTCGCGGCCGACGGGGCGCCGCCATTGCTGGTCACCGACAACGAGACCAACTCCGAGCTCCTGTTCGGGACGGCCAACACGTCGGCGTACGTGAAGGATGGCATCGGCGAGCACGTCATCCGCGGCGCCGCCACCGTCAACCCGGACGGGCAGGGGACGAAGGCCGCTGCGTGGTACCGCCTCGACCTCGCGGCCGGGGAGACCCGCGTGCTGCGGCTGCGGCTGTCGACGACGAAGCCGTCACCCCGACGCCTCGCGGCGGTCGACGAGGTCGTCGAGCAGCGCCGCGCCGAGTGCGACCTCTGGGCCGACGGCCTCTGCCCGCCGGGCACCCCCGACCCCGCGCGCCGGGTGCAGCGCGCCGCCGTCGCCGGCTTGCTCTGGGCCCGCAAGGCCTACCGCTACGAGGTGCGCGAGTGGCTCGAGGGCGACCCGCACCAGCCACCGCCGCCGGCCGAGCGGTGGAGCGGCCGCAACAGCGGCTGGCGGCATCTCTACAACGCCGATGTCATCTCGATGCCGGACGAGTGGGAGTACCCCTGGTACGCCGCCTGGGACCTGGCGTTCCACACCGTGCCGCTCGCGTTCGTCGACCCCGACTTCGCCAAGGAGCAGCTGGTCCTGCTCTGCCGCGAGTGGTACATGCACCCGTCCGGGCAGCTGCCTGCCTACGAGTGGGAGCTCGGCGACGTCAACCCGCCGGTGCATGCCTGGGCGGCCTGGCGCGTCTACAAGATCGATGCCAAGGCGACCGGTACGCCGGACCGCGAGTTCCTCGCCCGGGTGTTCCACAAGCTGCTCCTGAACTTCTCGTGGTGGGTCAACCGCAAGGACGCGGACGGCTCCAACGTCTTCGAGGGCGGCTTCCTCGGGCTCGACAACATCGGCCTGTTCGACCGAAGCGCGCCGCTGCCCTCGGGCGGCCGTCTCGAGCAGTCCGACGCCACGAGCTGGATGGCGATGTTCAGCCTCAACATGCTGGCGATCGCGCTCGAGCTGGCGCGCGGCGACCGCGCCTACGAGGACGTCGCGACGAAGTTCTTCGAGCACTTCCTCGCGATCGCGCACGCGACGACCGCCGAGGGCCGCAAGGGCGAGGCGCTCTGGGACGACGACGACGGCTTCTTCTACGACGTGCTGTTCCAGACCAGCGGCGGCCAGTCGTCGGCGCAGCGGCTGCGGGTGCGCTCCCTGGTCGGGCTGCTGCCGCTGCTCGCCGTGGAGACGCTCGACGCCTCGGTCTTCGAGGAGCTGCCTGACTTCGCCGCTCGGGTCAGCTGGTACGTCAAGAACCGGCCCGACCTGTGCAGCAACGTGTTCACGGCCGAGACCCCCGGCGAGGAGGAGCGGCGGATGCTCTCCCTGGTCAACGCCGACCAGCTCGTGCGCGTCCTCACCCGGATGCTGGACACCGAGGAGTTCCTCTCGCCGCACGGGATCCGCTCGCTGTCGGCGGCACATCGCGACCCGGTGCGGCTCGTCCTCGACGGCGTCGACCACCAGGTCGACTACGAACCGGCGGAGTCGACCACGCCGATGTTCGGCGGCAACTCCAACTGGCGCGGTCCGGTCTGGATGCCCGTCAACTTCCTGCTCGTCGAGGCGCTGCAGAAGTACCACCACTACTACGGCGACGCCCTGACCGTGGCCTTCCCCAGCGGCGGCGGCGAGCAGCGCGACCTCGGCGATGTCGCGGACGAGCTGTCGCGGCGGCTCATCGGGCTGTTCCTGCCAGGCCCCGACGGCTGGCGCCCGGCAGACGGTGCGGATCTGCGCCGCGGTGCGCCGGCTGACTGGAGCGCAGACCCGACGTTCTACGAGTACTTCCACGGCGACACCGGGGTCGGCCTCGGTGCCAGCCACCAGACCGGCTGGACCGCCCTCGTCGCGAAGCTGATCCGCCAGCTGGGTCCGGAGGTATGACCGCACTTCGGCGGAAGTGCTGACGCGGGGCCGGTGCGAGGGCCAGGATGCCGCGAGGGAGCACCGGGCAGAGGGGGGGTGTGCCTTGGGCGGTCGCGAGACGATCCGCATGCCGGGCGCCGTGGCGTCCGCGCCCGACACCAGCAGCAGCGCCGGCGACCTGACACCGGAGCTGATCGCCGCGGACCAGTGGACCGACGCGATGGTGGCGGCTGCCGGCATCCCGGTCGTCGAGGTGCCGTTCGTCTCGGTCGGCGGCGGCATCGGCTCGTTCGTGACGACCGACTACCTGCGGATCGCCGGCGTGCCCAAGGAAGCGATGCGGGTGCTCGGCAACAACGAGACGCCCTGGTCGACGTACGAGTACCTCACCCGCAACTCGCAGATCCCGCGCACCGAGCGACTGCGGTCCGACTCCGCGTCGACGCCCGACTGCATCTGGGGCTTCCCGAGCTACGCCGTCCGCGAGGCGCTCGCCGCCAAGGGCCTCAAGGCGAAGCTCGCCCCGCTGTGGAACGTCGGGACCGAGCCGATCTTCGCCGACTACTACACACCCAAGGCAGGACAGGCGTTCGCGACCATGGAGAAGGAAGCCGACCGGATCGGCTACTTCGACTACTTCGACAAGGGCCTGGTCCGGATGGTGCGCAAGCGCCAGGGCGGCGGCTACTTCACCATCCTCACGCCGCCCGACGGGACGAGCGCGACCAAGCGCGTCGCCTACAAGAGCCGCTGGGTCCACATCGCGGTCGGCTACCCGGGGCTGAAGTTCCTCGACGACCTGCAGACCTACCGCCAGCAGTACAACGACTACACGCACGTCGTGAACGCCTACGAGCCCCACGAAGGCGTCTACGAGGAGCTGCTGCGCAAGCCGGGTGTGGTCGTGCTCCGCGGCGGTGGCATCGTCGCGTCGCGCATCCTGCAGCGGCTCATCGACGACCGCGACCACAAGGGCGCGCAGACGCAGATCCATCACGTGTTCCGCACCTACATCACCGGAGCGCACGGGCCGAGCATCTTCATGCGCCGCAAGGGCGGCGACGGCTGGGCCTACCAGGGCTTCAACTACCCCAAGTCGGTGTGGGGCGGGCAGCTGAAGAGCCGCATGCGCAGGCTCGAGGGCGAGGAGCGCGCCAAGCTCTACAAGACGATCGGCGGCACCAACACCCCGGTGCGCCGGCTCTGGCAGGACCAGCTCGCCCGCGGCCGCAAGGAGGGCTGGTACCGCACGCACACCGGCGAGGTCGACTCCGTCGTCCCGGCAGAGGCCGGCGGCACCGTCACCCGGATCAAGACCAAGGACGGGCTGCTCGAGCTGCAGGCGTCGTACATCATCGACGGCACGGGGCTCGAGGCCGACATCGCCGAGCACCGCCTGCTCGCCGATCTGCTCGAGCACAGCGGTGCGGGCCGCAACCCGATCGGCCGGCTCGATGTGGAGCGCACGTTCGAGGTGCGCGGCACCCAGAACGGCGACGGGCGGGTCTACGCCTCGGGTACCGCGACGCTCGGCGGCTACTTCCCCGGCGTCGACACCTTCCTCGGACTGCAGATCGCGGCGCAGGAGATCGGCGACGACCTCGCGCGGCAAGGGTTCGGCAAGCGCATCGGACCGCTCCGCTCGACGGCGCAGTGGCTGCGCTGGGCCCGCGGCAAGAAGATCTGAGAGGCGGCGACGTGCTCCCCACCCTGATGGGCCGGATCCAGACCCGCATCTTCGTCATCGCGGTCATCGGTGGGCTGTGGGCGCTGGTGATCGGCCCGGTGCTGCCCGGCGGCGGGACGACGTCGGACAAGTACAAGGCGATGTACGGCGTACTGCTCATCGTGGGTGTGGTCGGCATCGCCTGGGAGGTGATCTACCACGCCCTGATGCAGTTCCGGTGGGAGAAGGACTGGCCGACGCTGTTCGGCCTCGTCCTCGGCGTGCCCGAGGGCGTGGTCGCGTACCTCGTCGCGCGCAGCGGCGTGCTGTCGTCGACCGAGCACATCTCGGTCGGGGCCTTCGTCGTCGGGTTCGGTACGACGTGGCTCGTCACGTGGCTGTGGGTCAACGGGCCGATGCGCATCTTCACCGTGCACTGGCGCTTTCGCGGCGGTCGGCTGATCTGAGGGGGACGGGCATGGACGCAGACGGCTGGCGGGTGCAGCTGGCGCCGGGTGAGGGGCTCGTGGTGCGGTCGGGCCGCTCGCTGCTCCTCGCGCTGCCCAAGGGCGCAGACCAGGAGACGTTCGTCGACGCCCTGCGCGACACCATCGAGACGGT
>JAODNA010000118.1 GCA_025465135.1 Frankiales bacterium | reverse complement strand
ACCGTGACGGTGTCCTTGGTGATGCCGCGGATGTTGGTCGCGCCCGGCTTGAAGATGGTGGAGTCGTGGTACGGCGACGACGCGGTGCCCGCGCTGCCCTGGCCGGACTGCGAGCCGAAGACCGTGGAGTTCGCCGTCGTGGGGTTGCTGCTGCCGGTGATCGGCGAACCGCCCGCCGCCGTCGTGCTTCCCGTGCTTGTCGTGGTCCCGGGGGCAACGGCCGCACCAGGGACCACCGCGCCGGTCTTCGCGCCGGTCGACGTCGTGCCGGTGGGCGTCGTGCCGGCCGCGACGCCCGGCGCGGTTCCCGTGCTGTTGGATGCCGCCGTCGACAGCGCGCTCGTCGGCGCGGTCAGGTGGGCCACGGAGTACAGGCCGTACGTCGCGGTCCACAGGACGATGACGGCGAACACGGCCAGCGGGCGCGAGTTGGCCCGCACGCTGGCCGAGATCGGCGCCCGCACCTCCGCCGGCAGCGCGTTCAGGACCCCATGCAGCACGTGGAAGAGCAGGAAGCCGGCGACCGCCAGGCCGCCCACGACCGCCCAGATCCAGGTGTGCGAGGGGTGCGAGGAGCCCGCCGTGACATCGGCCCACGCGGGGCCGGCGGCGCCGAGCAGCACGGCGCTGATCCCGGCGCCGAGAGCGACGAGCCGGCTTCCTCGACGAGACGCATCACTGAGCGACACGGAGCACCTCCAACGCAGTGGGGACGTGCGTGCGGCTGGGGCGCCTGCGCACGAGGAGCAGCAAGGTCACGACACCGGCCAGCAGGCTCACCGGAAGCAGGGGGAGCTCGGGCACGTCGGCAGCCGGTGCGGTGAGGGCAGGCGCGTGGGCGGTGAAGAAGTCCCACGCGGCGAGGGTCGTGTCGGGGCCGATGGGGTCGGCGAAGGTGCCCTCGGTGCTGCCGCCGGAGTAGTTGTGCAGGAGGCCGTGGATGAACCAGCTCTCGACCGCGACACACCGCTCGGGCAGGAGGCTCGGCCGGCTGGCGGGATCGCAGTCGCCGGTGTTCGAGGCGAACTTCGTCACCGTGTGCGGGTAGGTCTGCCAGCCCAGGGTGTCGCCGGGACACGGGTTGTTGCCGTGCGCGTTCGGGTAGGCGTAGACGCAGGTGCCGAGGTTGCCGCGGCTGCCGTCGTCGGGGCCCGTGTTGGGAGCCGGCATCAGGCTGCTCGAGTCGGCGTCGTAGGTCGTCGGACCGTCGGTCGCCTGGCGGGAGACGCTCTGGTTCGGCTGGCCGTCGTCCGCCAGGTCGTTCATGCCGGTCCAGCCGGTGACCGCCTCGAGGCTGAGGGGCGCGACGACGACGTCGTCCGTGCTCGCGGCGAACAGGATCGTCGGCACCACGCGGGCGTTGCTGCCCATCCGCATGTGACCCAGCTCGCCGTCGGCGTCGCTGCAGAGGTAGGAGCAGCCGGCCCAGACCGCGGCGCCGTCGTACAGGTCCGGGTAGGTCGCGGCCATGACCGTCGTCATGATCCCGCCGGCGGACAGCCCGCTCATGTAGACGCGGGCCGGGTCGACGCCGTAGTCGGCCATGACCTTGCGGGTGATCCGCGCGATGGTCTCCATCTCGCCGTTGCCGCGGGCCTCGTAGGCGGCGCGCCCCCACGCCCATGCGCGCGAGGCGCCGCCGCCGGTCGTGTCGGTGGTCGCGCTCTCCTCGGGGTAGACGACGAGGAAGCCCTCGCGGTCGGCGAGGTCGTTCCACTTCGCGGCGAGCGCCGCCTGGGTCGCGCTCTGCGTGGTGCCGTGCAGGTAGACGACGAGCGACCTGCTGCCGGCGGGCTTCAGCGACTGCGGCTCGTAGGTGTAGTAGTCGCGGGCCGGCCAGGTGTTGCCCGCGGCGTCCGTGCCGGCCGGCTCGGTCAGCGCGCCGCAGTAGGTGCCCTGCCACCGGGTCGTCGGGTGCTGCACCTGCGCCGCCGGGCAGGCGGCGGTCGCCGCCTGTGCCGGGATCGACGGTACGACAGCTGCGGCGACCAGGACCAGCCCGGCGAGGATGCGTCTCATCCGTCGACGCGATCGAGGAAGTCGTTGACCGCAGCGGCGACGAGGAGCGGCTGCTCGGTGAAGCAGATGTGCCCCGCTCCCGCGATCGTCACGGACGTGCTGTCCGGGATCGCCTCGGCCAGCGTTGCGGAGTTGATGGGCGGCACCATCTCGTCGGCGTCGCCCGTGAAGACCAGGGCCGGTACGGCGAGGCCCTTCAGGCGGGGCAGCGTGCCCTGGTAGCCGAGGCCGCCTAGCAGCTGGCCCTGGTAGCCCGCCGGCGTGGTCGGCAGGTCGAGCCGCCGCTGCATGTCCTGCTCGATGACCCTGGGGTCGACGCCCTCCGCGTAGGCGTACTTCACGGCGGCTTTCACCGCCTCGTCGAACGGCATGCTGGCCCGCTCGCGCAGCACCTGCATCACCTCGGGTGCCGGCCAGACCGTCTCCTCCCCGCCCGGGTGGGTGCAGCCGAGGAGCAGGCTCGTCACCGCGTCGGGATGCCGGAGCGCGACTTCCTGCGCGACGATGCCGCCGAGGGAGACGCCGAGGACGTGCGCCTTCTCGACACCGGCTGCGCGCAGGACGGCGACCGCGTCGTCGGCCATCCGCTCGATCGAGTACGGCCCGGGCGGGACGTCGGAGCGGCCGATGCCGCGGCCGTCGTACCGGATCACCCGGTGCCTCGTCTCGAGCTCGGGCACGAGCGAGTACCACATCTCGGCGCTCCAGCCGAGGCCCTGGATGAGCAGCAGCGGGCTCCCGCTGCCGGACTCCTCCCAGTAGAGCTCCGCGCCGTCGTCGACGGTGGTGAACGCCATGAGCCCTGCTTTCGTTCGGGGAGAAATGCACCAAGGGGACTGGCTAACGATCGTTAGGCTCGGTACAGTGCTCCCTGTGTTGCTCCCGCGTCAAGGGAGGTTCTTGTCAGGGTTTCTCCAGTCGGGAGCGGGGCCAGCGGTGTGACGGACAAGGCGAACGACCGTAAGGCGCTCGAGGGCGCGGCCGGGGTCCTGCCGGGGGTCGAGGGGCTGGCTATCGGGAAGCGCCGGCTGCTCGAGGCCGCGGTCGTCGCGGTGGCCGAGCGCGGCTACCACGGTGTGTCCGTGCGCGACCTCGCCTCGGACACCGGCGTGCAGGCGGCGTCGTTCTACGCGCACTTCGGCTCCAAGGAGGAGCTGCTCTACGAGCTCTGCCTCCTCGGCCACCGTGAGCACCACCGCTGCGTGCGCGACGCGATCCTGGGGGCCGGCGCCGACGCGCGCGAGCAGCTGCGGGCGGCCATCCGCGCCAACATCTGGTTCCACGCCACCTACCCGCTGCTGACGATCAGCGCCAACTCCGAGCTGCACGCCCTCAACGCCGAGCACCTCGCGACCATCGCCGACCTGCGCCACGACGCGGGGACGCTGCTGACGGCGGTCGTCGAGCGCGGCAACAGCGAGGGGGTCTTCGACTGCCCCGAGCCCTGGCTGCCGATGTCGGCGGTCGGCGGCATGTGCCTGCGCGTCGCGTGGTGGTTCCGGCCGGCGGTCGCCGTCGACGAGGGGACGCTGTCGGCCTACCCGCGCCAGGCCGCGACGTGGCTGCGTCCCGAGGACTACACGATCGAGCGCGTCATGGATACCTACGCCGACTACGCGCTGAAGATCTTCGGCGCCGCATGAGCGTCGCGTAGTGCTGCGCACGGTCTACGACGACGACCACGAGGCGTTCCGCGTCGGCTTCCGCGAGTTCCTCGTGCGCGAGGCGGTGCCGCACACCGCCCGGTGGGAGTCTGCCGGGCTGGTGGACCGGTCGTTCTGGGAGGCCGCCGGAGCGGCGGGCTACCTCGGTTTCGAGGCGCCGCCGTCGTACGGCGGTCTCGGCGTCCGCGACTTCCGCTACAACGCCGTCATGTCCGAGGAGGTCGTCGGCCTCGGCATCGCGAGCGACGGCTTCAGCATGCACAACGACATCGTCGCGCCGTACCTCCTCGACGTCGCGACCTTCGACCAGCAGGCGCGCTGGCTGCCGGGCTTCGCCGACGGCTCTGTCATCACCGCCCTCGCGATGTCGGAGCCGGGCGCGGGATCCGACGTCGCGTCGGTGCGCACGACGGCGCGGTACGACGGCGACGAGATCGTTCTCGACGGGTCGAAGACCTTCATCACCAACGGCTCGCGGGCCGACCTGGTGGTCGTCCTCGCGCGGACGGGCGAGGGAGAGGGTGGCAAGGGGCTGTCGCTGGTCGTCGTGGAAGCAGGGACGCCGGGCTTCACACACGGCAAGCCGCTGGAGAAGATCGGCCGGCACGGTCAGGACACGGCGGAGCTGTTCTTCGACGACTGCCGCGTGCCGGCCGCCAACCTGCTGGGCGAGCGCGGCGGCGCGTTCCGCGTCGTGATGACGAAGCTGGCGCGCGAGCGGCTGTCCATCGCGGTGCTCGCCGTCGCGTCGGCTCGGTCCGCGCTGTCACTCGCGCTGCAGCACTGTCGAGAGCGGGTCGCGTTCGGCCAGACGCTCGGTCAGTTCCAGGTGATCCGGCACCAGCTCGCGGAGATGCACACCGAGATCCAGCTCGCGCAGGTCTACGTCGACACGTGCGTGCTCGCGTTGAACGACGGGACGCTGACGGCGCCGGACGCGGCCGGGGCCAAGTACTGGACGACCGAGCTGCAGTGGAAGGTCGTCGACCGGTGCCTGCAGCTGTTCGGCGGCTACGGCTACATGGAGGAGTACCCGATCGCGCGCATCTGGCGCGATGCCCGGGTGCAGCGCATCTACGGCGGCACGACCGAGATCATGAAGGAGGTCGTGAGCCGCGACCTCGGCCTGTGAGTCAGTAGCCGGGGAACACCTGGCGCAGCTCGTCGGCGGTGACCGAGCCGGTGACGGCGTCGGCGGGGATCTCGCGCAGCCGGCCGCCCATCAGGCGGAGGAAGGCGCCGAGCGGAAGCCTCAGCTCGCCGTCGGGGTTGGCCGGCGGGTCGGTGACAGCGACCTTCTCGGCCAGGGCGAGCCCGGCGGTGACCTCGGGCGCGCGGACCAGGAGCTCGGCGGTGCGGCCGGCGAGCACCTCGGTCTTGCCGGTGTAGCCGAGCAGGAAGGCGATCGGCCCGCGGTACTGCTCCAGGACCACCCCGGCGGTGTCGGACGCGATCTCGGCCTTGTCGTCGTAGGCGACCGCGACATCCCAGCCGTGCAGCGCGTCTTCGTTGAGACGCAGGCCCATGTAGAGCTCCAGTGTTGCCGGCTCGGGCAGGAAGGACAGGGGCACCCGCAGGCTGCTGCGCTCGGCGGCGTCCATCCCAGCGAGCGCGTCGACGAGCGCGCGCCCGTGCTGCAGGAACCCGTCGGCCTGCTCGCGCGGCGACATCGCGTTCCAGCGGTCCCAGACCGGCTGGTTGGCGTCGCCCGGTCGCTCCTTGCCCTCCCGCGCGAGGCGCAGCGTGTCGAAGTGGATCTCGTTGCCGCTGCCGAGGTGCGAGAGCACCTGCGCGACCGTCCACTCCGTGGCGCCCGACTGCTCGGTGAGCTGCGCGTCGGAGAGCGTGGCGACGAGGCCGGCGACGCTCTCATAGGTGCGGCGCTGTGCGTCGATGGTGCGGTCGGTCAGGGACATGCGACCTCTTCTCGTCGGGATGCTCCGCTCGACGTTACGGCGTCGGCGGCTGACACGATGAGGGCATGACGCCCGCGCCGCAGTCGATGGACGGCGAGTTCACCGTCGTACCGACTCCGGACGACGGCGTACGACGGAGCTCGTCGTTGCCGTGGGACGAGTCGACGCGCCCCACGGGACCGGTGCCCGGCGCCGGCCGGCGCTACGCGGCGCACGAGCTCGCCAACGGACAGCACCTGGTCGACATCCACGACCACCTGCGCGGCGAGCTCGCCCAGGTGCGCAACGTGATGGAGCAGGTGCTCTCGGGCGACACCGACCCTGCGACAGCCCGGTCCCACATCAACGCGACCGCGATGCGGCAGAACAACTGGACGCTGGGCGCTTTCTGCCAGGGCTACTGCCGGCTCGTGACGACGCACCACACTCTCGAGGACATCGCGATGCTGCCGCGGCTCAAGGCCGTCGAGCCCGAGCTGGCTCCTGTCGTGGACCGGCTCGAGGAGGAGCACCGGGTCATCCACGACGTGCTCGAAGGACTCGACGTGGCGCTGGTGGAGTTCGTCACCCGGCCCGACGAGACCGACCGGCTGCGCGCGGCGGTCGATCTGCTGACCGACGTACTGCTCTCGCACCTGTCCTACGAGGAGCGCGAGCTCGTCGAGCCGCTGTCTCGACTCGGTATCGGCTGACCGGTCTGTCGGCGGCTGGCCCTAGGGTCGGGGCAAGGAGGTGCAGCCATGGCAGGCGTGCGGGTGCTGGTGGGAACGCGCAAGGGAGCCTTCGTGCTCACGAGCGACGCGGGACGGCGCGACTGGAAGGTCGACGGGCCCCATTTCGGCGGCTGGGAGATGTACCACCTGAAGGGGTCGCCGGTCGATCCCGACCGCATCTGGGCGAGCCAGACGAGCGGCTGGTTCGGGCAGCAGGTGCAGCGGTCCGACGACGGCGGCAAGAGCTGGAACCCGGTCGGCAAGGACTTCACCTACGCCTCCGTCCCCGGCACCCATCAGTGGTACGACGGCACGCCCCATCCGTGGGAGTTCGCCCGGGTCTGGCACTTCGAGCCGTCGCTGACCGACCGCGACACCGTGTACGCCGGCGTCGAGGACGCGGCGATGTTCAAGACCACCGACGGTGGTGACTCGTGGACCGAGCTGCAGGGGCTGCGCGAGCACGGGTCGGGTCCGCACTGGCAGCCCGGCGCCGGCGGGATGTGCCTGCACACGATCCTGCTCCACCCGACCGACGAGAACCGCATCTACTGCGCCATCAGCGCGGCCGGTGCGTTCCGCACCGATGACGGCGGCACGACCTGGCACCCGATCAACAACGGGCTGCAGTCGGGCGAGATCCCGGACCCGGAGGCCAACGTCGGGCACTGCGTGCACAACCTCGCGCTGCACCCGTCCAAGCCCGACACGCTGTTCATGCAGAAGCACTGGGACGTGATGCGCAGCGACGACGCCGGCGCCAACTGGACCGAGGTGAGCGGCAATCTGCCCAGCGACTTCGGGTTCCGGATCGTCGTGCACGCGCTCGAGCCGGTGACCATCTACGTCGTGCCGATCCTGTCCGACTCGATGCACTACCCGCCGGACGGAAAGCTGCGTGTCTACCGCAGCAGGACCGGCGGCAACGAGTGGGAGCCGCTGACCAAGGGCCTGCCGCAGGACAACTGCTTCGTCAACGTGCTGCGCGATGCGATGGCCGTCGACACGCTCGACGAGTGCGGCATCTACTTCGGCACGACGGGCGGCCAGGTCTACTGCTCGCCCGACGGGGGCGACACGTGGGACGCGATCGTGCGCGACCTGCCGGCGGTGCTCTCGGTAGAGGTGCAGACGCTGTGACGACGAAAGACCTGGCATGACGCGCGTCGTCCTGCCGTACCACCTCCGGTCGCTCGCGCAGGTCGAGGGGGAGGTGACAGTCGAGGCCAAGACGGTCGCCGAGGTGCTCGACGCGCTGGAAGCCGAGCACCCCGTCCTGGTGGGCACGATGCGCGACCCGGCGACGGGCAAGCGCCGCAGCTTCGTGCGGTTCTTCGCCTGCAAGGAAGATCTGTCCCACACGTCGTACGACGAGCCGCTGCCGTCCGCGGTGCTCGAGGGCAGCGAGCCGTTCCTCGTCGTCGGAGCGATGGCCGGCGGCTGAGCGCTAGGCGATGGCGTGCAGGCGGGCCAGCAGCTGGTCCTGGGAGTGCACGCCGACCTTGCGGTAGACCGACGTCAGGTGGTTGCGCACGGTGCTCTCGCTGAGGAACAGACCGCGCGCGATGCTCGGCACCCGGTCGCCCGACGCGAGCCGTACGACGATCTCGTACTCACGAGAGGTGAGTCGGCTCAGCTCGGGCATCTCGATCGAGGTCGGCATCGTCGTCGACAGGGCGGCAACGCCGGAGGCGGCGATCTCGCGCGCGATCCGGCGCAGGTGCTCCTCGAGCTCGCGAGCCCGTGGTCCGTCGGAGGTGTGGGTGGCCGTGATCGGCGACAGCGCGAACGCGAACGCGAGCGGCCCCTGTCCGGCCAACGGGTGCAACCCGACGCGGCACAGGATCCAGTCGTCATCGGCGGTGCGGATGCGCACGCGCCCGCACGTGCCGGCAGGGCGCTCTCCCGCGTAGGCAGCCAGCAGCAGCACCGACGCCACGTCTTCGGGGTGCACGAGGTCGAGCGCGCTGCGGCCGAGCACCTCGCTCGCCGGGTGTCCCAGCAGGGTGGTGACGTCGCTGGTGACCCTGTCGATGACCCAGTGGCTGTCGACGGTGCCCAGGACGGAGACCTCGCCACCGACGGGCGGCGCGTGCAGGCTCATCGCTGCTGGAGGCTCGCTCTCGTCCGGCAGGATCATGGCGACGGCCGTACGCCGGGGGGATTGGTCCGCGCAGACCGTGAAGCGGGCCTCGAACGCCTGGGTCGAGCCGTCGGGGCGGTTGTAGACGGGCCGCCGGGTGTAGGCGTCGAGGACCCCGGCGGCGAGCAGCGACAGCGACCGGTGCGCCACCTCCCGGTCGACGACGTAGTCCAGCATCCGCATGCCGATCAGCTCGGCGCGGCTGCGTTGGGCCCAGACCTCGAGCGGCCGGCTCACCTCGAGCAGCTCACTGTCACTCAGACGGACGAGGAGCAGCGCGAACGGGCTCTCCCTCACGAGCTCGTACAGGCGCGCGTCGGCAGCTGACGGGTCGGACACCACAGCCGGCTCGTTCATGTTTGCTCCCGCACAACGGTCCCACGAACCGCGGCCGCGTGCGCGGGAAGCACGATCAGCGCTTGGGCCGATACAGGAGCCGGGCCACCGTCGCCGGGTGCCAGCGGCGGCCGTTCGGCGTCCGCAGGCCGTCCGCGTTGAGCCGGGCGGCGATGGTGTGGAGCGAGGCACCCGACTCGTGCAGGCTCCGGGCCCGCTCCGTGAGGGCAGGGTCGTCGTCCAGGCCGGGCAGCGGAGGTGTCGCCAGCTCGAACACCGAGCCGGTGTTCCACGCCTCACCCTCGAGCAGTCGATGGGCGGCCGGGGCGTCGACGGCCTGGCTCCACAGGAAGCCCTGCCCGAAGCCGCAACCCAGTGCGCGGAGGGTCGCGGCCTGCTCTGCCGTCTCGATGCCCTCCGCGATGGAGCGCACCCGCAGCCGGCTGGCGAGGCTGATGACGCTGGCGCAGATCGCGATGTCGTCGCGGTTCTGCGGCAGCCGGCGGACGAACTCGCGGTCGATCTTGAGCTTGTCGAACGGCAGCTGACGCAGTTGCAGCATCGAGGAGTAACCGGTGCCGAAGTCGTCGATGGCGATGCCGACGCCGAGATCGCACAGCGTGCGCAGGACCGCCTCGGCGCCGGCCAGGTCGGTGACGACGGCGGTCTCGGTGACCTCGAGGACCAGCGCGCTCGGCTGCAAGCCGGACTCGTGGAGTGCGGACCGCACGTGGTCGGCGAAGCCAGGGGACGTGAGATGTGACGGGGCGACGTTGACGGCGACCGCGACAGGGCCGGTCGGTCCGGGCTCCCACGTCGTCGCGGTACGACAGGCCTCGTGCAGGACCCACTCGTCGATCGTGATCTGCAGGTCGAGCGCGTCGGCCAGGGGGAGGAACGACGCGGGGGCGAGCAGACCGCGCTCGGGGTGCGGCCATCGCACCAGGGCCTCGAAGCTGACGATGCGACCCGTCGTGAGATCGATGATCGGCTGGTAGTGGACAGCCAGCTGCTCGGCGGCGACGGCAGCTGCCAGCTCCCTGCCCAGCGTGCGGCTGTCGTTGTCGCGCTCGCGGGCGCACTTCTCCAGCACCTGGAGACGGCCGCGCCCGAGGGCTTTGGCACGCGAGGTCGCCGCCTCCGCGGCCGAGATGAGGGCCTCGGCGTTGGGGGCCGGGCCGTAGGCGAGCCCGACGCACGCGGAGAACCGCACCGACGGCTTTCCGTCGTACTCCAGGGCGGTGTTCAGAGCCGCCGTGACGCGACGGCCTGTCGCCTCGGCCTCGTCGCTGTCGGCCAGGTCGTCGAGGAGCACGGCGAACTCGTCCCCGGCGTACCGGGCGACGGTGTCGGCCGGCCGGACCAGCGCGCACAGCGTGTCCGCGACGAGCCGGAGGACGTCATCGCCGGTGGTGCGGCCGTAGGCGTCGTTGATGGCCTTGAGCCGGTCGATGTTCACGAAGAGCATCGCGTACGCCGGGCCGCCGGCCTGCTCGCGCTCGATGGCCTGCTGGGCGCGATCCATGAGCAGCGTGCGGTTGGGCAGTCCGGTCAGCGCGTCCTGGATCGCCGCTCGTTGAAGCGTCGTCTGGAGCTCGTACTGCTGCGTCACATCACGCAGATTGGCGACCAGCCCCTGCACGTCGGGGTCGCCGAGCAGGTTGATGACGCGCTGCTCGACGTGCCGCCAGGTGCTTGCCTCGGCGCGCACGCGGAACTCCAGCAGGAGCTCGCGGCTGCCCTCGATGACCACGCGATGCATGGCGGCACTGACCCGGGCCGTGTCCTCGGGATGAACCAGGTCGAGCAGCGACGTGCCGAGCAGGCGCTCGTCACCGTTGCCCAGAAGTGCCTCCAGGGACGGGCTGACGTAGCTGATCTCCAGCTCACCGTCGACGATCAAGGCGATGTCGCTCGCGTTCTGCGACAGCGACCGCCACCGCGCCTCGGCGCGTTCGGCCGCGCGCTGGGCTGTCCGGAGGGCGGTGATGTCCTGAAGGCAGACCGAGATCTCGCGCAGTGCGCCGCTGTCGTCGCGGACCGAGGCCACCGAGACGAGCGTGTCGAGCGACCGGCCGTCGCGGTGATCGAGGCGACGTTCGAACTGGGTGCGCTCCAGCCGGCCGTCGAGCACTGCGGCGAGCAGCCCTGCGTCGTGCTCGCGTCCCTCGGTGGGGACGCGGTCCAGCAGGTGCTCGCCGATCAGCTCCTCGGCGCTGCGGTCGAAGAGCGCGCAGGTCGCCGCGTTGACGGCGGCGATGGTGCCGTCGAGCGCGACGACCGCTTGAGGTACGCCGGACTGTGCGAACAGGTCGCGGTAGCGGTCAGGCTTTGCGTTCACTATCAGAGGTTCAGGGCTCACCTCTCCCGGTCGGGTAGGCAGAACCTCCTCGCTGCACCCGAGGTCTCGACGATAGATTTAACTTGACGGATAATTATCTCTGCGGTTAACTATCGGCCGTGGACGACAGCCAGCTCGATGCGACCTTCGCGGCGCTGGCCGATGCCACCCGGCGGGCGATCCTCGCCAAGCTCGCGCACGGGGAAGCGACCGTGAACGAGCTGGCGGAGCCGTTCGACATGAGCCTGCCGGCGATCTCCAAGCACCTGAAGGTGCTCGAGCGCGCCGGCCTCATCTCGCGCGGACGCAACGGGCAGTTCCGGCCGTGCCGGCTCGAGGCCGACGGCCTCGACGTCGCGACCGACTGGATCGAGCACAACCGCCAGATCTGGACCGACCGCTTCGACAAGCTCTCCGCGCACCTGCGCGAGCTGCAGAAGACACCTTCGACGAAAGGCACACCGTCATGACCGCCACCGCCAACGCAGAAGACCTCGGCGAGGTCACCATCGTCCGCGTCTTCGACGCACCCCGCGAGCTCGTCTACGCGTGCATGACCGACCCGAAGCACCTCACGCACTT
>JAODNA010000111.1 GCA_025465135.1 Frankiales bacterium | reverse complement strand
GTCGCGGGCTGCGTCGGCTGGCTGTCGGGAAGGTCGGCTCCCGTGCAGCTGTCGTCGGTCGCGGCGGCGACGCCGGCGGTGTCAGCGGCCGCGGGGCGCCCGGCTGCACCTGCCGTCCCCCGTGCGCCCGACTGGCGTGCCGTCCTCGACGGGCTCGACGCTTCCCGTGCCGCCGCCTTCGCGCACGCGGACCCGGCCCCACTGGCGCAGGTCTACGCCGCCGGCTCTCCGCTGCTGACAGCCGACCGGGCTGCGGTCGCGCGCCTCCACGCGACCGGCCGGACCGCACGCGGCGTCCGGCACACCGTCCGGACCGTCACCGTGTCGTCGTACGACGGGACGACAGCAACCCTGCGGACGGTCGACGTCCTCGCGGCCTATGAGGTGATGGACGCATCGGGCCGGGTGGCTCAGCGCACCGCCGCGCGGCTCCCGGCGGCGTTCGTGGTCACGGTGGTGAGCACCGCGCAGGGCTGGCGGCTGCAGCAGGTCGTGCCCGCCTAGAGGACCGCCGTGAGGGCCATCGCGAGCTGTGGGTGCGTGAAGGTGAAGCCGGTGCCCTGCAGGACAGCAGGCACGAGGCGCTGCCCGATCAGGACCCCCTCCTCCGCGAACGCGCCTAGCACTGTCTTCAACGCGAACCCCGGCACCGGCACCGGGAAGGTGGGTCGGTGCACGGAGCGGTTGATGGCCTCGGTCAGCTCCCGGTTGGTCGCGGGCGACGGGGCAACCAGGTTGACCGGGCCCTCCACCTCTGCGGTCAGCAGGTGCGTGATGGCTCGCACCTCGTCCTCGAGGGTGATCCAGCTCATCCACTGCCGGCCGCTGCCGAGCGGCGCGCCGAGCCCCAGCTTCGCGACACGGACCTGCTTGCGCAGCCCGAGGGCGTCCTTGGCGAGGACGTAGCCGGTGCGCAGGTGCGCGACGCGGGATGCGCCTTGGGCGGGCTTCGTGGCCGCTTCCCATTCGCGGCAGACCTCGGCGAGGAAACCCTGCCCGGGAGGCCCGGTCTCATCGGTGACGCGGTCGCCGGTGTCGCCGTACCAGCCGACTGCGCTTGCCGAGAGCAGCACCTTCGGGTGGCCGGACCGCGCGATGGCCTCGGCGACCGCGGTCGTGCCGTTCAGGCGGCTGTCGAGGATGACCTGCTTGTACGACGCGGTCCACCTCTTGTCCGCGACGCCGGCACCGGCGAGGTGCACGACCGCGTCGACGTCGGCCAGCTGCGCCGGGTCGAGCCGTTGTGCGGACGGATCCCAGCTGCGTTCGTCGTCGGTCTTGCCCGCGCCGCGGACGAAGCGCACGACGTCATGGCCTTCGCCCCGCAGGTGCGGGACGAGCGCCGACCCGATCAGTCCTGATGCACCCGTGACCGCGACCTTCATGACCCGATCGTCCCCCAGCATCGGGCCGAGCGCACCTCAACCGCCGCGGGCCCCTCACCCTCTTGCGGTGTATGACGAACTGCCACTCTCCGTCGCGGAGCTCCGCCGGACCCCGTCGAGCGCCCACGCTGGGTGGGCAGTTCGACATACGCGTGGGGAGACTGCGGTGCCCCCCGGTCGGTAGACCCGCGCTAGAGGCCGAGCTCGGCGGCGAAGTCGCCTTCCTCGAGCCGCTCCTTGACGGTGACGAGGAAGCGAGCCGCGTCGGCGCCGTCGACGATGCGGTGGTCGTAGGTCAGTGCCAGGTAGACCATCGAGCGGATCGAGACGACCTCGCCCAGCTCGGGGTCGTCGACGACCACGGCGCGCTTCACGACACTGCCGGTGCCGAGGATGCCGACCTGCGGCTGGTTGATGATCGGGGTGTCGAACAGCGCCCCGCGCGAGCCCGTGTTGGTCAGGGTGAACGTTCCACTGCCGAGCTCGTCCGGCGTCACCTTGTTGGTGCGGGTGCGCTCGGCGAGGTCGGCGATCTTGCGCGCCATGCCGGCGAGGTTGAGGTCGCCCGCGCCGTGGATCACCGGCACGAGCAGGCCGCGCTCGGTGTCGACCGCGATGCCGAGGTGCTCGCCCTCGTGGTAGGTCACGGTGCCTGCGGCCTGGTCGATGCTCGCGTTGACCACGGGGTGCGCCTTGAGCGCCTCCACCGTGGCCAGGGCGAAGAACGGCAGGAACGACAGCTTCACGCCCTCGCGCGCCTCGAACGACGGCTTCGCCTGCTGGCGCAGCCGCGCGATGCGCGTCACGTCGGCTTCGACGACCGTCGTCAGCTGCGCCGACGTCTGCAGCGACTCGGTCATCCGGGCGGCGATGACCTTGCGGAGGCGCGACATCTCCTCGGTGCGACCGCGCAGCGGGCTGGGCGCGGCGGACCGCGGGGCAGCGGCCGCCGCTGCAGCAGGAGCCGGCCGCCGCAGCGCCCACGTCGGCGCCCGCGCCGTCCTTCGTCGACCAGCCGGTCGCCGCCGCGGCGCACACCACGGTCCGCGGCACGACCGAGCCGCTCAGCCGGCTGCGCAAGGTCATCGCGACCCGCATGGTCGAGTCGCTGCAGACCTCGGCCCAGCTCACGCAGGTCGTCGAGGTCGACGTCACCAACGTGGCGCGCCTGCGCGACCGCGTGAAGGCCGACTTCCTGGCCCGCGAGGGCGTCAAGCTCTCCTACCTGCCGTTCTTCGCCAAGGCCGCGGTGGACGCGCTGAAGTCCCACCCCTCGCTGAACGCGA
>JAODNA010000106.1 GCA_025465135.1 Frankiales bacterium | reverse complement strand
TCCCCGCCGCCCGCCCCCGGCCAGCCGGCAGCGACGCTGGACCGGCCGTCCGCGCTGCCGGGGGCCTCCGTGGGGCTGGCCGGACAGGGCTGCCCGGCCGGATCGCCGGTGCAGCTCACGTTGCACGGGGCCTCGGTCGGGGCGGCCGTCGCGGGCGCTGACGGCACGTTCACGTCGAAGCTGGCCCTGCCCGACCTCCCGATCGGGCAGTACACCGTCGACGTCGCGTGCGGGGCCGTGCGGGCATCGGCGGTCATCGACCTGGTCGTCGCGAGCTCCGGTCCGATCGCCGGATCGCTCGCCGCGACCGCCAGCGCGATCCTGATCTTCTTCGTCCTGCTCGCGGGCATGCTGCTCTACCGCGACCAGGGCGTCCGGCGCAGGCAGCTCGAGGACGACGACCTCGAGGCGACGTAGGCCTCAGCCCGTTAGACCCGCGTAACAGAGGGCACACATTCGGAGCCCGATGTGTGCGGCCTGACGCCGCTTCCCGACCGAAGGAGAGCCGGCCCATGACCCGACCGCTCACCGCACCCCGCAGGATCCCCGACGGGTCCTCGGCCCGCCTCCACGACGCACTGCGGGCGGCGCTGTCGGGGGACGGCAGCGGGCTCACGACACTGCCCGCCGAGTCCGACCGGCGGGACCGCTTCCTCAGCCTCCTGGCGATCTACGACCTGCACACCGCTCCGCTGGAGAGCGTCGGTGACGCAGCCCGCTTCCAGGGGCATCCCGCGGTCGCGGGCCTGAAGCACCGGCTCGAGGCCGACTGGCTGGCCGAGCTGGAGCTGGCCTGGTTCGAGGCGGGTCACCTCTCCGACGCCGCTGACGCCGATCGCGTCGTGCGCGCGATGCGTGCCGTCGCCGCGCGCGACCGGCTGCCTGCTGCTTACCGCTGGCTGGCCAAGGAGGCCACCTGGGACGAGACGGTGCACTTCCTCGCCCTCGAGGGCGGACCCGACGGCGGGTTCGACGACCTGGTGGCCGTCTGCCAGGTGGGCCTGTCCGGAAGTGCCAAGCTCGAGCTCGGCAAGAACTACTTGGACGAGATGGGCAACGGCGACCCGGCGGGCGTCCACACCGTCCTGCACGAGCGCCTCGTCGCCGCCGTCGGCATGCCGCGGGTCCCGCGGGAGGACCAGCCGGTCGAGGCCCTCGAGCGGTCGGCGCTCGGCGGACTGCTCGCGACCAACCGCTGGCTCCAGCCGGAGATGCTCGGCGCCCTCGGTCTCCTCGAGCTGCAGGCCGGGCCCCGGTGCCGGCTCGTCCTGCAGGCCTTCGACCGCCTGGGCGCCCCGGCCGACGCCTACCCGTTCTACGTCGAGCACGCCGAGGTCGACCCCGTGCACGGCAAGGACTGGATGGACAAGGCCATCGTGCCGATCGTCACCGACCGCCCCGCGTGGGGCCCGCGGATCGTCAAGGGCGCGTGGTGGCGCTCGGCGGTCAACCTGGCCTTCTTCGAGGCCCTGCGGCAAGAGCTCGTCGGTGAGCAGGCCGCCTGAGCTCAGGCGCTGTCGGCGAGGACGTGCGTCACGGGCGAGGTCCGTACGACGTCGAAGTGCAGGACCCGCCCCTGCTCCGCGCGACCGATGAAGAAGACGACCGGCGAACCGGTGCGGATCGGGGTCATCCGGTCGAAGGCGCGCCAGCTGCCCGGGAGGGCGCCGGGCCGATCCGGAAGGCTGCGGTAGCGGCGGTCGGCTTCACGCACCTCGTACACGCCGTTGGTGGTGTGGATGAGCACGCTGCACCTCCCTGTGACCTCGGTCTGCCCGGTGGCACGCGCGCCAAGCGCTCTGTGCATGATCGGCAGCAGCGCGCCCGGGCTTGATCAGCCCTGCGCCGGTGCGGTCTGGTCCAGGAGGGCGTAGAGCGACTCCCCCCTGTCGTCGCCGGCGCTGCGCACCAGCAGGAGAGGGCCGGAGTGGGCGGCCGTGACCGCCGCGAGCGTCTCGGTGAGCCCCCGGCCACGCCGGCGGCCCTCGAGCCCGGCGACGAGCAGGCTGCCGGCGGGGACGCCCCACGCGTCGGTCGACGCAGCCCGGACCGACGCCGAGACGCCGGCGGCCGTCAACCGCTCCACGAGCCCGCTCATGCGGCGGCCCTCACGGCGGTCCCCGACGTCGAGGAGCTCGAGGGGCGCTCCGGTCGGCCGGCTGAGCCGCACCGCCTGCGCCAGCGCCGCCATGCCGTCATCGCCCGGTCCGGTGAGCACGACCACGACGGACGCATCCCTCGGCGGGGCTCCACCGGCAACGAGCACGACCGCGCAGTCGACGTCGGCGAGCAGCCGCTCCGCCGTCCTGACAGCGGCAGGGTCGGCTGCGTCGACCGGCACGAGGACGGCGTCCGCCTCGACGGCGAGCGACTGCGCCAGCAGGTCGCGGGCCGGCTCCTCGGAGAACTGCGAGCGCATGACTGCCTTCGCGCCGAGCCCCGCAGCCCGGTGGACCAGGTCCTGCGAGGCGCCGAAGGAGGCCGCGATCGCCATCAGCTCGCCGGACAGGCCCGAGCCGACCTCGACCTTCTTCACGGGGCGGTCGAAGCGGGTGAGCACCAGCTCACTGGGCCGCTCGTTCCCCAGCAGCGCCACACCTGCATCGACCACCCGAGCCGCGAGGAGGTCCGTCTCGCCGGCGTCGGTGGCCGGCACCATCGCAAGCACCCGGTAGGCATCGACCAGGCCGAGCGCGGCGCGCTCGGCCTCGGCGATGTCACGGGCGAGCATCTTGTCCGGGTAGACCAGCCGCAGCAGTGGCTCGGTGATGACCGTGGTGAAGATGGCCATCAGCACCAGGATGGTGAAGAGCTCCTTGTCGAGCACGCCGACGGCGAGACCGATGTTGAGGATGACCAGCTCGGTGAGGCCGCGGGTGTTCATCAGCACCCCGATCGCGGCGGCCTTGCGCGAACGGATGCCCATCGCACGCGCGGCGGTGGACGCACCCACGAACTTCCCGGTGCATGCCACCGCGAGCACGGCGAGCAGCTCCACGACGCCGGACCCCCCGAGGCCGCGCACATCGACGTTGAGGCCCGTCGCGATGAAGAAGACCGGCAGCAGCAGCAGGACGCTGACCTGTTCGAGCTTCTCGAGGATCTCGTGGAAGAGCGCCCGGCTGTTCTCGCGCGGCATGACGACACCGAACACGAAGGCGCCGAAGATGGAGTGGATGCCGATGCGGTCGGTGAGGTAGCTGCAGAGCAGGAAGCCCACGAGTACGACGGCAAGGATGTTGGGCGTCAGCCGGCCGGCCTTGTCGTAGGCCGTGACGAGCCGCCGCAGCTGCGGGCGGACGACGACGAACATGACGGCGACGAAGGCGATCGACTCGCCCAGGATCAGCGGCAACCCGAGTGCGCCCGTGGCGGCGACGACCGCGAGCACCACCGCGAGCATGCTCCAGGCGAGGATGTCGTCGACGGCAGCGCACGCCAGGGTGAGCGCGCCGATCTCCGTGCGATACATCCCCCGCTCGGTGAGGATGCGCGCGAGCACGGGGAAGGCGGTCACCGACATCGAGGCGCCGATGAAGAGCGCGAACGGCAGGAACTCCACCTTCTTCCCGGCCACCACGCCGTGGTTGTGGTGAAGCATCACGGCGAGCCCGACGCCCATCGCGAAGGGCAGCACGACGGACACCAGGGAGATCGTGGCCGCGATTCGCTCCTTGCCGCGGATCAGCGCGACATCCAGCTCCAGGCCGACGATGAACATGAAGATGATGAGCCCGAGCTGCGCGACGATCCGAAGAGACGGCCGGACGTCGAGGGGGAACAGGTGCACGGGCAGGTCGCCCGGCAGGGTCCCGAGCAGTGACGGCCCCAGCGCGATCCCGGCGATGATCTCCCCGACGACAGCGGGTTGCCGCAGTCGACGGAACAGCATCCCCATGAGCCGGGCGACGACGACGATGACGGCGATGTCGAGGAACACGAGCGCGGCGATCTGGTCTGGCGTGTGTGCCGGCATCGCAACCCCCCGTCCCTGGCGCGTGCGCCGCGCACGCTAGTCCCGTGGCCGGCGTCCTGCGCGCCCTTCGGGGAAATGCGACGCTCCCCTGACGGCGACGCCGACGCGGAGGATGCTGGCCGGGCGCACGAGGGGGTCACATGCAGGGCATCGCCGACTACCGCTTCGTCAGGCCGCTGGGTGAGGGCAGTCACGGCACCTTCTATCTGGCTGTGCCGCCTGCCCGGCTCGGCCTCGACGTCGAGCACGTCGCCGTGAAGGTCCTCGCCGGTGCGAACGACGAGGAAGCCATCCGACGGACGACGCGCGAGCTGCGCGCCTTCGCCTCCGCGCAGTCGCCGTACCTCGTCACGCTCTTCGACGCCGGGCAGCAGGAAGGCAGCTTCTTCTACTCGATGGAGTACTTCCCGATGGGCTCGCTGGCCGAGCCGGCCCGCCCGCTGACGGAGACGGAGGTGCTGACCGCTGTGGCGCAGGCCGCCCTTGCGGCCCATGCGCTGCACGAGGCCGGCGTCGTGCACCGCAGCATCAAGCCGGAGAACATCCTGCTCGTCGAGGGCGGCGCGCGCCTGTCGGACCTCGGGCTCGCCCAGGCCCTCGCGCCGGGGCAGACCGTGACCGGCCTCGGTCCGATCGGCTCGGTGGAGTTCATCGAGCCCGCGATCCTGCTCGGCCAGCGCGGCTCACGCGCGTCCGACATCTGGTCCCTCGGCGTCACCCTGCACCGCGCGCTCACCGGCGTCGGTGTCTACGGCGAGCTGCCCGCCAAGGACGCGCTGTTCGCGGTCCGCAAGGTGCTGAGCAGCAAGCCGGAGCTGAGCCCGGCGCTCGACCCTGGAGTGGCTGCCCTCCTCACTCGCGCACTCGCGACAGACCCGCAGGACCGGCAGCGAGACGCCCTCGTCTTCGCGGAGGAGTGCCAGGCTCTCGTGCGGTGACTGCCCGTCAGCCGGCGAGGTTCTTGGCGACCTGCTGCTTGCGCGCGACCCGGCGGATCCGGGCCCGGCGCCCGGCTTGGGTCATGGTGACCGCGACTGCGAGGCCCATCGCAGCACCCGAGGCGGCGCACCCGACGAGCCCCGGCACCCGCACGGGTGCGAGGTCGAGCAGCCAGGCGAACGCCACGGCGACCAGACCCAGAGCCGCACCGACGAACGTCATGCCGATCCAGCTGGTGATGCGACGGCGGCCTCGCCGGCGCAGCGGACGGATCAGCGCTTCGGCGTAGGCGAGCAGGAACAGCAGGGCTGCGCAGGCGAGGACACCCGGCACGGTCGTGTAGAACGGCCGGTCGGCCCGCGCCGCGAAGGGCTGGGTCGCCACCTCCTGCCCGGCCTTGTAGAGCACCAGCTCGGCGTCGAGACGGCCGGCAGCGAGGTAGCGGTCGGCGCGCATGTCGACCGTCGCGCTCTGCACCCCACCCGGACCGGCCGCGAGCCGACCACGGGAGGACGTGATGAGCGAGGTCTTGGCGACGCCCAGCCGGAGCTCGACCGCGTCAGCCGCCGCAGCGGCGCCGCCCAGCCGTCCCACCGTGACGGCGACCTTCTTGGTCAGGTCGAGCGGGACCGTCGTGCCGGCCGCGACGTCGGCACCCGCAACACGGGCCGCGCCGTGCGGCAGCACGCTCGTGCTGCCACCCCCGCCGAGCCCGGCGATCGCGAGCACGACGGTCAGAGCGGCGAGCGCTGCTGACACCAGCGCCAGGGGGCGTGGCCACGGCGGCAGGTCGAGCACCTGCCGGACCGGGACCAGGGACTCGGCAGAGGCCGTCGGCGACACCATCCCCTTCACGTGCAGCGACGCACTGGGGCGCACCCTCGGCGCCGGACCGGCAGGCACGATCGGCTCCGGTGCGGGCGCTGCCCGCGTCGCGCGGCTTTCGCCGCCGGGTGCGACGGGTGGAGGACCGGCCGGCGCCGTCATCCGCTCCGTCGACGCCAGGATCGGTCCACCGACCATGACCGGTACGTCGGCGCGCTGGAGCCAGCCCACGCCGTACAGCTGGGTCGCCGCCTCGCCGATGGCGACGCCGAAGGCCTCGGCCGTCGGGTAGCGGTCGCCGGGCGACGTCGCGATCGCCCGCATGACGACGTCGGCGAGCGGCTTCGGGATCTGCGGCGCGACCTGGCTGAGCGGGACGGGCTGCTCGGTCACGTGGCGGAAGACGATCGCGATCCCGCCGCCCTCCTCCGAGAACGGCAGCCGGCCCGACAGCAGCTCGTAGAGCATCACGCCCGCGGCGTAGACGTCGGCCGGCGGACCGAGGTCCTTGCCCTCTGCCTGCTCGGGAGCCATGTACGCCGGCGTACCGAGGATGTCGCCGGCGCTCGTCGCCAAAGCGTCGCCGCCCCCGATGACCTTCGCGATGCCGAAGTCGGTGACCTTGAGCTGACCCGCCTCCGTGAACAGCAGGTTCTCCGGCTTCACGTCGCGGTGCAGGACGCCATGACCGTGGGCGTAGTGCAGGCCCGCACAGGTGACCATCACGACGGCGCACGCTGTCTCGGGCGTGTAGCCGTGGGCCGTGAACGACTGCCACACCGTGCCGCCGGACAGGCTCTCCATCACGAGCAGGCAGAGGCCGTCCTGCTCGACGTAGTCGTAGACCGGGACGATGTGCGGGTGGTCGAGCGAGGCGAGCACGCGGGCCTCGGTGACGAAGCGCGCGCGGACGACGGGGTCGTTGGCCAGCGCAGCCGGCAGCTCCTTGATGGCGACGGCGCGGTCGAGCTGGCGGTGCCGCCCGGCCCGGACGACGCCGAACCCACCGCGGCCGAGCTCGCCGGCGATCTCGTAGTTGGGCAGTACGGCGGCGAGGCTGGCAGCGTCGCTCATCCGGACGGCCAGGCCGGTGGGGGTGGCGCCTGCGACTGCGTCTGGGTCTGGGTCTGGGTCGGTGCATCGGTCTCGCGCGGCTGGTCGTGCTGCAGCAGGTCATCGAGCCGACCGCCGCCGTAGCGCGCCTGCTCGCGCGCGTCGAGGTCGTCGCTGACGAAGTCGTCCTCGTCGAGGTCGTCACGACCCGCGTCGTCGTCCTGGCTCGGCGACAGGTAGCCGACGACGAAGCCCAGCAGGCCGGCACCGAGGAACAGCAGGGTGGACGCCCTCGCCGACGGAACGACGAGACGCAGCGCCGAGAGGGTGAAGGTCAGCGTCAGGCCGATGCCGGCGCCGGGGATCGCGAACCGCCACGCGCGCGACCAGCGGTTGTCGGGCAGCCGGTGCGAAGCGAGGCGCAGCAGCAGGCCGATGAGGAGCAGCAAGGTGACGGCGCCGACGCCGATGGCGAACACCGCGTAGACCGAGCGCGCGTTGCCGCGGACGTCGACCGGAAGCCGACGTACGGCGATGGCACTGCGATCGGGAGCGAGGAGCGTCAGCTCCGCGGGCAGCAGGCCGGTGGCCTGACCGCCGAGGTCGCCGAGGTCGAGCAGGAAGTGGCGGTCGCCGTCACCGCCGGGCGGGAGGGTGAGGTCGACGCGGGTGGTGTAGGTGAAGAAGGCCAGCCCGACGACATGCGCATCCAGCCGGACGCTGCGCACGTCGACTGCTGCCGTGCCCGCGTTGTGCGCCGTGATGTCGATGAGGACGCCGCGCTCGGGGTGGAGCTTCAGCGGCTCGTTCGCGTCGATGCTGTCGAGGCTGCGGCCGTCGAGGGTGGCGCTGAACGTGACGGAGCCCGAGTCGGCCGCGACGGCGACGGGCCCGGTCAGGAGCGCGAGGCCGACGGTCAGGACCGCCAGCAGCAGGGCACGTGCCCGCACGTCTGTCACCCCCTGCCGCGTCGCCGCAGACGGTAGACCCGAGCGGGTCTGCTGTCAGCGTTCATGTCAGTGCTTGCGGTAGGAGTCGAACACCAGGCTCCGGCTGCCCATGGTCACCCGCGTGCCCGGCAGGATCGTCACCGGCTCCTGCGCGACGAGCCGGGTCCAGTCCGCGTCCCCCGGCTTCGCCACGAAGGTCCCGTTTGACGAGCCGGCGTCGAGGATCCGCACGTCCCACCCCTCCAGCAGGATCCGGGCGTGGACCCGCGACACCAGGGCATCGGGATCGTCGAGGGCAAGGGGCAGCGCGCGACCGGCCCGGACGTCGTCCGCGTTGTCGGGCTCGCGGCCGATGACGTAGTCCTCGCTCAGCGGGAAGACCGAGCCGTCGTCGAGCACGACGACGCCGAGCGGCGGGCGAGGTCCCGGCACGAAGTTGTGGGTCTGGTGGACCATCGAGATGCCGCACGTCGCGCAGTAGATGCTCGTCGGATCGTTGAAGTGGCCGCGTGAGCAGACGATCCCCTGCACCTGCACCCCGCCGTCCGCCGCGGGCGCGGGCTCCAGGACCGGCAGCGGCGGGAGCTCCTCGTCGGGCTGCGGATCGGTCAAGGAGACGGAGACGAACGCGGGGGGCGCGACCTCCGCGGCCGCGGTCGGGGCATCGAGGACCGGCGTCGTGGACGTGCGAGCGGGCAGCAGCCGGAAGCCGTTGCCCCGGACCGCGCCGCCGCCGAAGTCGCTGCGCGGATCCACCTCACCGGCGACTCCCACGTGGGCCGTCACGCTGCCGAACTCACCGCGGACCACCTTGTCGACCCAGGTCGACGCATCGCGACCCGACAGGGCCTCCACCGTTCCGTCGACCCCCGCGATCTCGACCGCGACGTCGCCGACGAGCAGGAGCGCCAGACCATCCTCGGTCGCCGCCGCAACGGCCAGCGGCGGCACGGCGTCGTCATCCGCCCCGGCCACGAGGCCGGCGACCG
>JAODNA010000089.1 GCA_025465135.1 Frankiales bacterium | reverse complement strand
GGTGACGCTGTCGGCGGTGGCCTGCTCAGCGGAGCCGGCGCCGCCGGCACGGCGGGCAGTGCTGCCGTTGGCGGCGGTCGTCGCGGCGGCGGGGGCCGCGGTGGCGCCCTGCCGCTCCTGGATCGCTTCGATCAGCTGGCTCTTGCGAAGTCGTCCCACGCCGCTGATGCCGAGCTCGCCGGCCATGGCCTGCAGCTCGGGAAGCACCATCGCGGCGAGACCGCCGCTGGTGGCACGCCGCCGGGTGCGGGGGGCGGGGGTGTCCTGCTCGGTCGGGGCGTTGCCGCCCGACGCGGGAAGCAGGTCGGTGGTGTCGGTCAAGGAGATTCCTCCCGGTGGGCCGCTCGGCCGCACGGTGCGGCGGGGCGGTGGGTGCAGCCGGACCGGGTCGGAACCCGTCCGGCGGGGCCTCGCCACAGGTGGCGAGGTGCTTGTGGGCCTTTCGTCGCCCGCCGGCCGGCTGGGCCGGTGGGACCCGGGTGCTCCGTGAGCTCGCACAAGCCACTCGACGGCGCCGCGCGATGCCGCAGCGGGCGGGAGGAGGGCCGGAGCACGACGGCCTGCACAGGCGGGCCGGACTGCTCGCGGTGAGCACACGGGCCCCGGAGGGGGCGACTGGTGCGTACCCAGCGTAACCACGCCAGGCGTTCTGCACAACAACGGCACGAGCCGGCGTGTTCCTGCCTCAGTCGAGTGCCACGACCCGCGCACCGTCCTGATCCACCTGCAGCGGCAGCACGGACCAGCCCTTCGGTACGTCACGGGCAACCGCCTCGGCATCCCCGGACCGGACGAGCGCAAGGACAGTCGGACCGGCCCCGGACACGACAGCGGGGACGCCCGAGAGGCGCAGCGCGGCCACCAGCTTCGCGGTCCGCGGCATCGCCGGGGCGCGGTACTGCTGGTGCAGCCGGTCCTCCGTGGCCGCGAGCAGCAGCTCGGGTGAGGTCGACAGCGCCGTCGGCAGCAGCGCCGCCCGCCCCGCGTTGCACGCCGCATCCGCGAAGGGAACCGTGTCGGGCAGCATCGCCCGCACTCTGCGCGTCGAGCTCCGCGTCGCCGGGACGAAGGCGACCGGTGCCAGGTCCGGGTGCGCGTCGAGCCGGAGTGCGCGCACCGGGCTGCCCCAGGCGAACGTCACACCACCGCGCAGGCAGGCCGCGACGTTGTCCGGATGACCCTCGAGCTCGGTCGCGAGGGCAAGGGCTGCGTCGTCGTCCAGCAGCTCGTCGCCACCGAGCACGAGTGCGCGGGCGGCCACGATCGCCGCGACGATCGCGGCGGACGACGAGCCCAGACCGCGCGCATGCGGGATGCGGTTGGCGCAGACCACCTCGAGTCCACGGGGCTGCCCCCCCAGTCGGTCGAACGTCGCGCGCAGCGACTTGACGACGAGGTGCCGCCGGTCACGCGGTACGGCGTCAGCGCCCTCGCCCGCGACATCGACGACGAGCCCGCTCTCGGCGATGCGCACGATCACGTCGTCGTACAGCGCAAGAGCGAGCCCGGCGCTGTCGAAGCCCGGCCCGAGGTTGGCGCTTGTCGCGGGAACCCGGACGCGGACCGGGGCGGCACGGAACGACGGCACTAGGAGAGCAGGCCCAGCGCGGCCGCAGCAGCCTCGGCGCTCGCGTCGACCGTGACCGGCTTCGGCGCGCCCGCGATCGCCCAGTCGGGGTCCTTCAGCCCGTTTCCGGTGACGGTGCAGACGACCCGCTCCCCCGGCTGGACCAGCCCGGCTTCGCGGGCCTGCAGCAGGCCGGCGACGGAGGCCGCGGACGCCGGCTCGACGAAGACGCCTTCCTTCTGAGCGAGCAGGCGGTAGGCGGAGAGGATCTGCCGGTCGGTGACCGCCTGGATGTCGCCCCCGGACTCGTCCCGTGCAGCAAGCGCCTGCTGCCACGAGGCCGGGTTGCCGATGCGGATGGCGGTCGCGATGGTCTGCGGTGAGGCCACCGGGGACCCGATGACGATGGGGGCGGCACCGGCGGCCTGGAAGCCCAGCATGCGCGGGGCGGTGCCGTACTCGACGTAGCCCTTCCAGTACGCCGTGATGTTGCCGGCGTTGCCGACGGGCAGGCAGTGGACGTCGGGCGCGGCACCGAGGACGTCGACGATCTCGAAGGCCGCGGTCTTCTGGCCCTCGATGCGGAACGGGTTGACCGAGTTGACCAGCGTGACGGCGTAGTTCTCGGACAGGTCGCGGCACAGGTTCAGGCAGTCGTCGAAGTTGCCCTTGACCTGCAGCAGCCGCGCACCATGGACGAGTGCCTGCGCCATCTTCCCGAGCGCGATCTTCCCGTCCGGGACGAGCACCGCGCAGGTGAGCCCGCCCTTGGCGGCGTAGGCCGCCGCCGACGCGCTGGTGTTGCCGGTCGACGCGCAGATGACGGCACGGCTGCCCTCCTCGAGGGCCTTGCTGATGGCCATCGTCATGCCCCGGTCCTTGAAGGATCCGGTCGGGTTGAGGCCCTCGACCTTGAGGTGCACGTCGCACCCGGTCAGCTCCGACAGCACGTCGGCATGCACGAGGGGGGTCGCGCCCTCGAGGAGCGTGACGACAGGTGTCTTGTCGCTGACGGGCAGCCGGTCGCGGTACTCCTCGATGAGACCGCGCCACCCTGCTCTGGCCGCTACCGGAGTCGTCACTCGGTTCCCTCCACGCGCATCACGGACGCGACGGCCCGGACGGTGTCCAGACCTCGCAGCTCATCGACGACCGCCTGCAGCGCCGCATCGGTCGCGGTGTGTGTCACGACGACCAGGCTGGCGTCGCCGGCATGCCCTTCCTGCCGGACTGTGCGGATGGATACGTCGTGCGTGGCGAAGGCGCCCGCCACTGCGGCGAGCACGCCGGCCTTGTCCGCGACGTCGAGGCTGATGTGGTACCTGGTGACGACCTCGCCCATGGGCTGGATGCGCAGATCGGCGTACGACGACTCCCCGGCTCCGCGCGCGCCCGACAGCGTGTTGCGTGCAACGGCGACGAGGTCACCGAGGACCGCGGACGCCGTCGGCGAGCCGCCGGCCCCGCGGCCGTAGAACATGAGCTGTCCCGCGCTCGCGCCCTCCACGAAGACGGCGTTGTAGGCCTCGCGGACGGTGCCCAGAGGATGGCTCCGCGGGATCATCGCAGGGTGCACGCGCACGCCGACGGCGTTGCCGTCCTTCTCCGCGATGGCCAGCAGCTTGACGACGCAGCCCATCTCCTTCGCGCTCGCGACGTCGGCTGCGGTGACCTCGGTGATGCCCTCGCGGTGCACGTCGCCCGCCGTGACCCGCGTGTGGAACGCCAGCCCCGCAAGGATGGCCGCCTTGGCCGCGGCGTCGAACCCCTCGACGTCGGCGGTGGGGTCAGCCTCCGCGTAGCCGAGAGCGGTCGCCTCGTCGAGCGCTTCGGCGAAGCCCATACCGGCCTCGTCCATGCGCGTCAGGACGAAGTTGGTCGTGCCGTTGACGATGCCCATCACCCTGGTGATGTGGTCGCCGGCCAGCGACTCACGCAGCGGTCGCAACAGCGGGATGGCCCCGGCGACGGATGCCTCGTAGTAGAGATCGGCGCCCGACTCGCGGGCCGCGGCGTGCAGGGTCGCGCCGTCCTCGGCGAGCAGCGCCTTGTTGGCAGTGACGACGCCCTTGCCGCTGCCGAGCGCCGACAGCAGCAGCGTGCGCGCCGGCTCGATGCCCCCGATCACCTCGACGACGACGTCGATGTCGTCACGCGCGACGAGCGCCGCCGCATCGGTGGTGAACAGCGCATCGTCGACCGGCAGGTCGCGGCTCTTCTGCAGGCGCCGTACGGCGATGCCCGCGAGCTCGAGCGGCGCGCCGACGCGCGCTGCCAGGTCGCCGGCCGACGAGTGCAGCAGCCGGACGACCTCGGCACCGACCGTTCCGCAGCCGAGAAGGGCCACCTTCAGAGGACGCTGATCGGCGACGGCCATCAGATGACCTGGACGGGGTCGTGGACCGTGCCCGTGCAGCAGGTGCAGGTGCGCCCGGAAGCGAGGCGGCTCGCTCGTCGACGGCTCGAGACGGACCCGACGACGAGCGGGGCCACGATCAGACCGGCGTAGAAGAAGACGGCGACGGGACCGGCCACCGCCCCGATGACGATGCCCAGCATGAGCAGCACGCCGAAGAGCGCCAGCAGGAACGGCACGGCGACCGCCCGTGGCACCTGCCTCATGGGATGTCCAGACGCAGCAGGTCGTCCTCGGTCTCGCGGCGGACGATGACGCGCGCGGAGCCGTCGCGCACGACGACGACCGGCGGCCGTGGCACGTGGTTGTAGTTGCTCGCCATCGAGCGGTGGTAGGCACCGCTGGCCGGGACGGCGACGAGATCACCGGGTGCCAGGTCGGCCGCGAGCGGGACGTCGTGCACGACGATGTCGCCGCTCTCGCAGTGCTTGCCGCACAGCGTGACGTTGCGCGGTTCGGCGGTCGACCGGCGGGACGCCAGCACGGCGGTGTAGCGCGCGTCGTACAGCGCCGTGCGGATGTTGTCGCTCATGCCGCCGTCGATGCTGACGTACGTCCGCAGACCCGGCAGGTCCTTGACCGTGCCGACCTCGTAGAGCGTGACGGTGGTCGGTCCCGCGATGGCGCGGCCGGGCTCGACAGCGAGCCGCGGGACTGCAAGGGAGGCGGCGGCGCACTCGCGTTCGACGATGGCGCGCAGTCCGTCGGCGACCTCCTTGACCGGCATCGGGTCGTCGGCAGCGGTGTAGGCGATGCCCAGCCCGCCACCGAGGTCGAGCTCCGGGAGCTCGACGCCGTGCTCGTCCCTGATGTCGCCGAGCAGCCCCACCATGCGATGCGCCGCGAGCGAGAAGCCGCGGGTGTCGAAGATGTGCGAGCCGATGTGGCAGTGCAGACCGACGAGCTCCAGCGCGGGGAGTCCCAGCACCCGGCGTACGGCCTCGGCCGCCGCGCCGCTTGCCAGGGAGAAGCCGAACTTCTGGTCCTCCTGGCCGGTGGCGACGTACTCGTGGGTGTGGGCCTCGACGCCCGGCGTCACCCGCAGGTAGACGGCCTGGCGCACTCCTGCGCGCTCGGCGGCGGCGGCGAGGCGGACGAGCTCCTCGAACGAGTCGATGACGATGCGCCCGACCCCGGCGTCGACGGCGCGGGCCAGCTCGGCGACCGACTTGTTGTTGCCGTGGAAGAGCAGCCGCTCCACCGGGAAGCCCGCGGCAAGGGCGACCGCGAGCTCGCCACCGGTGCAGACGTCGAGCGACAGCCCCTCCTCCGCGACCCAGCGGGCGACGGTCGTGCAGAGGAAGGCCTTGCCGGCGTAGTAGACGTCGGCGCCGGAGAACGCGTCGCGCCACGCCGTGCAGCGGCTGCGGAAGTCGACCTCGTCCAGGACGTACGACGGCGTACCGAACTGCGCGGCGAGATCGCGCACGTCGACGCCGCCGAGGGTCAGCACGCCTTCTGCCGACCGGGCAGCCGTCATCGGCCACACGGCCGGCTCGAGATCGGTGACGCTCACATGCGCTCCGGGGCGGAGACGCCGAGCAGGCCGAGACCGTTCTCGAGCACCGTGCGGGCAGCCCGCCAGAGCAGGAGCCGCGGAGCGGTCGTGGCCGCGATCTCCTCGTCGCCCTTGGGCAGCACCTGGCACTCGTCCCAGAAGCGCTGCGCGGCCTTGGCGACGCTCTCCTCGAGGTAGCGCGCCACCCGGTGCGGCTCTCGCAGCTCGGCCGCCGCGGCGACGACGCGCGGGAACTCGCCAAGGGCGAGCAGCAGCTCGTTCTCGCGCGGGTGCGTCAGGAGCGACAGGTCGACGTCAGCAGGCGACGGCTCGGCGATGCCCATCTCACCGGCGTTGCGCAGGACGGACGCAGCCCGGGTCGCGGCGTACTGCACGTAGAAGACGGGGTTGTCGCTCGTCTGGCGGGTGACGAGCTCGACGTCAAGGTCCATCGTCGTGTCGGACGACGACCGGGCCAGCGTGTAGCGGGCAGCATCGACGCCGGTCATGCCGACCAGGTCCTCGAGCGTGACCATGGTGCCGGCGCGCTTGCTCATCTTCACGGGCTGACCGGCCTGCAGCACGTTGACGAGCTGCCCGATCCGCACCTCGAGCGTGCGGGCGGGATCGTCGCCGGCGCACGCGGCGAGCGCCCGCAGCCGGCCGACGTAACCGTGGTGGTCGGCGCCGAGCATGTAGATGCAGCGGTCGAAGCCCCGCGCCCGCTTGTCGACGTAGTAGGCCGCGTCGGACAGGAAGTAGGTGCCGGTGCCGTCGCTCTTGACGAGCACGCGGTCCTTGTCGTCGCCGAAGTCGGTGGTGCGCAGCCACACCGCCCCGTCGGCCTCGAAGACGTGGCCCTGCTCGCGCAGCCGCGCGAGCGCGCGGTCGACGGCACCGGACTCGGTGAGCGAGGCCTCGGAGAACCAGACGTCGAACTCCACGCCGAACTCCGTCAGCGACGACCGGATCTCGTCGAGCGCCACCTGCAGCCCGACGACGCGGAACCGCTCGAGGGCGTCGTCCGGGGGCAGGGAGAGCAACCCCGGCTCACGGTCGAGCACCCGCTGGGCCCACTCGCCGACGTACTCACCGGCGTAGCCGTCCTCCGGCGTCGGACCTCCCGATGCGGCGGCCAGAAGCGACTCCGCGAACCGGTCGATCTGCACGCCCGCGTCGTTGACGTAGTACTCGCGCGTGACCTTGGCGCCGCTGGCCTCGAGCAGCCGCGCCATGGCGTCGCCGACGGCCGCCCACCGCACACTGCCGACGTGCACCGGGCCGGTGGGGTTGGCGCTGACGAACTCGAGGTTGACGGTCTGCCCGGCGAGCGCGTCGTTGCGGCCGTACGACGCACCGGCGGCGAGCACGCTCACGGCCACCCGACCGAGCGCTGCCTCGGCGAGCCGGACGTTGAGGAACCCCGGGCCGGCGACCTCGACCGACGCGACGCCGTCGGCGCCGCGGAGACGCGCGGCGAGGAGCTCGGCCACCTCCCGCGGGGGCCGGCCGGCAGCCTTGGCGAGCTGCAGCGCGATGCTCGTCGCGTAGTCGCCGTGGTCGCGGTTCTTCGGCCGCTCGACGGCGACATCGCCCGGTACGACGACGGCGAGCTCACCCGCGTCGACGGCAGCCACGACTGCAGCGCGAAGCGCAGCGGCGAGCTCGTCCGGAGTCACGGTTCGAGGCTAGCGCGGGCGTGCACCCGCATTCCGCTCGCGAAGAGCCGTCCTAGACTCGCCGCCGGGACAGCGCGGAACCTCGCGGGCTCGTCGCACGTCCCTCCCGCAGACCCCTCACCTCAGGATGGACCTCCGGCATGGCCAACCGCCCCAGCTCGTCCCGCCCCAACTCGGGCCGCGGCAACGCGCCGGCGGGCGGCGGCCGGCGTCGCACCCCCCCACCGCCGGTGAAGAAGCCGTTCCCCTGGGGCGTCGTCGCCACGGGCGGGGTGCTCGGCCTGCTGCTGCTCGGCATCCTGGTCTACGCGTTCACCAACCAGGGCGCGGGCTTCCTCGACCCGCTGGCCAAGGCCGACAAGTCCGTGCCGGGAGTCCTGAAGTACAAGGAGAGCCGGACCCACGTCACCACGACGGTGAACTACCCGCAGACCCCGCCCGCCGGCGGCAACCACAACCCCAACCCGCAGACGTGCGCGGTCTACACCGAGCCGATCGCCAACGAGCACGCGGTGCACTCGCTCGAGCACGGCGCCGTGTGGGTCACCTACCGTCCCAACCTCCCTGCTGACCAGGTCGCCAGCCTGAAGGCCAAGGTCACCGGCGACGCCTACCGGATGATGAGCCCGTTCCCCGGGCTGAAGACGCCGATCAGCCTGCAGGCCTGGGGCCGGCAGATCTTCGTGCAGAACGCGTCCGACCCGAAGATCCAGAAGTTCCTCGACGCCTACACCCAGGGCCCGCAGGCACCGGAGCAGGGCGTGTGCCAGGGCAACGCGACGACCGGGCCGCTCCAGCAGACGCCGACGGTGACCACGACCATCCAGCCCAGCCCGGCCGCGAGCGGCGCGGCCAGCCCGGCCGCCAGCGCCGCGCCCAAGCCGGCAGCGACACCGTCGAAGTGACGGCCTAGGACGATCCCGGCAGACCCGCGAGCCGTCGTACGGTCGCGATGAGCTCGTCGGGGTCGAACGGCTTCGTCAGGTAGGCGTCGACACCGATCCGGTCGCCGCGCTGCAGGTCCGCCTCCTGGGCGCGCGCCGACAGCAGTACGACCTTGATGCCTGCCGTGTCAGGGTCGGCGCGCAGCCGGCTCGCGGCCTCCCAGCCGTCGAGCCTCGGCATCATGATGTCGAGCGTGATGACGGTGGGGTCGACGGCCTTCACCTTGTCGAGGCAGTCCTGGCCGTCGATGGCGGTCGTCACGTCGAAGCCCTCGAGCTCGAGGTTGACCGTGATGAGCTGGCGGATGACGTCGTCGTCATCGACGACGAGGACGCGTCCGAGGGTGCTCACCGGGCGAACGCTATACCGGCCGGGTCCCGCTCGCGGGCCCGGCTGCGCAGCGTCAGACTGCTAGCCTTCGACGTCGTCCCGAGCCCCCGTAGCTCAGGGGATAGAGCGCTACCCTCCGGAGGTAGAAGCGCAGGTTCGAATCCTGCCGGGGGCACGCACCGAGCGCCTCAGCGACGTCGCGGCTCGTGGCGAGGGTCCACGTGCGTCGACAACAGGTGCTGGGCGTGGGCGGCGCGGGATGCGCGCGAGGCCGCGAGTCGCTGTGGAGGTGCGGGCGGCGCCTGGCCGACAGCGTCCAGCCAGCTCCGATGCGCCCAGCTACGCCAGTCTGCGAGAGCGGTGCTCGGACGGGCGAGCAGGTAGCCCTGCCCGAACCCGACGCCGAGGTCGGCCAGGGTCTCTCGCTCATCCGGGGTCTCGATGCCCTCCCCCGTGACCGTCGCGCCGAGGTCGAGCCCGAGCAGCACCAGCGCTGTCACGAGGGATCGCCTGGCGGGGTCGGTCCTGATGTCGGTGATGAGGGAACGGTCGATCTTGATGATGGACGGGCGCAGCTGCAGGACGTGGCTCAGCGAGGCGTAGCCGGCCCCGGTGTCGTCCACCGCGAGGCGCACACCACGCGCGTGCAGCCGGCGGAGCGCGTCCTGGAGCTGGCTGTAGCTGCGGACGCGTGCGTGCTCCGTCACCTCGATGACGAGCCGGCCGAGCGGTACGTCGCCGAGCCACTGCTCGACCCGCCCGGAGAGGATCAGCTCCGGAGTCGCGTTCACCGACAGGTAGCAACCGGCCGGCACCCGATCGAACGTGGACAGCGCAGCCTGGAAGGCGAGGCTGTCCAGCTCCAGTGACTGCCCGGTGCCGGCGGCCTCGCCGAACCAGAGCTCCGGGGAACGGCCGTCGTCGAACCTCGCCAGTGCCTCGACGCCCGCGAGTCGGCCGCTGTTCAGGTCGACGATCGGCTGCAGCGCGACCCGCATGGCTCTGTCCGTCAGCATCGAGCTCACGCGATGCCTCGCCGGCCCGAGGTCGCGCTCGGCGAGCTCGGCGTCGGTCAGCGGGCGCCGGGACCCGCGGAACCCGACAACGCGACCGTGGTGATCGGTGATCGCAGCCGCGTTGCCGCGCAGCACCACCGTGGAGCCGTCCGCGTGTCGCCAGCACACGTCCATGTCTTCCCAGCCGTCGGCCGCGGTGAGCGTCGCGAGCTTGTCGGCCAGCTTCTCGTCGAACGGCTCGACCAGCGTCGCGGCCGACCGCCCCAGCAGGTCTGCCGGGTGGTAGCCCAGCAGCCGGTGCACGCCGGCGCTGCAGTACGTGAACCGCGCCTCGGCATCGCTCTCCCAGAGCCAGCCCACCGAGCTCTGCGCCATGGCGGACAGCACCTGCTTGCGCCCGAACAGGTCTCGGCGCGTGCGGAGCCAGGAACCGACGACCACGGCGCAGGCCGTGATGAGCACGAGCTGCCAGCACAGGCCGACGATGACGACAGGCCTCACCCCGGGGCTGCCCCCGGTGAAGCTCGTGGCCTCTTCCGCGCCGACGAAGCCCGCGAGAACGAGGTCGACGACCAGAACGACTCCGAGGGCGATCACGGACCGCGTGGAGACCATCGTGTTGCGCTCGCACGCCTGCTCCTGAGCGCTCAGCACGGCTCCTGCGCCCTGCAGCCGACCGTGTCGTGTCCCAACACGTCGCGTCATGTCGTCCCCACCCGATGGCGTGCCCGGCGTACGCGGACCGAGATGGCCCACCGTCGTCGCCACCTGAGGTCTGCCCCGCGGGTCGCGTCGACAAAGCGATCCTGGTTCGCGCATCTTCGTTTATCGGCAGGACACCCCGGTTCGTCCCGTGGAACGGTCAGACCTGACGTCGACGCAGGCGGCGGAGCCACAGCGCGACCGCGAGTGCGACGGCGCCGACGATCGGCCAGCCGAGTCCGCCGGTCGCGGGCAACCGCCCACCGCTACCGCTGCCCGACCCGGTGCTGCCCGTCGTGCCCGGCCCTGCGACGGGACGGGTCGAACCCGGTCTCGCCGCACCGAGCACGAAGTCGAAGGCCGCGGTCCCATCGACCGGGTAGAGGTAGCCCTGCGCCTCCGGGGCGGAGACGTTGCCCATGGAGAACGCGGTGCCGGAGTAGAAGCGCGAGCCGGTGGCGGCAGCGACCTGGGCGGGCCGGCCCTTCGTGTCGAGGCCGCCGAGCGCCTTCAGAAGCTTGCGCGGGACGCTCATGCGGATCACGCCACCGCCGTCGGTGTTGACGTCGGTCGGGACGGCGGTCGCGCCGGGGTAGGTCATGCACTTGGGATCGAGACCCGTGGTCGCCGGGACCGACAGGCAGGTGACGCTGCCGGTCGCGTAGTCGTCGAAGCCGCCGGCGAAGCCACGGGCCGGGTCCCAGTGCACCGACAGGGACGCCGGCCGGTAGCCGTTGATCCAGCGGAAGGCCCAGACGAGGGACGTCGCGTCCGACGCGGTGAGCGCGGACTGGAGCGCGGAGGTGCCCAGGTCCTTGACCTTCATCGTCACGGTCAGCCCGCCTCCGGCGACGGGCTTGAAGGTCTTCAGGTCGAACTCCGGTGCGACCGCGACCGAGAGGATGTCGAGCCCGGGCTGGTTGGTGCGTGACGCCGCGGGCGGTGCCGCCGGCGCCGCAAGCGTGGACAGCGAGTAGGGCGCTTGCGCGTCGCCGGCCGGGTCCACCTGTGACGTGCGGATGACGGCGCGGCGCAGGGACACGCTGCCGCCGAGGTTGGACGGGCCGGTGTTCTGCACGAGCACGTTGGGGATCGCGACCGGCCCGTTGGGGCCGTCCGGCACCTTGCCGGACTCGTCATAGACGAGGACGAGCCGCTTCGTCGTCGGGTCCACGGCGATGGCGAAGAAGTCGGCGAGGCTGCGGTCGCCGCCCGTCGTACAGGCCAGGCCGGACAGGCAGACCTGGTCGTAGTGCAAGGGGTGCGTCGTCGCCTTGACCTGCGTGAACGTCGGCTTCGCCGCCTGGGCGTTCAGGGTCTGCGCGACGTAGACGTCCCACGGGCCCTTGAAGGTCGCCGAGTCGGCGACGCCGTCGCTCGTGCTGCCGTACCACGCGATGGCCACCCGGCCGGGTTCACCGGACGCGACCAGCCACGGGAAGACCAGCGTCTGCACGGGCGATGCGTCGACACGGACCGGCGCTGACCAGCCGGGGTTGACCGTCTCGGTCTTGCAGCCTGCGAGCTTCGACACCGGGAGCCATGCGTAGCGCGCGTCGAAGGCGTCGGCGTGCGTCCCCTTCTCGCCCCAGGAGGCGTAGACGTTGCCGGCGTTGTCGTGATCGACGGTCACGAAGCCGTTGGAGGGGTCGTTGTCGGTCTTCGCGATGAGGCACTGCCGCCACGTGTCGCCGGAGTCGACGGACAACCCGAGGTAGACGTTGTTACCTCGGTTGTAGCCGAAGTAGATCAGCGGCTGGCCGGGCTTCTCGCTGTTGTGCGCGCCGTTGACGTCGGCCTTGATGGGTCCTGGGAAGTCAGGGTTGGTCGCTGCGGTCTTCTTGGCCGCCGGACCGCAGGCGCCGTAGCCGGTCCAGGTGAGCCCGCCGTCGGTGGACTTCTGCACGACGGTGGCACGCGGCTCGAGGTCGTTGTAGATCAGGAAGGCCGTCTTGTCGTCGATGAAGGTCGTCCACTGCCGGTCCGTCACACCCGAGCAGGTGGACGGCGTGGCCGCGAAGCTCGCGCCGTAGTCGAGGCTGGTCGCCGTCGTGAAGTCGGTGTCGGCAAGCCCGATGTAGCTCAGCGTGTAGGTGCCCTGCGCGTTCTTCTTCTTCCCCGTTGCCAGGTAGCAGTCGCCACCACCGCGGTCGGCGAGCTGACCCCGGGGCGGCGTTCCCAGCAGGTGGAACTGGTCACCGCCGTCCGTGGAGACCTGGGCGTAGTCGGCACCGGTCGTGAACCCCGTCGGGCCGCAGGTGTAGATGCGGCCCTGGGCATCGATCTCGATGTTGGGCTCGCCCTGGTCCCGTTGGGGGTCGGCCGGCTGGCCGGGGCCGAACGACAGCGTCGGCGCCGTGGAGGCCGCGCTCGACGTCGTGACCGCGGGGAGCCCGATCGGCAGAGCGCACGTGACCAGGGCGAGAAGCGCGAGCCGGGCGCGCGTGAGAGCTGGCATGCCGGAATAGTGCACCCTCAGGCGGGTTCGCGGCTGTCGATGCGATGGGGGTCGGCGAGCAGGCCGCGCACGATGCGCGCGAGCTTCGCCGCGTGGGCCCCGTCGACGAGCCGGTGGTCCGCGGTCGCGGTGATCACGATCTGAGGCCGGACGGCGACCTTCCCGTCGACCACGAGAGCGGCATCGGACACCGCCCCGACGCAGATGTAGAGGGGCACCCGGGCGAGCGGCACCGGCGCGACGTATCCCTCGTCCAGCCCGAAGGAACCGATGTTGGTCACGAACAGCGAACCCAGCGGATGAGCGGGCTGACCGAATGCACGCACCCCGATCCCGCCGTTCAGCAAGGACGCCACCGCCAGCAGCGGACGCAGGAGGAACCACGGCACGAGCCGGGCGATCCCGTTGGTGGTCTGGAAGTCGTGGTCCTCCCTGGCCCGCAGCCGCTCCGCGCCGGCCACCAGCTCGGCGGCGACCGCGGCGACCGTCTTCGTGTCGGCCGCCCGTACCTTCGTGGGCGCGAGGTCGTCACCGCCCTCGATGTCGACGGCGAACGCGACGTCGTACGACGGGAACGGCACGATCCGCCCGAAGACCACGCGGTTATGGAACGCCGGCACCTGCTCCACACCGCGCTGGAAAGCCAGGCCGACGACCGCTGCCGGCGAGACCGGTGTGCCGGTCGCCGCGCGCTGCTCGGCGCAGAAGGCGAGGACCGCGGTCGCATCGACGGCCATCCGCGCGTAGAGCCGGCCCTCCTTGGACGCGCGCCAGGTCGCGACCGCGATCTTGCGGCGGACGCTCGGACGGCGTCGCGCCGTCGTCACCCTGCGTCCCGTGGCATCCGCCTACCCTGCCATTCGTGACGGCCGGCTACAGCGGGACACCACTCCCGCGCAAGCTCGGGGCGCGACCGGGCAGCCGGGTGCTCCTCGACGGTGCGCCGGAGGGCTTCGGCCTCGACGGCGTCGACACCCACCGCCGCCCGACCACCGCGCCGTACGACCTGATCCTGCTGTTCGCACCGAGCCGCGCCCGGCTGATGCGGCGATGGGCGCCGCTCGCAGCAAGGCTCACGGTTGCGGGCCGGCTCTGGGTCTGCTGGCCGAAGCGCACCAGCGGGCTCCAGACCGATCTGTCGGAGAACGACGTCCGGGCCCACGGCTTGGCCGAGGGCCTCGTCGACGTGAAGGTCTGCGCGATCGACGAGACGTGGTCAGGGCTGGCGTTCGTCCGGCGACTGGTCGACCGCTAGCACGTGGAGGCTGCCGGGGCCCGGCCCGTGATCAGGTAGGTGTCGACCGGGTTGACGATGCAGCTCGGCGCGCTCGCGCGGTAGGCCGTGTGCCCGTCGCCGACGTGCGTGAGCAGCACGCCGTTGTCGAGCTGGTCGGCCAGCCCCTGCGCCCAGATGTACGGCGTCGCCGGGTCGCGGGTCGTGCCGATCACGACGATCGGCGGCGAGCCGGTACCCGAGACGGCGTGCGGCGTCCCGGTCGCGGCCACCGGCCACTGCGCGCAGGTCGACCCGGACCAGGCGATGCCAGGTCCGAAGCGAGGGGCGTAGGCCTTCGTCTTCTCGGCGAGCCGCTGGTAGGCGGCGGTGCCCTTCGGCCACGGCTTGTCGATGCAGTTGACAGCGTTGTTGGCGTCGATCGTGTTGTCGTAGCCCCGGTCGGTGCGGTCGAGGTAGATGTCGCTCAGCTGCAGCAGCAGGTTGCCGTCGCCCTGCGTCGCATCCGCGAGAGCCGTGCCGAGGTACTCCCAGTAGCTGGTGCTGTACATCGCCTGGCCGACGCCGTACGAGAACTCCCCCGGGCCGACCGTCCGGTTGCCGGCCCCGGGCAGGTCCTTGCTCTCCACCCGGGCGCGCAGCGCGTCGAAGGCCTTGCCGAGGTCGCCGCTCACGGCCCTGCGGAAGTCGCACTTCGACGCATGTCCGTCACACCAGGCCAGGAAGGACCCGAGCGCCTGGTCGAAGCCGCGGGCCTGGCCGGCGAGCAGCTGCTCCCAGGTCGACCGGGGGTCCAGCGCGCCGTCGAGCACCATCGCCCGGACGTGCGTCGGGAACTGGTCGAGGTAAGCGGCCCCGAGCGCCGTGCCGTAGGAGTAGCCGAGATAGGTGAGCTTCGGCTCGCGCAGGGCGGCGCGCACGCTGTCCATGTCGCGGGCCGCGTCGGCCGTCGAGACGTGCGGCAGGATGCGGCCGGACCGGCGCTCGCAGCCGTCGTCGAAGCTCCGGTTGGCGGCGACGAGCGCATTGACCTCGCTCTGGTTGTCGGGGTCCGGGTCGACGTGGACGAACGCGTCGAACTGCGCGGTCGTCGCGCAGTGCACCGGCGAGCTGCCGGTGGTGCCCCGCGGGTCGAAGGCCACCAGGTCGAACCGCTGCCGGATCACGGCCGGCGCGGAGCCGTTGGCGTAGCCCCGCAGGAAGTCGACGGCGGAGACCCCCGGCCCGCCCGGGTTGACGAGCATCGCTGCGACCCGCTGCGCCGGCCGGCTCGCGCGGATGCGGATGAGCCGCAGGCTGACGCGCCCGGCCGCCGGGTTGGCGTAGTCGAGGGGTACGGAGAGGGTCGAGCACTGGAACCCGTCGCGACAGGCTGTCCAGGAGAGCGCCGCCGCCTGGGGCGCTGCCGCAGCCGAGGGGCCCGACGACCCCGAGGCTGCTGGCGTGGCGCTGTCGGACGGCTGCGTGGCTCCGGGCGTCGGCGACGCTGACGTCGCGCTCGGAGCCGAGCTGCCGGCGCACGCCGACGCCAGGAGCGCTGCGCAGAGGGCGGCTGCGGCCGGCCGGAGGCGTCTCACCACACCATCTTGCGTCACACGCCGACGGCACGGATTGCCGGACTTCCCGCACACGGAAAGCCGCAGGGACGATGATGAGCACGTGAAGCCAACGGACGTCGGGGATCCGAGCTACTTCCACCAGGTCGTGGACTGCCAGTACGCCTGCCCGGCACACACCAACGTGCCCGAGTACATCCGCCTGATCGCCCAGGGGCGATTCGACGACGCCTACATGGTCAACCGGGAGTCCAACGTCTTCCCGGCCATCCTCGGGCGGACCTGCGACCGGCCGTGCGAGCCGGCCTGCCGCCGGGAGCGGATCGACGGCGCCCCCGTGGCGATCTGCCGGCTCAAGCGGGTGGCCGCTGACCTCCGCGGCGACGTGAGCGACCGCATCCCCCGCGCGCCGGAGCAGCGCAACGGCAAGCGGATCGCGTGCGTGGGTGCCGGACCCGCGTCGCTCACCGTCGCCAATGACCTGATGCCGCTCGGCTACTCCGTCACGATCCTCGAGCAGCTCGAGAAGGCCGGCGGCCTGATGCGCACCAACATCCCGGCTTTCCGGCTGCCGCCCGAAGTGCTGGACGAGGAGACCCAGATCATCCTCGACATGGGTGTCGACATCCGCTACGGCACGCCGGTCGAGAGCCTCGGCGCGCTGCTCGAGGAGGGATACGACGCGGTCTTCGTCGGCACCGGTGCGCCGCGCGGCAAGGAGCTCGACCTGCCCGGGCGGTGGGACGAGACAGGCGACTCCCATATCCACATCGGGATCGACTGGCTCGAGTCCATCGCCTTCGAGCACATCACCTCGGTCGGCGAGCAGGTCCTGATCATCGGCGTCGGCAACACGGCGATGGACTGCTGCCGCTCCTCCCTCCGCCTCGGCGGCAAGGACATCAAGGTCATCGCGCGCCGCCCGCGCCGGTTCTTCAAGGCGTCGCCGTGGGAGCTCGAGGACGCCGAGGAGGAGGGCGTCGAGATCCTCGTCAACTACGCCCCGACAAGGTTCGTCGTGGAAGACGGCCGCCTGACAGGGGTGGAGTTCGAGGTCCTCGAGTGGGACGACAACGCCACCAAGTCGCGCCGGGTCGACACCGTCGTGCTGCCCTGCACCGACGTCATCGTGGCCATCGGCCAGGAGAACGCGTTCCCGTGGATCGAGCGCGACCTCGGGCTGGAGTTCGGCGACTGGGACGTGCCGGTCGTCGACGAGACCACCATGGAGTCGACCCTGCCGGGCGTCTTCTTCGGCGGCGACTCGGCCTTCGGACCGAAGAACATCATCTGGGCTGTCGCACACGCTCATCAGGCCGCGATCTCCATCCACAACCGCTGCGAGGACCGGCCGCTCACCGACCGGCTCGAGGAGGGCATGAACCTCATCAGCGCGAAGATGGGGCTCAGCGAGTGGAGCTACCACAACGACTACAACCCCGCAGGCCGGCAGAAGATGGAGCACGTCGAGCTCACCCGCCGGTTCGAGCAGATCGGGATCGAGGTGGAGCTCGGCTTCACCGTCGAGCAGACGGTGCGTGAGGTGCAGCGCTGCCTGAACTGCGACATCCAGACGGTCTTCAACACGTCGCTGTGCATCGAGTGCGACGCCTGCATCGACATCTGCCCGGTCGAGTGCCTGACGATGACGGCGAACGGCGAGGAGGCCGACCTGTCGGTCCGGCTGAAGGCACCGCGGCTCAACGCGGACCAGGGGCTGTTCGTGTCCGAGGACCTGCCACAGACCGCACGCGTCATGGTCAAGGACGAGAACCTCTGCGTGCACTGCGGCCTGTGCGCGGAGCGCTGTCCGACGGCGGCCTGGGACATGCAGCGCTTCGACCTGCTCCTGCCGTACGCCGGCAAGCCCTGCTCGAACGGCGACGGCGCATGACCACGCTCGAGACCGCGCAGGACCTCTCGGCCGCGCACGTGCGCGTCAACGACTTCGCCGTGAAGCTGGCCAACGTCAACGGCACCGGATCGGCGAGCGCCAACGGCCTGCTCATGCGAGCGATCTTCAGGATGGGCATCCCGGTCTCGGGCAAGAACCTCTTCCCGTCCAACATCCAGGGGTTGCCGACCTGGTACGAGATCCGGGTCAACGGGAGCGGCTGGACCGCCCGGGCCCTCGACTACGACCTGATGGTCGCGATGAACGCCCAGACCTACGCCGCCGACATCACCGAGGTCCGCAGCGGCGGTTACGTGCTCTACGACTCGACCTGGCCGCTCGACGCAGCGCTCGTCCGCGACGACGTCACCTTCCTCGGCGTACCGCTGGCGCAGATGTGCGTGGACGCCTTCCAGAAGCCGCGAGAGCGGCTGCTGCTGAAGAACATCTGCTATGCCGGTGTCCTCGTTGCGCTGCTCGACATCGACCTCGACGTCGTGGCCACGCTGCTCGACGAGACGTTCGCCAAGAACGAACGCCTCCGAGAGGCCAACCAGCGCGCGCTGCGACTGGGCTACGACTACGCGCGCGAGCACCTCGACTGCCCGTTGCCCTTCCACCTCCGCGCCATCGACGCCACCCGCGACAGCATCCTCATCGACGGCAACACCGCGACGGCCCTCGGATGCCTCTACGCCGGAGCCACCGTCGCGGCCTGGTACCCCATCACCCCGTCCACGTCCGTCATGGACAACTTCACCTCGCTCTGCCGCACGTACCGACGCGAGGCGGTGCACCGCCCGGACGGCACGACCGACTACCGCAACGACTACCTGATCCTGCAGGCCGAGGACGAGCTCGCGGCCCTGGGCATGGTGCTCGGCGCCAACTGGAACGGCGCACGGGCCTTCACCGCCACGTCCGGGCCGGGCATCTCGCTCATGAACGAGCTGCTCGGCTTCGGCTACTACACCGAGATCCCCGCCGTGCTCATCGACGTCCAGCGGACCGGTCCGTCGACGGGCATGCCGACGAGAACTCAGCAAGGCGACATCCTCGCCTGCGCCTACGCCTCGCACGGGGACACCAAGCACCTGCTGCTGTTCCCCGCCAACCCGGCCGAGTGCTTCGACTTCGCGGTGCAGGCGTTCGACCTCGCCGAGCGCTTCCAGACTCCGGTCATCGTGCTGACCGACCTCGACATCGGGATGAACGACTGGGTCGTTCCGACGCTGACGTGGGACGACACCTACCTCCCCGACCGCGGGCGGGTGCTCACGAGCGCCGACCTGGACCTGATGACGGAGTTCCACCGCTTCGCCGACGAGGACGCCGACTTCGTCACGCCGCGCACTTTCCCCGGCGAGGACTCCCGCGGCGCGTACTTCGTCCGCGGTTCGGGTCACGACAAGTACGGCGGCTACACCGAGATCCCGGACAAGTACCAGGAGGTCGTCGACCGCCTGGCGCTCAAGCACCGGGCAGCCGCCGACCACATGCCCGGGCCGGCCGTCGAGCGACGCGCGGAGGCGCAGGTCGGCATCGTGACCGTGGGCAGCTGCGACCTGGCCGTGCGCGAGGCGGCCGAGCTGCTCGACGAGGGAGGTATCCCCGTCGACGTCATGCGCATCCGCTCCTTCCCGTTCCAGGCCGAGGTCCGCGAGTTCCTCGACGCGCACGAGACCTGCTTCGTCGTCGAGCAGAACCGCGATGCGCAGCTGCGCTCCCTGCTCGTCCTCGAGACGGGTGCCGATCAGGGCAGGCTGAGGTCCGTCCTCGTCTACGGCGGGTTCCCGCTCAGCGCCAAGCACGTCGTCGACGGCATCCGCAACCAGCTGGGAGGCTGAACCATGCCCTCGATCGCCAAGCCACTGGTGCCGCTGGCGCACCTCCAGCGCAACGACCTGGGCCTGACGGTGCGCGACTACGAGGGCGCACCATCGACGCTGTGCGGCGGCTGCGGCCACGACTCCGTCACGGCCGCGCTGATCGAGGCCTTGTTCAAGCTGGGCATCCCACCGCACAAGATCGCGAAGCTGTCGGGGATCGGCTGCTCGTCGAAGACCCCGGCGTACTTCGTGCGCGGTGCCCACGGCTTCAACTCCGTGCACGGCCGGATGGCGACCATCGCGACCGGCGCCAACGCCGCCAACCGCGAGCTCACCTACCTCGGCATCTCAGGAGATGGCGACTCGCTGTCGATCGGACTCGGGCACCTCGCCCACGCGATCCGCCGCAACATCAACATGCTCTACCTCATCGAGAACAACGGCGTCTACGGGCTCACGAAGGGGCAGTTCTCCGCCTCGGCCGACGTCAACTCGACCTCGAAGAAGGGCGAGCCCAACCTGCTGCCCCCGATCGACCCGATCGTGATGGCCCTCAGCCTGGGCGCCACGTTCGTCGCGCGGGCGTTCTCCGGGGACAAGGACCGGCTCATCCCGATCCTGCAGGCCGGCATCGCGCATCGCGGCTTCGCCCTGATCGACGTCGTCTCGCCGTGCATCCAGTTCAACGACCACGAGGGCTCGACGAAGAGCTATCTGTTCACCCGCCAGCACGAGGTGACGGCGACCGACTTCGTGCCGCCGCGGGAGGAGATCGTGGCGGCCGTGCCGGACGAGGGAGCGATCAGCGTCACGATGCACGACGGCACCGCGATGCGCTTTCGGGCCGTGCCGGAGGGCTACGACCCGACCGACCGGCAGGCGGTCGCGGGCTTCATCGAGGAGCACCGCGCGCGCGGCGAGGTCGTCACCGGTCTGCTCTACGCCAATGACGGGGTGCCCGACCTGCACGACCTCAACAAGACGCCGGCCGCAGCGCTCGCCTCGATCACCTACGACCGGCTGTGCCCCGGATCAGACGAGCTGGCGAGTCTCCAAGCCGGCTTTCGCTGACCTGGCTACGTGACGTACGCCGACAGCGCGGTGCGCAGCTCGCGCAGCCCTGCCTTCGCGTCGCTGAACAGCATCGCGGTCTTCGGGTCGCCGTAGAGCTCGTTCTCGATGCCGGCGTAGCCGTGTCCCATGGACCGCTTGATGACGATGACGCTCTTGGCATGGTCGACGTCGAGGATCGGCATCCCGGAGACCGGGTTGCCCGGCCGGCGGGCAGCGGGGTTGGTGACATCGTTGGCGCCCACGACGAGCACGACGTCGGTGCGTCCGAACTCCCCGTTGATCTCCTCGAGGTCGCGCAGCTGGGTGTAGGGCACGTCGGCCTCGGCGAGCAGGACGTTCATGTGCCCGGGCATCCGGCCGGCGACCGGGTGGATCCCGTAGCTGACCTCGACGCCGTGCGCCTCCAGCGCGGTCGCCAGCTCGACCATCTCGTGCTGCGCCTGCGCGGCGGCCAGCCCGTAGCCCGGGACCATCACGACCTTCGCCGCGTAGGCAAGCTGCAGGGCCGCGTCGTCGATGGTGGTCTCGCGGACCGACGCCCCCGCCGCGCCGGCCGCCACGACCTCGTCGCCGGTACCGAACCCGCCGAGCATGATGCTCGCGAGCGACCTGTTCATCGCCTCGGCCATCAGGAGCGTGAGGATCGCGCCCGCGGCGCCCACGAGCGCTCCGGCGACCACCAGCAGCGTGTTGTCGAGCACGAAGCCGGCCATCGCCACCGCCGTGCCCGTGCAGGCGTTGAGCAGGGAGATGACCACGGGCATGTCGGCGCCGCCGATCGGCAGCGTCAGCAGCACCCCCAGTCCGAGGGCGGCCGCGCCGACCACCACCAGCACGCCAGCCCCGCCGTGACCGGTGAGGATCACGAAGCCGCCGACGACCGCCACGACGCCGAGCACCACCGACGCGGCCCGGCCGGCAGCCGACGTCACCGGCGCGCCCGGCAGCCGGCCGGCGAGCTTGCCGGCGGCGACGAGTGACCCGCTGAAGGTCAGGGCGCCGATGAGCACGTCGAGCACGGTCGGCAGGGACAGGCTGACCGCGGCGTGCCGCAGACCGGCACCGTCGACGACCTCCACGAGCGCCACCAAGGCTGCTGCGCCGCCGCCGACGGCGTTGAACAGCGACACGAGCTGCGGCATGTCCGTCATCTTCACGCGGCGCGCCCCGACGAGCCCCGCAACGGCGCCGACGGCCAGTCCGGCAAGCAGCACGACGACGGACCCTGACGAGATCGCGCCGTCCCGGATCAGGACGACACCGGTCGTGAGGATCGCCACGGCCATTCCGGCTGCCGACACCGCGTTGCCGCGGCGGGCGCTGGCCGGCGAGTTCATCAGGTGCAGCCCGATGACGAAGGACGTCGCCGCGGCGAGGTAGATCAGGGCGACCGTGCTGTCGAACGCGGTCATGAGCGGCCCCCACGCCTCGCCCGGAACATCTGCAGCATCCGGTCGGTCACGACATAGCCCCCGACGACGTTCATGGCCGCGAAGACCGCCGCGACGAAGAGCAGGATGCGGCCGAGGGCGGAGTCGCTCGTCGCCGCGATGACCATCACCCCGACGACGACAACACCGTGAATCGCGTTGGCCCCGGACATCAACGGGGTGTGCAGGCTCTGCGGGACCTTGCTGATCACCTCGAAGCCCACGAGCAGGCCCAGCACGAACACGGTGATCACAGCGAGCAGGGCTGCCGTCATCGGCTGCCTCCCAGCGTCTCGGGGCGGAAGACGACGCCGTCGTGGGTCACGACGAGCCCCGACTGCACCTCGTCCTGGAGGTCGATGTGAAGCGCGCCATCGCGAATGAGGAGTCCGAGCAGGGCCGTGACGTTGCGGGCGTACGCCGTCGACGAGGCGCGCGGGACCTGCGAGGGCAGGTTGCCGGCCCCGATGACAGTGACACCGCGGTCGGTGACAGTCGTCGCGTCGGGCACCGAGCCGTCGACGTTGCCGCCGAGCGAGCTCGCCGCGATGTCGACGACGACCGAACCGGGGCCGAGGCGGTCCAGGGCTTCCCGTGGCACCAGCACGGGAGGTCGCCTGCCGGGCACCTGCGCGGTGGTGATGACCACGTCGAAAGCGTCGATCGCGTCGACGAGCGCCTGCTGCTGCAGCGCGCTCTCCTCCGGGGTCAGCGGGCGGGCGTAGCCGCCCTCACTGACGACGCTGACCGCGCCGAGATCGAGAAACGCGGCTCCGAGCGACCGGACGTCGTCCTGCGCTTCGGCACGGACGTCATAGCCCGTCACCCGGGCGCCGAGCCGCTTGGCCGTCGCAATCGCCTGCAGACCGGCCACGCCGGCGCCGAGGACCAGCACTGCGGCGGGGCGCGTCGTGCCGGCCGCGGTCATGAGCATCGGGAAGAAGCCGCCGTACGCATCCGCGGCGACGAGCACCGACTTGTAGCCCGCCACGTTCGCCTGCGACGTGAGGGCGTCCATGGACTGGGCCCTGGACAGGGTCCGGGGCAGCCCCTCGAAGCCGATCAGCGTGACCTTGGAGTCGGCCATCCTGGTGGCCAGCGCAAGGTCGACGTCGGGCCGCAGCATGCCCAGCAACAGCTGCCGCGGGCGAAGAGCGTCCAGCACCTGCAGCCCCGGCGCCCGCACGCAGACGACCAGGTCCGCGCGGTTCAGCACCGCGTCGCGTGGGCCGCACTCGGCACCGGCTCCGACGTACTCGGCGTCGGCGTAGAGCGCCGCGTCACCCGCGCCGAGCTCGACGAGGACCGACAGGCCCAGTGCCTGCGCGCGCCCGACCGCGTCGGGCGTCAGCGCAACCCGGCGCTCACCGCCCGCCTCCTCGCGGAGCACTCCCAGGACGAGAGGGGGTCCGACCGTGTCCATCCGCCTCCTTCGGCTCCGCGTGCACCTCGCCGTACTCTCCCTGATCCTCGACGACTTCGGAGGCACCTGAGGGGTGTCGCCGTCCTTCCGCTGACGGGTAGCCTGACGGGTCGCCAGGCCAGCCAGCTCGGCGCACGGCAGATCTCTGGGGAAGAGGCGAACCGCAGCGTGTCCACGCAGCCGGGACAGCAGACCGACTTTGGTGCCAACGAGTGGCTCGTCTACGAGATCCACCAGCAGTACCTCAAGGACCCCGCGAGCGTGTCCGCGGAGTGGCAGGACTTCCTGTCCGACTACTCGCCGGGTGACTCCCCCGCCCCCAACGGGGCGTCCCACGGCGCCGGCACCAACGGCGCCTCAGCCCCTCCCGCCGAGGCAGCACCGGCCGACCCGGCTCCGCTCGCCGCCGGCAGCCCGGCTCCCGTGCCGTCGCCGCAGCCGCCGGC
>JAODNA010000050.1 GCA_025465135.1 Frankiales bacterium | reverse complement strand
TGAAGCAGCGGGCCCGCTCGAAGCACCCTGCCGGGCACCGGCTCTGGTGGACAGCGGAGGCGTTGGAGCAGGCGTCGTCGTACGACGTCGCGGCGCATCGCGCGCAGCGGTTCGCCGGCGCGGGTCGCGTGCTGGACCTCGGCTGCTCCGTCGGAGGCGACCTGCTCGAGCTGGCGGTGGTCGCTCCGGCGATCGGGGTCGACCTCGACGAGACACGGCTGCTGCTTGCTGGCGAGAACGCCCGCGAGCTCGACAGGTCTGTGCAGCTCGTGCGCGCCGACATCACCCGGTTCGACCCGTCGGGACAGGTGTTCGTCGACCCCGCGCGGCGGGCAGGCGGGCGACGCGTCTTCGACCCGCGGGCCTACACGCCGCGGCTCGACCACGTCCTCGGGTGGCTGCCGCAGCTGGATGCTCTCGGCGTCAAGGTTGCGCCGGGCATCGACTACGAGGCGTTGCCCGCGACGGTCGAGGTCGAGATCGTGTCGGTGCGCGGCGACGTCAAGGAGGCGGTGCTCTGGGGCGGCGACGCGCGCCGGGGTGTGCGCCGCTCGGCGACGCTGCTGCCCGGCGGCGACGTCCTGACGGACCAGGTCGTCGCCGACCCGGCGGTCGCACCCCCCGGCCGTTTCCTGCTCGAGCCGGACGGCGCCGTCGTACGCGCCCATCTCGTCGCACAGGTCGCCGCCAGCGTCGAGGGCTGGCTGCTCGACGCCACCATCGCGTACGTCGCGGCCGCAGCGCCGGTGCCCACGCCGTTCGGCCGGTGGTACGACGTGCTGGAGACCCTTCCCTTCGGTCTGAAGCCGTTGCGCGAGCGGCTCCGCGCCCATGACGCGGGGCCGCTGGTCGTGAAGAAGCGCGGTACGGCGGTGGAGCCGGAGACGCTTCGGCGGCAGCTGAAGCTGACGGGGTCACGCGAGGTGACGGTCGTCCTGACGCGCAGCTCGGGCCGCCAGGTCGCCCTGATCGTGCGACCGCTCCCGCCGGGTTAGCTCAGCGCCGCGAAGCTCTGGCCGGCGATGGCGGCCGGTACCTCGTCGGGCGGCATCGGCCGCGCGAGCAGGTAGCCCTGAACGAGCCGGCAGCCGAGCTCGCGCAGCAGGTCGAGCTGGGCCTGGCGCTCGACGCCTTCGCCGACCACCTGCAGGCCGAGGTCGCCGCCGAGCCGCAGCAGGCTGCGCAGGAACCGTACCTGCCGCGGGTCGGTGTCGAGCTGGTCGATGAAGGAGCGGTCGATCTTCACGATGTCGAGCTCGATCGCGTGCAGCTGCGACAGCGAGGAGAAGCCGACGCCGAAGTCGTCCAGCGCGATGCGCACGCCGGCGTCGCGCAGCTCCGCGATCACACCGCGCGCGAGCACGACGTCGGTCAGCAGGCTGGACTCGGTGATCTCCAGGACGAGCTGACCGCGACGGAGCCGGTGCCGGGCGAGGACGGCGGTGACGGTTGCGACGAAGCCCGGGTCGGTGATCTGCGGAGGCGAGACGTTGACGGAGATCTGGAGCAGCTGCTTGTGGCCGCGCGACCAGCCCGCAACGCGCCGGCACGCCTCGTCGAGGGCCCACTCGGTCAACGCGCCGATGACGCCGGTGCGCTCGGCGACCGGGATGAACTCAGACGGCGGCACGACTCGCCCGTCGTGCGTCCAGCGGGCCAGCGCCTCGAGCCCCTCGACCTGCCCGGTGTCGAGGTTGACGACCGGCTGGTAGTCCAGCGTGAGCCCGCCGGTCTCGACGGCGTGGGCCAGCGCGGTGCCCATCCGCTGGTCCGACAGCTCGGTGAGGGACATGCCCTCCTCGAACACGCGCAGCTGTCCCTTCCCGGACCGCTTCGCGGTGTACATCGCGGTGTCGGCCTTGGCCAGCAGCGCATCCGCGGTCGTCGCGGTGTCGGAGGGCTCGACGGCCACCAGGCCGATGCTGGCGCCGACCTTCACGGCGCTTCCGTCCAGGACGAACGCGGGTCGCAGGGCCAGCTCCACCGAGGCCGCAACCGTCAGCGGGTCGCCACCGTCCTCGAGCAGGATCGCGAACTCGTCGCCGCCGAGTCGGGCCACCGTGTCGCCGGTGCGCACCGCGGCGAGCAGCCGCTCGGAGATCCGCACGAGCAGCTCGTCACCGGCGGCGTGCCCGAGGGTGTCGTTGATGACCTTGAAGTCGTCGAGGTCCAGGAAGAGCACGGAGACCGCGCGCAGGTCCCGACCGTGCAGGTCGAGGGCGTGCCCGAGCCGGTCCTGGAACAGACCCCGGTTGGCCAGCCCGGTCAGGGCGTCGTGGAAGGCCTGGTGCCGCAGCTGTGCCTCGCGGACGGCGAGCTCGCCGACGAGTGCGGCGTTCTCGCGCAGGGTGAGGTACTGGCGCACGAGGATGAGCAGTACGACGGCGCCCGACAGCGCGGTCTGTCCACGCGTCGGCGGGTGGCCGGTCAGCATCCGGGCCGCGGTGACGGCGCCGGCGACGGCAACGGACAGGTACGGCAGGACGGTGACGGCCTCTGGCTGCTTGCCGGTCTGAGAGGCTTCCTCCTCCGGGGTGCGCACCAGCGGCGCGAGGGCGATGAGCACGAAGCCGGTGATCCAGCCGAGGTCGATCGCACCGCCGTCGTACGTGCCGTTGGAGGTCAGGTAGGCGAAGCCGCTGTCGGAGACGCTCAGGGCGGCCATGCCCGCGGCGAGCAGGGCGAGCTGCGCGCGGGATCCGCTGGCCCGGCTGAAGGTCAGGACGATGAGGACGAGCAGCAGGAAGTCGCTCAGGGGGTAGGCGAGCGCGACCCCGAGTGCGAAGCGGCTGTCTCCTCCCGCGCTGACGACAGCGCCGAGCGCGGTCTCCCAGGAGACCAGGGCGAGCGCGCTGGTGGCGAGCGTCGCGTCGAGCGCCCGACGGCTGCGGGTCAGACGCCCCCCGCGCGCGGGATGCAGCAGCAACGCCACGCCGGCTGCCGCCGGGAAGAGGAGGAAACCGATGTCGGCAAGCGACGGGAAGGGCGTGTCGATGCCGCGAGCGAGCTCGTACCACGACCAGACGGACTCGCCGGCAGCCCACCCGGCGCAGCCGACGGCGACGGCGAGCCACATCCAGCGGGCGCGACCGCTGCTGCGCAACGCGGCATGGCCGGCGGTCAGCGCCGCCGCAGCCGCCGCCGCGAGCTGGGCGAGGTCATTGAAGCTGCGCACGAAGGAGGAGTGGCTGTCGCCACCCACGACGACGACTGCGGATAGGGCAAGACCGACCGCCGCGACCGCGAGAGCGGGTACGGGGATACGACGGCGAGGCGTCGTCACGCGGTCTCCTGCCTGGAGAGGTCAGTGTGCCCCTCAGTGCTGTCCTCGGCAGGTAGACGTGCCGGCCGCATCACCCGTCCGTGGGTAGTCGTCGGCCTAGAGTTGCCCTTCCGGTCCTATAGCTCAGCTGGCTAGAGCGCCGCCCTTACAAGGCGGATGTCGCAGGTTCGAGTCCTGCTGGGACCACTTTCGGAAACCGGTCGTGACGTGCGAGAACGCAGTCGCAGCGCGCGGAGCCTCGCCAGCTCGGCCATGAAGTGGCAGCCAAAGTGGCAGCCAATTCCTGTGTTCGCCACCAGGGGCGCGGCGAGCCTCCTGGCAGCGACGGACATTCCGGCCATCATCGACTTGGCACTCTCATGCGCTGAGTGCCAGGGTCGAGGAGGTGTGCCGTGCCAGCCCGTTCTGCAGTGCTGCCCACGACGCCCCCGTGACCGGGGATGAGCTGGACGACGCCGAGGCGTCGCCCTCGCCGGTTCAGGCTCGGGGCGCCGCCGCGCGTTTCCTGACGATTCCTGCCGGCACGCTCCTGGTCCTGGCAGGCACTCCGTTGCCTTGGCTGTTGACCCTGATTCCTGCGCTGCACGCCACCGTGTATACGAAACGTGCACTGCGGTGTCGAGGTCAGGGGAGCAAGACTCGTCGAGTCGCCGTACAGGCGCTGGTGAGAACCCATGTCGCGCTCGCGGTCGTGGCCTACACACTTCTGGCAGGCCAGCTGTTGGGGGCGCTGCTGACTGAGCCGGGATCGCCTTGGCGGTCGGTGGCCGCCTGCAGCGGTGCGGTCTTCCTCTTCTTCTGGGCGTATCACTTGCAGGAGCTCAACGTCCGCCGGGACCGCGCCATGGTGCCCCGGTTCTCGGGCGAGGACTCCAAGCAGCTACACATGCTCAAGTTGTTACGTCTCGACGGCGCCGCAGTTACTCCGAATGGAGAACATGCAGCGCCAGCTGGCGTGCGCCCGGTTCTGATTCTGGCTGTCGTTGCTTCCCTCGTGGCGGTGTGGCCGGCAAATCCGGCTTCCACTAACTACCGCCGCATCACGACGGCGACCGCCGCGTGGCTGGATCATGCTGGCCCCCGATCGGCGTCTCCTCAGGCCGGCGCCGCCCAACCTTCGGCGATGTCTGTCTCCCCGATCGAGCTGTGCCCTGACGTGGAGGCCGTGCGCCAGACCCTGACGGCCGACGTCCCAGCGGATACCGGTCGGGCCATGTTCCGAGCTTGGTATGGCACGGGTCGGATAGCAGCCGGCTGTCCGCTCGGCCCGGCGGCACATGTCGGCCAGCTCGTAGTCGTGCAGCTGACTGGCGGTGCAGACAGTCCCGCGGCGATCTACGCGCGTGGAGATCGAGCCGCGGTGGTCTTCTCCGACTTCTATGCGTTGGTGGCCCAGCGCGCGTCCAGCCTTGCGTTGGTGGAACCACGTCGACGTTGGGGCCTGGGGACGCTGCAGCTTGTGCGCGCTGCGGACGGCAGCTGTGACCTTCTTCAGCGCTATGGCGACGCGGCACCCGTCGCCTTACCGGCGAGCGTCTCGTCTTTGGTCCTGAGCATCGCCGACCGAACCGGTGCAATGCCGAGACTCACTGGCATCTGGCCGGCGAGCGCGCAAACCCAGTACACCTTCGACCTCATTGCGCCAGACCCTGTGCTGGGTCAGCGCACCGTCGACGACGTGCTTATCGCCTATGCCGAAGGAACGTCTGTGTTCACCCGAACAGGTGCCAGCGCGAGTGACCGCGACCCATGTCCACCGGCTTCGCAGCGGCTCGCAATAGTCGCGGCTGCGGTTGAGAATGCAGTCCAACGGGCCTCCAAGATGGAATCCGAGAGCGCGGCACCCGCGCCGTAGCTCCAGCCCAGCCGAGCACCAAGGTCCTGGTAGGCCGCGTGGCGAGTGCACTGAACGCTTCCCAGTGTCACCACATCGTCATTCGTCGTCGCGGTCACCGGCCGTCGGCCGTAGTGATTCCTCGCCCCACAGTGCCGCGCCCATCTGATCCGCAGCGGCGCGCTGGAGTTCCTGCATGACGTGGCTGTAGGTGTCGTACGTGAGGCTGATTTTGGAGTGGCCCAAGATCTCCATCACAACGCGCGGCTTCACGTCCATGCCGAGCAACATGGTGGCGGCGGTGTGTCGGGCGTCATGGAGTCGCGCATGCCTGACGCCGGCCGACTCGAGCAGAGCACGCCAGTCCCGGTAGTCCCGGGCTGGCTGCATTGGTCGCCCGTCGGCAGTTCTGAAGACCAGATCCCAGGAGTAGCCGCGGGGCGCGGGCGGCGGCGTCCACCAGGCTTGCCCCGCCAACAGTCGTTCGCGGTGCTGCTCGACGCGATGTGCACGGAGTGCCTCGACGAGAGGGAGAGGGAGCGTGATCACCCGATCGCCGGCGCGGGATTTTGGCTTTTCCAGGTGCATTCCTTCGCCGACGCGATGCGGACAAGCCACGGGTCGTTTCCCGCAGGCTGTCTGCCGGTCGCAGCCGTGGGCGTAGCGCGACCGCGCGAGTGCTTGCCTTACCGACAGGGTGCCGGCCTCGAGATCGATGTTGTCCCAGGCCAGTCCGAGCGCTTCTCCTTGGCGGAGTCCAAGTGAGAGGGCAACGCACCACCGTGCGGGGCTGCGCCCTTGCGCTGCGGTCTTGAGAATTCGCTTGGCTTCGTCGGTGGTCAGCGGCTCGACCTCGTGCCGCACGACGGCCGGGCTGTCGATCAGCGTGCAGACGTTGCGAGACACGAGTCCGCGCTGCATGGCCACCTTCAGGGCCCGGGAGAGCGTGCGATGCACCTTGAGAGCGCTGGCGCCGGAAAGGCCGCTCTCGACGAGCTTCATCTCGAAGGCCTCAACGCGCTCGGGCGTCAGGTCGCGTATTCGAATCTTGCCGAGTGCCGGGGCCAGGTGTACCCGGATGAGTGCCCTCTGCGTCTCTCGAGTGCTGGGCCGGACGCGTCGCGCTTGAACGTTGGCCAGCCAGTACCAGAGCCATTCCTCCACCGTTGGCCCGCGACCATCGCGCGTCAGCGGCACACCGGCATCGGCCTGGGCGAGCGCCTCCCGGACCTTCTTCGCCACGGCCGCCTTGGTGGTGCCTGATAGGTACTTGCGGTCGCGCTTGCCGTCCTTCCATCCCAGGTCGACGGCTGCGCGCCACCGGCCGTCCTTCGTTTGGTAGATCGCACCCTCGCCGTTCGAGCGCCGCTTCGCCATGCCTCAGCTCCTCAGTTGCGACAGCTGCTCGTCAGCCGCACGCCGCTGGATCGACGTTGGCCTGGATCAGCCGGCTCGGGAGAGGTCGGCGAGGAAGTTGTGGAGAGCCTGCGCTGGAACGCGGCGGCAGCTGCCGATGCGGACGGACTCGAGCTGGCCCTCCGCCAGCAGCTCGTAGAGCTTGCTTCGGCCGATTCCTAGCGCTCGGGCCGCTTGAACGGGTGTGAGCAGAAGCTGATCCATGGAGACTCCCGGGGAAATGACCGCGGACCCCGCCTCGCTGGCTGCATCGTCTTGGGTCCGCTGACGTTCGCAATGCACCGCAGCATTCGCGCGCTGGTACCCGCGGCCGTACCCGCGGCTTGCCGCATGTGCGGCGCGGGGGTGGGGCCACTCGTGGGTACGCCGGGTCCGCACCCTTCGCGACACGGCCGGACCCGCCGGCATAGATCGCGAGGTGAGCTGTGTCAAAGCGTCGACGCCAGGGTCCGTCTGAGCAGCCGGTCAGGCAGCCGAGGGCGTACTGGGTCACTCCGGCGGACAAGCAGCCTGCCCTGGACACGCTGTCGCTAGTGCCGACCGCCCGCGCTGAGATCGATGAGGCGGAGAGGCAGTTGGTCATCAGGGCGCTCGGGGCCGGCGCGACCTTCGCCGAGATCGCCGACGCCTTGGGGGTCAGTCGGCAGTCAGTGCACAAGCGCTACGGCGGCCAGCTGCACGTCGCCGAGCCTCGGCGAGACGGTTCGGTCCGATACACCCCGCACACCAACCAGAACGGCCGCGCAAAGCCCGGCGTCAACGATCGCTGACAGGCGATCCAAGTGTGTCTCGATTAGTTGATCTTGAAGTTGAGGAGGTGAGATGAGACGGAAGGTGAGGTGAAACGGAAGGTGCTGCGAGCGGGCAGGTGAGGTGAAGCGGAAGGTGCCGTGAGAGGGAAGGTGAGGTGCCGGGGTTGGCTGGAAGACGTTCAGGGAGGTACGCCTACCGGCGGTGCGCGCGCCGTCGGCTGAGCCAGCGGGCGGTCTCGGCGAGCTCGGCGCGCAGGTCGACGGGCCACCCCACGGGCTGGCCCACCGCGCAGGCCATGCGCTGAGTGCCGCAGCGACCACCCTCCGGGCAGCTGTGGACCTCGTGGGTCAGCTCGACGCGTCGCCCGCCTGCTCGTTCCAGACACTCGAGCACGTCGGCGTCACGGGCGGACAGGGCAGCGACACGGCTGCGGTACGCCCCGAGCAGCAGCGGCGCCTCTGACGGAGCCGCCGAGTGCGCGACGCGGTACAGCGTGAACCCGGGTGACCCCATTGCTTGAGCCTGCGGGACCGACGTTCCGCCGAGGCGCGACTGCACGCATCTGTGGACTGGCCGCCGCGCGGTCTGGGTACGCCGGTGGGTACGGGGTAGAGCTACCGCAGGGCGCCGGCTAGCAGCCCTCCTGGTCGCTCAGGTGGAAGCATGGACTGATGCCCCGTCGTCGACCAACCTATCGCGAGCTGGCCTCGGGCCGACGGCCCTACGACGCCAACGGGTATGGACTGCTCCCGGCCATGCTCTACGACTTCGTGGCTTGGGTGCACCGGTTACTCACACGAGGTCGGCAACGCAAACATGAAGCCGAGATGTTGGCCGAGCAACGCGTCCGCCAAGAAGCTCGAGTAGCCCGGAGGGCGATGCGAGCCAAGCCGAACCTGGACGTTGGTCAACGCAAGAGGCGATCACGACGACCCGGCGGTCGCTGAACACGGCCAACTAGCGGCCCAGCTCAGCCGCCTGCCGAGCGGCCATGTCGACCGTCCAGTCGTTGCCTTTGGGGTCAACCAGCCGGAAGTCCGTCTGACCTGAACCGAGGACCTCACCGATTGCCGTCGCGACGGCTGCCTCAACGCCTTCCGGTGTGCTGGCCTCGGTGGAGAAAGGTCCGCTGGCCCCCTCGATAACAGCAACCCAGCGCTCGAGGGCAATGGGGAAGACCTCAACAGCCAGTTGCTCGTCGGTCACGACATCACGGTAGCGGCGTCCAGCAGCACATCCTCGCTACGGTCGCTCCGTGGAAAGTCCGCGGGAGCATGAAAAGCGTGACGTCGAGCAATACCTGCTCTCGCAGGTCGACGACGCGACGGTGAAGACGACTCAGCGTGTCTCGATGACGAAGGTGCTAGGTCGACCTCACGAGATCTGGGACGTGCAGACCTACAAGGACCGCTACTGGGTGATCACCAATCCCACGAACTACTACGTCCAGCGAGATTTCCCTGAGTACGGCACAGCCCTGACCTTTCACGTCGGCTTGTCCACCATGCTGGCGGAACGCAGCCGCAAGCAGCTGGACGAAGACGACCTACCAACATCGACGGCTTGGCGAAAGCACGGCCAGGCCGTGGACGCGTACAACACGGCAAACGAAGCAGAGGATTATCAGGCTGTTGGGATTCGTTGCCGCGAGGCGCTGCTCGCGACGGTTCCCGACCTCGCGGACCTTCTTGAGCTGCCGGAGTCGGAGCGGCCGCAGCGCAGCAATTTCAAAGCATGGGCTGACATCGCGGTCGAGCGCATTGCTACCGGACGTCTCCGGGCCTACGCGAAGACGCTGACCGACAAGACGTGGGATCTCGCCGTCTGGCTGCAGCACTACAGCGACGCAACTCCCTGGGATGCCGAGTTGGTGCTCGACGCGACTGGTCACCTTCTCGGGGTTCTAGATATGGCAGAGCATCGACATCGGGAGGGACAGCCGCGGAGGTGTCCACAGTGTTCCTCGTACCGCGTGAGCGACGTTGGTGAGGTGATGGACGACGGCGATGCGTGGGAGAGCCGGTGGACTTGCGCTGCATGTGAGTTCGCCTGGGATCACCGCGTGCAGCGGTGGGACGAGGAGAGCCGCAGTTGGTCGCCGTCCGACGCGGAGTCGGGCGAAGGCGGAGAGGCGCCGGCCGGCTAACCGGCAGCTAGGTTGCGTGGGTGGACGAGCGCAGCATCGACTGCAGTGAGCACGGAAGGCAGCCCGTCGTCCTCTACACGCGGTACGACCCGAGGAGCCGTCCACGTGACGTGCCAGACCGGAATGTATGCGTCATCTGTGCGCGCGAACGGCTGCCACTCCATGAGGGCAACAGCCTGCGGATCGGCCCGCCCGACCCCGGTGTGCGACTGAGGACAGCTGTCGACGGTCTGGCTCGTCACTTGGAACGCTGGCACGAGACGAACCTGGCGTCAGCCGTGGCTGGATCGCTCGACGGCCCCGCCGGGGAGCTGCCGAGGAGGGTGCTAGCGCTATTCACCCATGGCATGGGCGGACTTCTGGATTCTCCGTTGCGGAAGCGCAATGGAGAGGTTGACGAGCAAGCGACCCACCGTCGCGATCTCCTCGCAGACGACTTGTGGAACGTCGCTCGCGAGTGCCTGGACGACAAGCCGGATCTTTGATCAAGATCTCGCAGAGGCGCCAGGCCATGAGTCGTGAGTTCCATGCCGTACCCACCGGCGTACCCGCGAACGTACCCACGGACTTGCCTGACTCACGGCACCGCATGACGACCCTTATCGCGGCTGGCGCTTGGCTGTTGAAGCAACCAAGAGTGGCAGCCAAGTTGGCAGCCAAATGGACGGACAGCAGTGGTCCTTGGTGACCTTCGGTGGATCACGAGGCGTTACCCGCACGCTCAGCGAACACCGACGGTCACCGGCGGACGACTCACGCTGCGACTTACAAGGCGGATGTCGCAGGTTCGAGTCCTGCTGGGACCACCGTGGGACTGCTCCCGACACGCGCGGACGAGCGACACATGTCCTCCGGCAGCACCACGTGACCTGCCGTCTTCGAGCCGTTCGCGTGGCCAAGTGGTCTTTCCGGGCCTTCGGGCGCCGATGCTTCATCTATGAAGGTCGTTGCCACGTCGACGCTCGGCCAGCATCTCGTCGCCACTCCCGAGATCCTGATCGACCCTGGGCTCATGGCACAGATCGTGGCCGCCTCCGCCGACGCGATCTTCAGCGAGGACCTCGACGGCCGGATCACGAGCTGGAACGCCGGGGCGGAGCGGCTCTACGGCCGCAGCGCGGAGGACATGCTCGGATGTTCCACGATCGCCCTGCTGCCCGACGAGACGGCCCTGCAGCTGCAGGGGGTGCACGCGGCCGCGCTCTCGGGGCAACGCGTCGAGCGCTTCGACACCTGGCACCTGCGTCCCGACGGCGGCCACGTGCCGGTCTCGCTGACCGTGTCGCCCCTGCTCAACAGCGACGGAAGAGTCGTCGGCCTGGCCACGAGCGCGAAGGATGTGACGGAGCGCGTCCAGCACACGGCCGAGCTGGCGGACGTCCATCGCACCTTGGAGAAGCAGTACGTCGCGTTGGGCCGGTCGAACCGCGACCTCGAGCAGTTCGCCTACGTCGCCTCGCACGACCTCGCCGAACCCCTTCGGGTCATGACCGGCTTCGTGCAGCTGCTGGAGAAGCGCTACGCCGACGCCCTCGACGAGCGCGGCAGCCGCTACATCTTCCACGTCGTAGACGGCGCCGCGCGGATGCGGGTCCTCATCGACGACCTGCTGGAGTACTCCAGGTTCCTCCGGTCCGAGCCCGGCCTCGAGGTGGTGGACACGAACGCGGTTGCGCTGCGAGCGGTGGCGTCGGAGGCTGCCGGCGAGGTCGAGATCGGCGACCTGCCGCCCGTCTGGTGCGACGAGGCCGCGGTCTTCGCCGTGCTCCAGAACCTGATCAGCAACGCCGTGAAGTTCCATCGGCCGGAAGCGCCGTCACGCGTGAAGGTCAGCGGAGAGGTCGTCGGCGGAATCGTGCACCTGTACGTCGATGACGACGGCATCGGCATCGAGCCTGAGTACCGCGAGCGGATCTTCGGGATGTTCTCGCGGCTGCACGTGCGCGAGGCCTACGCCGGGACGGGGATCGGGCTGGCCATCGTGCAGCAGGTCGTGGAGCGGTCCGAGGGCCGCGCCTGGGTGGAGGAGTCGGAGCTCGGCGGAAGCCGCTTCTGCGTGACGCTCCCGGCGCCCCCGGCCGGGCGGGCGGCAGCGTGACGCGCCATGCGCAGCTCATGCACATCCTGTTGGTCGAGGACAGCCTTGCCGACATCGAGATCACGCTCGAGGCCCTGCAGGACGCGAAGGTCGCCAACGAGGTCACGGTCTGTCGTGACGGAGCGGCTGCGATCGCCCTGCTCCTGGATGACACGACGCCGAGGCCCGACTTCGTCATCCTGGACCTCAACCTCCCGCGCATGACCGGGCACGAGGTCCTGAGTCGCATGCGCAGCGACGAAGCGCTACGGCGTATCCCGGTTGCGGTGCTGACGACGTCGTCGGCGGAGTCGGACGTGGCGAAGACCTACGACCTCGGTGCGAACTGCTTCCTTACCAAGCCCGTCGACATCGATCAGTTCGTGCACGTCGTGCAGTCCATCGACGACTTCTGGCTGGGGCTCGTCAGGCTTCCGCAGTGATCCCGCTCATCAGCCCACCGGAGGCGGCACTCGGCCCCAACAGCGCGCTGCGGCTCCTCGTGGTGGAGGACTCCGCATCGGACAGCGAGCTGGTGCTGGCGCTGCTCGAGGACGAGCTGCCCCATGCACGCGTGGAGGTGGCGGCAAACCTTCACGACGCTCTGGCGAGGCTCGCGGCGTCGCCGTACGACCTGGTGCTGGCCGACCTCGGCCTGCCCGACGCCCACGGTCTCGCCGTGGTGCATGCCGTGCGCGCGGCGCATCCCGACACGGCGCTGCTCGTCCTCACCGGCCGCGGCGACGGGCAGCTCGCCATGTGGGCTCTCGCCGAGGGCGCTCAGGACTACCTGGTCAAGGGGGAGCACGACGGTCCGCGACTCGCGACGGCGCTGCTGCATGCCCTGCAGCGGCAGCGGTCCGAGCAGCAGGCGCACAGCTACCTGCAGCTGGCTCGAGGACTGCTCGATGCCCTGGAAGCGCCGACCTGTGCGGTCGGCCCGGACGGCGTCATCGTCGCGGTCAACAGCGCTTGGCTGCGCTTCACCGCTAGGCCGGGGGGCGCACCCTCGGAGTGGTCCGTCGGGGACAACTACCTGCGCAAGTGCGACGCGCACGTGGCGGCCGACGGCGACCTCGCCACCGCTATCGCTGCCTTTGCCGAGGGCGTTCGGGAGGTGCTGGCGGCGCGGGCCGAGCGCTACCAGTACGAGTACGCCCGGCCCGGGGAGAGCGAGGATCACTGGTTCAGCATCCGGGTGTCGCCCGCTCAGATCGGCGACGGGCGCGGTGCCGTGATCAGCCATGTCGACGTGACCGATATGCACCGCGTTCAGCTGGCCCTGACGCACCAAGCACTGCACGACGCGCTGACCGGGCTTCCCAACCGGCTCCTGCTGGCGGACCGCCTGGAGCAGGCCTGCGCCGATGCACGCCGGCAGGGCCGCCACGTGGGTGTCGCGTTCCTCGACCTCGACCACTTCAAGCGCATCAACGACAGCCTCGGCCACGCCGCCGGTGACGCCCTGCTCCTGCAGGTGGCCGGTCGCCTGACCGGGGTCATGCGGGAGGGTGACACCCTGTCGCGGTACTCGGGCGACGAGTTCGTCATCGTCTGGCGCGACCTGTCGAGCGCGGAGAACATGGAGACGCTGGGGGCCCGGCTCTCAGAGGTGCTCGCCCTTCCGTTCGACCTCGGTGACACGTCGGTCAACCTCTCCGCCAGCGTCGGTGTCGCAGTCGGCGACGCGGCCTCGGCCGACGAGCTGCTCATGGCTGCGGACGCCGCGATGTACGACGCCAAGCGGCACGGCGGCGCCCGGCTCCGGATCTTCAGCGACGACCTTCGACGGGGCGTTGACGACCTGATGAGGACCGAGGTCGAGCTGCGCGCCGCGTTGAGCCGTTCGGAGCTGGTCCTGCACTACCAGCCGGTCATCGACCTCGGGACCGGCCAGCCGGTCGGGGTGGAGGCGCTCGCCCGTTGGCAGCATCCGGAGCGAGGTCTGATCCCTCCCGGTCAGTTCATCCCCGTGGCCGAGTCGAGCGGGCTGATCGTGCCGCTCGGCCGATGGGCGGTCGACAGGGCGTGCCGCGACGCGGCGGCCTTTGCCGGGGCTGCGGAAGGCTTGGACGTCGCCGTCAACCTGTCGGTCCGACAGCTGACGCAGCCGGACGTCGTCGAGCACGTGCGCGACGCGCTGCAGCGCAGTGGTCTCGACCCGGAGCGACTCATGCTCGAGGTGACCGAGTCGGTCTTCATGCACGACGCCGACGCCGCAGCGGTGGCGCTCAACGGGCTTGCAGCGCTCGGCGTCCGGATCGCGATCGATGACTTCGGCACCGGTTACAGCTCGCTGCTCTACCTGCGCCGCTACCCGATCAGCGCCCTCAAGCTCGATCGGGCCTTCGTGTCGGGCCTCGCCCGCTCGCTCAACGACGAGGCGATCTGCAGCAGTGTGGTCAGCCTGGCGCACGCGATCGGTGCCATGTCGATCGGTGAGGGCGTCGAGACGATGGAGCAGTTCGCTGCGCTGCGTGCGCTCGGATGCCAGCAGGCGCAAGGGTTCCTGTGGTCCCCAGGTGTGGCTGCTGATGACCTCCAACGTGTCCTGGCCGACTGCGCCGACGTCCCGCTCCCGGGGTCGGACATCACCTCGGGTCGCCGCCGGAAGGCGGTGACGGCCGGACCCGCCGTCGTCGATCGTGCGGTGGCCCTGCGTGCGTCTGGAGCGTCGGCCCACTCCGTCGCCGCTGCGCTGAACCGGGCCGGTATGCCCAGACCCGACGGATCCCGCTGGACAGCATCGTCCGTCACGCGCCAGATCCCGCCCACAGCGCGGACATGACGCGGCCCCGACGCTGATCAGAGTCGCCGGGGCCGCGTGTTCGGGATCACCTCGGATGTCGACAGGTCTGCCGAAGGGCTTGAGGAGCTAGCTGACGTGCGCCGTGCGGAGCGCAGCGACCAGCCGCGCGGCCATCACGCCGTACCCGTAGGCGCTCGGGTGCAGGTGGTCCGCGGACAGGAAGCGCGCGCCCTGCCCCTTGGTCCAGTGGCCCGATATCGGGCTGAAGTAGGGCAGCGCCTGCTCGATCGCGACGGTGCGGATGACGGCGTCGATCGTCACGCGGCGCTGGTCGTAGCGCCGCCCCGGGGGGTTGTAGGCACCCATCAGCACGATCGTGGCGGTCGGCAGACGCGATCGGACGTAGGTGACGGTGTCCGTCGTGCGCGCGCGCATCGTGGCGGGATCCGCCAGCTTGTCGTTGGTGCCTCCCTCGAGGACCACCACGTCGTACGGCGTGGACAGCACGCCCGGCCTCGACAGCCGGTCCAGGTACGGCCGGCCACGCTTGCCGCCGGTGGTGTAGCCCGTCCCCGGGACGGCGTCGACGGTGACGTCCCAGCCGAGCCGCCGAGCCGCAACGCGCGCCATCACCGGCCGAACCGGGTGCGCGCCGACGCCGGCCATGAGGCTGTCGCCGAAGAAGAGGGCCCGGACCTGGCCGGTATGGGGGGCGTTGGCGCTCGAGGTCGCCGCGGGCAGAGCCAGGGCGCTGACGAGAAGACCGAGGGCGGCGACGAGCCGCGCCGTCGTGCGACGTGCGCTTGCGGACATGGTCGGCCGACCCCCCTCTCGTCACTGACGTTAGGAAGGCATCGGCAGGCGCGCGGCGGAATGGAGGAGCTCGTCGTCGCGAGGGGTCGGGCATTGAGGGACGAGTCGGGCGCGCTCGGCATGTCAGCACCGGCGGATAGGCACTTGTTGCCCTAGCGTCAGGTCCGTGGACACGACCCTTCCGCACGGCCCGGACCTCGCCGCCTTCACCCGCACCGTCGCCCACGTGCAGTCCTACGTGCGCGCCGAGCCGGGGGCGTACTCCTCGCTCATCACGGCTGCCGAGGCCGATCCGGCCGGTACGACGACCAGCCTCGTCGCTCTCGGGGCGGTGCTGCTCGACATCGCCGCCGGGGCCTTCTCGCTCTCCGCGGACGAGATGCTCGCCAAGGTCTCCGCCGGCATCACCGGGGCCACCGGCGACATGCTCTGACTAGCCTCGCGGCGTGACCCGCCTGGCTGACGTCGTCGCCGCGCTCGACGAGCTCTACCCACCGTCGCTGGCGCAGTCGTGGGACGCGGTCGGTCTGGTCGTCGGCGACCCCGACGCCGTCGTGCGCAGGGTGCTCTTCGCGATCGACCCGGTCGCGCCTGTGGTCGCCGAAGCGGCCGAGCGCGGCGCAGACCTGCTGATCACGCATCACCCGCTCTACCTGCGCGGCACGACCTCGGTGGCTGCGACCAACCCCAAGGGCCGCGTGGTCCACCGCCTCATCGCCGGTGGCTGCGGACTGCTCGTCGCGCACACCAACGCCGACGCCGCCGCGCCGGGCGTCTCCGACGCCCTCGCCGCGACCCTGGGGCTGCTCGACGTCCGGCCGCTGTCGCCGCTCGCGGTCGACCCGCTGGACAAGCTCGTCGTGTTCGTCCCCCTCGCGGACGCGGACCGGGTGCTCGACGCCGTCGCGGCCGAGGGCGCGGGGGCGGTCGGCGACTACGAGCGATGCGCCTGGCGCACGACGGGGGAGGGGACCTTCCGCCCGCTGCCCGGCGCGTCGCCGACGGTGGGGGTGGTCGGCGAGGTCGCGTCCGTCGACGAGACCCGGCTGGAGGTCGTTCTGCCGCGGGGCCGGCGGGAGGCCGTCGTACGTGCCCTGCTCGCGGCTCATCCCTACGAGGAGCCGGCGTACGACGTGCTGGAGCTCGCGACCGTGCCCGGGCCGCGAGGGATCGGCCGGGTGGGACGGCTGCCGGAGCCGATCACGCTGGCCGAGCTGACCCGCCGGGCTGCGTCGGCGCTGCCGGCCACGGCCTGGGGCGTCCGGTCCGCGGGCGATCCCCTGCAGGTCGTCGAGACCCTCGCTGTCTGCGGCGGTTCCGGCGACGACCTGCTGACCGAGGCCGCTGCCGTCGCCGACGCCTACCTGACCTCCGACCTGCGGCACCACCCCTCGTCGGAGGCCCCGGAAGGACTGGCGCTCCTGGATGCGGCGCACTGGGCGACCGAGTGGCCCTGGCTCGCCTCGGCAGCGTCCCTTCTCGCGGACTCCGTCGACGTGGACACCGCCGTGTCGACCCTCGTGACCGACCCGTGGACGCTGCACGAGCCGTCGACCGGCTGACCGCACTACGGTGGGGATCCCCGAGCCGAGGAGCCCCCGCCGCGTGAAGGCAGACCCGTTCGTCCAGCTCCGCCTGCTCGAGCTGCAGGCGCTGGACAGCGCGCTCGACCGGCTGGCGCACCGTCGCCGGACGCTCCCCGAGCTGGCGGAGATCGAGAGGCTCGAAGCACAGGTGGACGCGCTCCGCGACGACACCGTGCGCGCCCAGACCGAGGTTTCGGACCTGGCGCGCGAGCAGAAGAAGTTCGAGGACGAGATCGAGCAGGTCCGGAGCCGCCGCACCCGCGACGAGACCCACCTCAACTCCGGCGCCGTCACCAACGCCAAGCAGCTCGAGGAGCTGCAGCACGAGGTCGCGACGCTGAACCGCCGGCAGTCCGACCTCGAGGACGCCGAGCTCGAGGTGATGGAGCGGGCCGAGGCCGCGCAGGCCGTGCTCGACCGGCTCACGGGAGAACGGGACTCGTTGCTCGCGGCGCGCGACGACGCCGGGACGGCGCGGGACAAGGGCTTCGCCGAGATCGACGAGGAGATCGCCCGGAGCACCGGCGAGCGCGCGGAGCTGGCGGCGACGTTCCCCGAGGACCTGCTGGCCCTCTACGAGCGCCTCCGCGTCGACCACGGCGGTGTGGGTGCCGGTGCGATCGCCCGTGGTGCCTGCGGTGGCTGCCGGCTCGACCTCATGCAGAACGAGAAGGCCGACATCCGCGCGGCGGCTGTCGACGACGTGCTCCGACACGAGGAGTGCGGCCGGATCATGGTGCGGACGGCCGAGTCCGGTCTCTGACATGGGTCGCAGGCTCGTCATCGAGGCCGACGGCGGGTCGCGCGGCAACCCCGGGCCGGCCGGCTACGGCGCGGTCGTGCGCGATGCGCTCACCGGCGAGGTGCTCGCGGAGCGGGCGGCCGGCATCGGCGTCGCGACCAACAACGTGGCCGAGTACGGCGGCCTGATCGCGGGGTTGCGAGCAGCCGTCGACCTCGACCCGTCGGAGGTCGAGGTGCGGCTCGACAGCAAGCTCCTCGTCGAGCAGATGAGTGGCCGGTGGCAGGTCAAGAACCCCGGTATCAAGCCGCTCGCGCGCGAAGCCGCCGGGCTCATCTCCCAGCTGCCGTCGGTGCGGTTCTCGTGGATCCCTCGCGAGAAGAACAAGCATGCCGACCGGCTCGCCAACGAGGCCATGGATGCCGCCGCGGTCGGCCGGGAATGGGCGCCCGACCCCGCAGCCGCTTTCCTGGAGAGCGTCGCCGCTGCCCCGGACCGGTGGTCCGGGTGGCAGGACCCGCCGGCCGCACCGACGACCACCCTGCTGCTGAGGCACGGGCAGACCGCGCTGTCGATCGAGAAGCGCTTCTCGGGCGCTGGGGACCCGGCGCTCACCGACGTCGGCCGTGCGCAGGCCGCGGCGGCTGCCGTGCGGCTGGCTGGCTCGGGCGCTGCCGCCGTCGTCTCCTCCCCGCTGCGCCGGGCCCGCGAGACCGCGTTGCTGGTAGCGGAGGCGCTGGGCCTGGAGGTCGCGGTCGACGAGGGCTTCCGGGAGACCGACTTCGGTGACTGGGAGGGGTTCACGTTCCGCGAGGTGCGCGAGAAGTGGCCCCGCGAGATGGACGAGTGGTTCGCGTCGACGTCGGTCGCGCCGCCGTTCGGCGAGTCGTTCGATGCGACGGCGGCCCGGGTCCGCGTCGCGCGGGACCGCGTCCTGTCGTCGTACGGCGGGCAGACCGTCATCGTCGTGTCGCACGTGACGCCCATCAAGACGCTGCTTCGCATGGCGCTCGAGGCGCCGCCGTCAGCGCTGTTCCGCATGCACCTGGACCTGGCGTGCCTCAACGAGGTGCAGTGGCACGCCGACGGAGCAGCCGTCGTCCGGTCGATGAACGACGTGGCCCACCTGTCGGGTTAGACCCGCAGGCCCGCGACCGTCGTCATCAGGAGCACAGGCACCACGAGCAGGCCGGCGACGGCGAGCTGACGCAACCTGATGTGCACGCCCCGGGCTCGGCACCGGTCCATCCAGAGCAACGTCGCGAGCGAGCCCCAGGGCAGCACCAGCGGGCCCACGTTGACACCGATGAGCACCGCGAGCAGCTGCTGGTGCGGTGCGACGCGCTCGAGGGCGAGGTAGGCGGGCAGGTTGTTGGCGAGGTTGGAACCGAGCGCCGCGGTGCCGGCCAGCCGCAGGTCGCCGAGGTATCCGGCGCCCGCCCCGGCTGCGCCCCGCAGGAGGGTGTCGAGCCCGTGCGGCCCGAGAGCGGACACGACGAGGAAGAGCCCTTCGACCAGCAGCACGAGGCGCCAGGGCACGAGGCTCCAGCGAAGCGCGCCGCGCCGGCGTACGGCGAAGGCGACAACGAGGATGCTCGCGGCGGCGGACGCCGCCACGGGGAAGGGCACACCCAGGAGCAGTGCTGGTACGAGCAGCACGCAGGCGAGCAGAGCGGTCACGAACAGCGTGGGATCGCCGGGGGCTCGCACCATGACGGCGGGCAGCCGTCCGCGAAGGCTCCGACGGTGCCAGACCCAGAGGGCGGCCCAGGTGACCAGGACGGCGATCGCTGACGGCAGCACCATCCGTGCGGCGTACTGCGCGGGCGACAGGCCGAGGCGGTCGATCGCGAGCAGGTTGGTGAGGTTGGAGATCGGCAGCAGCAGGGAGGCGGTGTTGGCGAGCCACATCGCCGCAAAGGCGAACGGCAGCGGCGGCAGCTCCAGCTGCACGGCGAGGGACAGCACGACCGGTGTGAAGAGGACGGCCGTCGTATCGAGGCTCAGGACCACCGTCGTCACGGTGCCGAGGACGAGCACCAGCAGGTAGAGAAGCCAGACCCGTCCACGCGCGATCCGCGCGGCTCGCGTCGCGATGACGTCGAAGAGCTCGGCCTGGTCGGCCAGCTCGGCAAGCACTGTCACGGCGACCAGGAAGACCAGCACCGGCGCGACGCGGGACGTGACGTCTGCAGCGGCTCCCCAGGAGAGCAGCCGGGTCGCGACCGCGAGGATCCCGAGAGCTGCGGCAACGAGCCACACGACGGCCGACGCTACGGCCGTGGAGCGGACCGGGGCACTGCGGGGGGCTTTGTCCGGATAAGCCGGGCAAGATTCTGCGCTCTGAGACACAACTGTGCCGGACAGGGCCTGGGCTGATGCGTGATGATCCGCGCAGTCTCGATCTCTGGAGCCCGCGTGTCCCGTCGGAGTCTGCTCGCCCCCGTGGTTGCCCTGATCGCCGTCGTTGCGGTGGTCGCCTCCGGCTCGCCGGCCTTCGCCGCGTCGCCGTACGGCGGCCCGCCCACGGCCAGCGGCGTCTACGCGTATCAGGACTACATGCACATCACGCCGGCTCAGTACCCACCCAACGAGTTCGGCGCGCCCGGCTCCACCGGCTCGGGCGGCGACGGCTGGAAGTACTCCTCGAAGAGCGCATGCGCGCTCTACGGGATGGCCGACCCGCAGCACTGCACGCCGAAGACCGTGGCCAACTCGCTGCAGAAGCAGGAGCTCTACAACGTCACGGGCGCGAGCGTCGACAAGGCGTGGGAGACGACCACGGGCCGTCCTGATGTCGTGATCGGCAACGTCGACTCCGGGATGATGTGGAACGACCCCTCGGCGATCAACGACCTGAACAACAAGTACTTCCTCAACACCGGCGAGCTCCCGGTGCCGGACTGGGGGACCCCCGATCCCACCCCCGACCCGGCCCACCCCTACGACCGCGACCACAACGGCCAGGTCGACATCCGCGACTGGTGCCCGGTGTGGACCGATGAGGTCAACTGCGGCGGAACCGGCGACCTCACGGTGCGAGGCAGTACGACCACGGACGACACGGACTACAACAAGAACGGCTTCATCGACCCCGAGGACCTGATCTTCAAGTTCAGCGACGGGATCGACCAGGACAACGACGGCTACGCCGACAACATCTCCGGCTGGGACACGTTCGAGGACGACAACGACCCGTTCGACGAGGTGCAGTACAGCCACGGCACCGGTGAGGCCCGCGACTCGAACGCCGAGGCCAACAACGGCGGCGACGTCGGCACCTGTCCTGACTGCCGCATCATGTCGCTGCGCGTCGGCGACTCCTTCGTCGCGGACGTCAACGACTTCGCGCAGGCCGTCGTCTTCGCCACCGACACCGGCGCGACGCTGATCCAGTCGGCGCTGGGCACGATGAACAACAGCAAGTTCGCGCAGGAGGCCGTCGACTACGCCTACAAGCGCGGCGTCGTCCTCATCGCGAGCGCGGCCGATGAGTCCGCAGGTCACCACAACCAGCCGTCAGAGCTCGAGCACGCAACGGTGATGAACGCGGTCGGCGGCCCCCCGTTGCCGGCCAGCGCGAGCGGCTCCTACCTGCAGTTCCTCGGCTGCACCAACTACGGCGCCTACATCACCGCCTCGGTGCCGGCCGTGAAGTGCTCGTCCGAGGCGGTCGGTCGCTCAGCCGGCATGGCCGGCATGGCCTATGCCGCCGGCATGAACGCTGTCGCGAAGAACCAGCTCGCCGACTACGGCGCCATGGACGGCCCGGGTGGAGTGCCCGCCGGTCGTGCGCTGTCGGCGGAGGAGGTCAAGCAGCTCATCGGGACGACTGCTGACGACATCGACAACCTTGCGGACGACCCCGCGAACGGCTACATCGACAAGGAGACGGACACCGACACCCCGAGCCCGGTGACCGAGCGCTACCCGGCCTCGAAGGGATGGGACCCGTTCTTCGGCTACGGCCGCATCAACGCCAACACGATGGTCAAGGCAGTCGACGCCGGCAAGATCCCGCCGGAGGCCGACATCAGCTCGCCCAAGTGGTACTCCACGCTGCCGACCTCCGCCCCGATCCGGGTGGAGGGGGCGGTCGCGGCCCGGCGCGCCGCCTCGTACGACGTCTCGCTGCAGTGGGCGCCCTGGTCCTGGCGCGACACGAACGCCGCACCGACGTACACGAGTGCGGGTGTGACGCTGCAACCAGGAGTCGCGCACGGCAGCGCGCCGTACAGCGGCCTGCTTGCGACCATTGACCCCGCGACGGTGGCCGCGGCGCTCGACGCGGCGGACACCTCAGCGCCGAGTCCCGTGACGGGAAGCGGTCACACCGGACCAGCGGTCGACCCGACGACCGGTCGCGGCGACCACGAGAACCGGCAGATCCCCGACAAGTTCGGGGTCATCCTCCGGCTCGTCGTGACGGCGAAGGACGCCGGCAACGCGCCGCTGTCGGCGTACGGCGGTGGCTCGCTCATCGGAGTTTCGACGAAGAACTTCAACCTGCATGACGACCCCGCCCTGGTGACCGGCTTCCCGAAGGACCTGCAGGGCGACGGCGCCGCCGCCCCGCGCTTCGCCGACCTCAACGACGACGGCAAGGACGACCTCATCGTCGGCACGAGCAACGGTCTCGTCCACGCGTATCAGTCGGACGGCACCGAGCTGCCCGGTTGGCCGGTGCACACGACCCCGATGCCCACCAACGTCCTGCCGAACGCCAAGTGGCTGACCAGCGGGGAGATCACGACGCCGCTCTACAGCGCCGTGCTCCGTTCACCCGCGATCGGCGACCTCAATCGCGACGGCCATCTCGAGGTGATCATCCCGGACTTCGCCGGGCGCATCACGGCGGTGGACCGCTTCGGCCAGACACTGCCGGGGTTCCCGGTGCGCACGGATCCGCGGTTCTCGGCTCCGCAGCCCCTCGACCGGTCGGCCGGCTGGTACGCCGCACACCCGCAGGCCGTGCCGGGCAACTACCCGCGGGGCACGGAAGCGCTGCCCAACAGCCCCGACCTCGTGCCCGACCTGGTCAACCGGCGGACGAAGGCCAACCGCACGGCCTGGTGGGCGATGGCGGCGCCGACGCTCGGCGACATCGACCCGTCGTTCCCCGGCCTCGAGATCGTCGAAGGCACAGCGGACCGGCACGTCTACGCGTGGCATGCCGACGGCTCGCCAGTGAACGGCTGGCCGGTCATGCTGCGTGATCCCGCGAAGGTTGCGGCCGTCGATCCCTACACGCACGAGATCACCCAGACCGCTGCCGACACCGTCTACAACGGCGCGAAGATCGTCACCTCGCCGGCGCTGGGCGACCTCGACCAGAACGGCAGCCTCGAGGTCGTCGTGGCGCCCAACGAGCAGTACTCGGAGACGCCCGACACCGACGACCCCAACATCACGGTTGCGGGCGCCGCACTTCACCCCGGCAACGACCGCATCTATGCCCTGTACGGCGACGGCGCGGCCCACGGAACGGGACCAGGGTCTCCGGCGAACGGGCACCCCAACGCGAACGCCTACCTGCCGGGCTGGCCCGCCAAGCTCGCCACCGCCAACCTCGAGACGCTTCCGGTGGTGGGCGACGGTCCCACGGGCTCGCCGGTGCTCGGCAACCTCGATGTGACCAACCCTGATCTCGAGATCGCGGCCTTCGGTACGGCAGGTCCGGTCCACCTGCTCAAGCGAACCGGTGAGCCGGTCTACGGACGCGACCCGGCCACGGGCCGGCAGCACACGATGCAGAGCGACGGGGTGGGAGGGCAGAGCAACTCGCCTGATCATCCGTCCATCCCGTCCGCGGGAGGCGGCATCCTCACCGACCTCAACAAGGACGGCCGACTCGACTACGCCGTCCCGTCGGTGGGTCTCGGCAAGCTGCTCGACCTCGTCGGGCCGGACGACCAGACGCTCAGCGACAACCACCTGTCGGTCTACGACACCGTCACAGGGACGCAGCTGCAGGCGTTCCCCCGGGAGGTCAACGACCTGCAGTTCCTGTCCACGCCTGCGAGCGCCGACCTCAACGGCGACGGGCTGGAAGAGATCCTCGAGGGGTCGGCGTACAGCGATCTCCATGCGTTCAACATGCTCGGTGAGGAGCCGGGCCTGCACACCCTCGACCCGATGGGCTGGCCGAAGTTCACCGGCGGCTGGACGGTCGTAGCGCCTGCGGTCGGGGACTTCTTCGGCGATGACGGGCGCGTGGTCGCGAGCACGACGCGCGAGGGAAGCCTGTTCGTCTGGAACAGCCCGGACCTGGTGTCGCCTCGCCTTCCCACCAGCGGGAAGAAGGCCTGCGACCTGGCGTCGTGGCGTGAGTGGGGACACGACAACTGGAACACCGGCGACGTGGAGACCGACGCGATCCGGCCCGCGCGCATCGCGAACCTCGGTGCGATCGCAGACCCCGGCGGCGTGCGGCTGAGCTTCACCGCCGTCGGCGACGACACCCGGTGCGGGACCGCGGCGCAGTACGACGTGCGCGTCTCGAGCAACCCGATCACCGATGCGAACTGGGATGCGGCGACCCAGGTGACCGGCGAGCCGGCGCCGAAGGCCGCCGGTGTGGCCGAGTCCTTCGTCGTCGCACTCCCCGGCGGCGCGCAGTACGTCGGCGTGAAGGTGCTCGACGCGAACCCCGCCACCGCGACTCCGGCGCACCCGGCGAACGTCTCGGCTCTGGCCGCCAACGTCATCGCGGGTCTCGGCGGCTCGACGGGTGGCGGCGGGTCCACCGGCGGCGGCGGGTCGCCGAGTCCGAGCCCGAGCACGAGCCCGAGCGCGTCGCCCACCGCATCGCCGACGGCGACTCCCACGGCGACGGGCACCCCGTCACCGAGCCCGGCCCTCACCGGGTCCGGCTTCCACGCGATCACCCCGTCCCGGCTGCTCGACACCCGTGATGAGCCGCCGCCGGTCAGCGCCGGCACCGACCGCTTCGTTCAGGTCACGGGCCGCGTCGGTGTGCCCTCGTCCGGCGTCACGGCCGTCGTCGTCAACGCGACGTTGACGACGGTGCAAGGGCCTCTGGACCTCGAGGTGTTCCCGTCCGACGGCAAGCCCTCGCCGCGCACGTCGAACCTCAACGCGGTGCGCGGCCAGACAGTCGCCAACCTCGTGACGGTGAAGGTCGGCGCAGACGGTCGGATCGGCCTGTCCGTGTCCGAGTCGTCGGCTGACGTCGTACTGGACGTCATGGGCTGGTACGGCGGAAACGGCGACGGTCTCGTCGGACTGACACCCGCGCGCGCCTTCGACAGCCGCGACTCGTCGCGTGTGGAGGCCGGGTCCGATCGCGCCGTGTCACTCGCGTCATCGGTCCCGAGCGGGGCCACCGCCGCGGTCGTGAGCCTCACCGCACTCGACTCCACCGGGAACGCCGACGTCGAGGCCTACGCCTACGGGTCGCCGCCGAGCCGCCGTACGTCCAACCTCAACCTGCGCCGGTCCGAGACGCGGGCGAACCTGGCTGTCGTGCCCGTCGACAACCAGGGACGCATCGCCGTCTCGGTGTCGTCGGGGTCGCTGCAAGTGGTGGTCGACGTGCTCGGCTACTACACCGCCAGCTCCACCAAGCGGTTCGGCCCGCTCGTCCCGGCGCGCATCTACGACACCCGGTCGAACGACACGCGCGTCTTCGCAGGCACCGACCGCGATGTGCGGGTGCTCGGCCAGGGTGGCGTCCCGAGCAGCGGCGTGGACTCCGTCCTGGTCAACGTCACGTCGGTCGGTTCGACGACCGCAGCCGACCTGGAGGTCTACCCGACCGGCTCGAAGCCGAGCCGTCGTACGTCGAACCTGAACGTCCGCCCGGGTCAGACCGTCCCGGTGCTGGTGCTCGCGAAGGTGGGCCAGGACGGCCAGATCTCGCTGTCCACGTCGCAGGGCTCGATGCACGTCGTCCTCGACGTCGTCGGCTGGGTGACCGCGTCGCAGTAGCCTGTGGTCGGGACGAGTCGGCCGGACGGTCGCGGCGGCACACCAGCCGTCGAGGAAAGTCCGGGCTCCACAGGGCAGGGTGATCGGTAACACCGACCCGGGGTGACCCGCGGGAAAGTGCCACAGAGAACAGACCGCCGGTGCTCGCATCGGTAAGGGTGAAACGGTGGTGTAAGAGACCACCAGCGCCCGGGGCGACCCGGGCGGCTCGGCAAACCCCACCCGGAGCAAGGTCGAAAGGGAGCCGTTTCGGCGGCTCCTGCCCGAGCGCTCGAGGGCTGCCCGCCCGAGCTCGGGGGTGGACCGCACGAGGTCGTTGGCAACAGCGGCCCTAGATGGATGACCGTCGGCTGACCCTCGGGTCAGCGCACAGAACCCGGCTTACAGGCCGGCTCGTCCCACCCCATCGTCCGAGATGCATATGTGCAGGTCAGGCCCTGCAGCTCTACGGACCGTGTCGGCCCGACAGGTCGCATCCGGGCAATCCGGGGACGATCTAGCGTTGCATCAGCTCGGCGTCCGCTGCGCGGACCTCTGCCAGGTGTCGCTGGAAGGCCTCATGAAGCCTGTGTAGCGCGGGCGTGTCAGGGCCCTCCGCCGCCGTCCGAGCGATGTCGTCCGCCGTGCTGCGATCCCAGGAGTCCGCGTCAGCCCTGCGCAACAACGCCTCGGCTTCGCGGAGGCGGCCCTCTCGGAGCAGGTCCCATGCCTCCAGCCAGCGCATCCGCTGGTGACGCCAACTGAAGTCAGTCCACACAACCGTAGAGTCGGATGAGCCCCTGGCACGCGACCGAGCCAACTTTCCCGCCTCGACGTCCTCCATGAAGTACACGTCGCTGTAGTCGGGCCCCTCGGCAGGTGGCGGCGGGAACCGGTGCCGGTATCTCACGCCTGGGGACTCATGTGCACTGAATTCCAGCACCACGCATCGCTGGTCCTCGAAGTCCTCGAGGGAGAACTCGTAGTCGTCCTCGCGCATCCCGTTCGCCCATTGTCGTCGCGTGCCCGGTGGACACGTCGGGTCTTCGCACTCACCGCAGACCCACCCGTGCTCCAGAGCCCCACGCAACCGCGCGAGTTGCTCCTCAACGACATCACTCACGGATACATTGTGAGGCAGCGCCGCCAGCAGGCGACTCGTCTGCGGATGGTCGAGTAGCGGCACTTACCCTTCGAGTGCCGTCTGCCAGAACTGGTCCTCTGTCGCAGCATCGTGGTAGGCGTCCCAGAACTCGGTGATCTTGCCGTCGCCGACGTGGAACACGTGGACGACGGGCCGCACATGGTCGCGGATTGTGCCGGTCACCAACGCGACGACATGTCCCTGCCCGTCAGACGTGATGGTGTGCACGTGGAAACCGCCCTTGCCGCCGGCAATCTCTGAGACCTTGCCGAGGTAGCCCCACACAGCCGGCTTGCCGGTGTAGTCCCCCGAGAGCGGATGACGGCCGCTGACGTGCATGACGTAGCCGTCCGACAGGAGTGCATCGATGCCGCCGATGTCCATTGCGGCATACGCGTCGTACAACGAGCGGACAGTCCCGGCGTCTTCGTGGACCATGATCTCGACCTCCTGTGGGTCTTGCCGCTGGCACGATCGGCGGAACGTGAGCCTAGGAGGCCGGGATCTATCGGCACCTACCGACGGCCCCTCCGCAGTGCCGCTCCGGCAGTGACAGCTGCCGTCGGCAGCAGGCATGCCATGGCTATCCACATGCCTACGGCCGGACTCAACGTGATCCCAGCGAAGACGTCTCGATGTAGAGAGAAAGGGAGCGGCGAGACAAGGATTATCGGGGTGGCAACCACGAGTGCGGCGGGCAGCGAGAGCCCTGCCGCCAGCGTTGGGCGATGCAGTGACAACAGAACCAGCGACCATGCCCCGAGTACGACGAACGCCCGGAGAGCGAGTGGAGGGCGCAGCCCGTCCCAGCTCAGCCAGCCGAGCCAATCGCCGCGACTCATCAAGGCGAAACCCGTACCGTCAGGCACCGAGTAGGACACCCAATCCAACGTCACGCTGACCGACGCCGCAAGCGCGACAGTCAGCAGCACGAGCCGAATCGTGCGATTGGTCATCGCCGGTGGACTCCTGACGGGTGGGACCGCAACCGTGGCGCACCCGGATGAGAAGCACAAGACCGGTATCGGCACCTATGTGAGGGCTTTACGCCCGTGCCACAGTCACTCCAGGGAACCGTCCCGATAGGAGTCGCGAAATGAGCGTCAGTCGGCTCCGGTGCTTCGTGGTCGGTCACCGCTGGGTGAGAGTTCGCTACGACGAAGCCGAAACGTCAGACGGATTCTTCCGACGTTGCCGACGCTGCGCGGCCGAGAACTACAACGAGTCCAGCGGCGTGAGCGGGGCGATGCTGTGGGGCTTTAGAGGCCCACCGTCTTAGGATGTTAGGGCGGGCTCCGGAAGGCGGGTAAGGCCGGCTCTGAGCTAACGGCATCGAACGGCACCTACTCGCCGCCGCGCCCACCGCGCCATTGTTGGGCTGCGAGGCGGTAGACGCGCAAAGGGCTGCCGAGATCGGGATGGACGGTGTCACGGTCCGGGGCCATGCCCAGGCGCTCCATGACGCGACCGGATGCGGCGTTTGCTGGCTCGTAGATGCTGACCACCTCTGCGAACCCGAGGTGGGTGAAGCCGTGAGCAAGGGCGGCGCTTGCCGCCTCTGTCGCGAACCCGCGCCCCCACCACCCCGGATGGAAGCGCCAGCCGATCTCTGGCACCGGCATGACTTCTGGCAGGAACGTCGGCAAGGCGAAGCCTGTGAACCCGATGAGGACACCGTCGTGCTCCACAGCCCAGTGGCCCCAGCCTTTGTGTCGCCATTCCGAGAGCCGACGTTCCAGAAAGGCTTCGGTCTCGTCGCGACGCCAGCCGCGCTTGGACGGGAACCACCAGACGCGAGGTTCCGCAAAAATCTCCGTGAGCCGCTCGATGTCATCTTCTCTCCAGAGCCGCAGGACCAGGCGATCTGTTGACAGCACGGTCATGCGCCTCATCCTCCCGGCCCAGGACTTACGTGTCAGCAGCCAGGCGCGCCGGTCGCCTTGCAGAGCATGTAAGGCCGGTTACAGCTGCCCGAGCAGGGCCGAGCCGTTCGCGGCTATCCGGCCTTAGCCGATGCATCCATGCCTCGACTTACGGACCATGCGCAGGGGCTGCTGAAGGACCACGCGAATCAGGTCTGCCCGATGGCGGTTGGTTGGCGTCTCGCGATGGTCGACCTGGCCCTGCTCGTGGAGCGTGGCAACGCTCGTGATCGCCGTGCGAAGCCGGGCTGGTGGTCGGAGCCTGCGGCGCGCACGGTGATCGTGAACCGGTGCGGATGCCGCGTAGAGGTGCACTACTCGTCGCTCGCGTCGCCGTCACGGGGTGCGGCATCGTCGCGCTGCATGTCTGCATCGCGCTGCGTGTCTGCATCGCGCTGGGCATCGGCGCGACCCAGGGCGGTCGCGATCTCGATGACGCGGATGACCTGCGCGGCGTGCCAGCGCCGGCCGACGCTCGTCTGCAGGCCTGCCTGGTTGAGGGCAGCGGCGATGGTCACGGGAGAGGCCCCCGCCCGGTGCAGCTCGATGATGCGACGGGTCTCCACCGGCCCGGTCCCTCGTGCGCTGTCGGCCCGTGCGCGGCGGGTCGAGGCGGCTGCGGCGGCGGTGCCCGTGGTGATCTGCCGCAGCGTCCCGGGCAGGTCGCGAACCGGGACAGCGGGGCTCCAGTAGTAGCCCTGGCCGAGCCGGCACCCCACGGCACGCACCGCCTCGGCCTGCCGGACCGTCTCGACCCCTTCGGCGACGGCGTCGATCCCGATCGAGTGCGCCAGGGAGACCACGCTCGCGACGATCCTCGCGTCCTGGTCGGACTCGCCCAGTCCGGCGACGAAGGTGCGGTCGATCTTCAGCATGTCGATCGGCAGCTGCCGGAGCGAGGTCAGCGTTGCGTAGCCGGTGCCGAAGTCGTCGAGGGCGATCCGGATCCCGTGGGCGCGCAGCATGTTGAGGACGGAACGCGCGACGCTGAGGTCGTGCACCAGGGCGGTCTCGGTGATCTCGAGCACCAGGTGATCGGGTGCGAGCCCGGCATCGGAGAGGGCCGCGAGCACGTGCTCGTGGAAGCCCTGGGCCGTGAGCTGCCTCGGCGCGACGTTGACCGCGACGTAGGCCACGTCGGGATGGCTCTGGGTGAGTGCCGCCGCGTCCTGGCAGGCCTGCCGCAGGACGCGGATGCCGAGCTCCTCGATGAGCAGGCTGTCGGCAACGGGGGCGAGGAACTCGGCCGGGCCGACGATCCCGCGGATCGGGTGGTTCCAACGCAGCAGGGCCTCGAGGCCGACAACCCGCATGTCGGCCACGTCGACGATCGGCTGGTAGTGCGGAGTCAGCTCTTCGCGAACCAGCGCGTCCCGCAGCTCGGCGTACAGGCCCAGGTTGCCAGGCGCCTTCGAGCGTCGGGGCTCGTACGTCGTGGCCCGTCCGCCGCCGGCCCGCTTGACCGAGACGAGGGCAACCGTCGCGCGACGCAGCAACTCGTCCGCGTCGCCGGGGGGCGAGAGGGCGATGCCGCAGCTGGCGGTGAGGTACAGGACCTGCCCGTGCACCGACAGCGGCCGGCCGAACGCCGCCGCGACGATCGTCGCGACCGCCTGCTCCGCGCCCGCCGCATCGACGACCTCGGGCAGCACGAGTGCGAACTCGTCGCCGCCGGCCCTGGCCAGGCCGACGTTCGCCTCGGCCGCGGCCGTCCGCAGGCGACCGGTCAGCTGCACCAGGGCCGCATCCGCCGCCTGCATCCCGAGTGACTCGATCACCACGGAGAAGCCGTCGACGTTGACGAGGGCGACCGCCGCGTGCCGACCGGCCGGAAGCGCTGTCAGCGCGTCCCCGAGCCACTCCCGGATGATCGGCCGCTGCGGCAACGCGGTGAGGGAGTCGCTCACGACCGTGCGCACGACCGTCGGTGGGGCGTCGGCGGCACGCGCGGCACGGATGACCGACAGGCCGCGCCTGGCGCTGAGCGTCGACGTCGGCTCCTCGTGTCCTGCCCTGGCCGTCGCCACCACGCCCTCTCCGGATCGTTCTCGCTTCCTACGGTGCCTGCCAACGGTGTCGCCGATGAGTCAAGAGCGCTGTCAAGCCTGCCCCGGTCAGCAGCAGCCGGGATTGCCCATGGTCACGGGCCCGACGGTGATCGACGAGGGCCCGGCCGCGAGCGCAGGAGCAACGCTCGTGAAGCTGCAGACGGTGAGCAGGGCGAGGGCGGTGAGGACACGACGGGCCATGGGATTCGACCTTCCGGGTAGCGGGTGGAAGGTCAGTCAAGATGGCTGTCAAGATAGAGTCAAGATGATGTCAGATACGTAGGCAAATGTCTGGCCGGCTGACCAGATGACGGCCGCAGTGGCCTGTCGTCAGCGCTCCACCTGCAGCGGTTGCGCGGCGCCCGGAACGCCGATCGCGTCGGTCGCGGCCTTGAGAGCCGCGAGCGCGCCGACGACGTCGCCGCGTCGCTCGAGGTGATCCGAGAGCTGGCGCCACACCCGGGCCGCCTGCCGCCCCGCCCCGGCCGCGACGAGCGTCTCGCCGGCTTCCCGGTAGGCAGCCTCCGCCGCATCGACGTCCCCGGCGGCCAGCCAGGCGTCGGCCAGTACGACGAGGGCACGGCTCCGCTCGAGCCGCTCCTCGGCGGCGGGGAGGTGGTGCAACGCGTCCCGGGCCGCAGCGACCGCAGCCGGCGCGTCGCCGAGCAGCAGGTGGGCGCGCGCGATCTCGGTCTCGCAGTAGGCGAGGTCCGTGACCGTCCCCACCTCGGCGAGATCGGCGTGCGCAGACCTGAGCAGCTCCAGCGCTTGCTCGGGTCGCGGCGGATCGGTCCGCAGCAGCAGCTCAGCGAACGAGTTGCGCAGCCGTGCGGCCTGCCGCGACCGCCCCTCCTCGTGGAACAGCAGCAGCGCCTGCTCCGACAGCTCCAGCGCTGTCGCCACCTCCCCGCGCTCCGCGGTGATGATCGCTGCGTTCCACAGCGCCGAGCCCTGTGCCCTTGCACTGCCGAGCTCGTCGGCCTGGCGCATCACGCGGTCGATGAGGTAGCGGGCCCGGACCAGGTCTCCGCGCTCGTACGCCGTGAAGGCCACGCTGGCTCCGAGCTGCACGTGCAGGTCGGTGGCGGTCAGACCCAGTGACGTCAGGTGCTCCAGCGCCCGCTCGCCGAGATCGGCGCTGCGCCCGAGGTCGCCGGCCTCGCGGTAGCAGCGGATGAGTGCCACGGTCGCGCTGACCCAGCCATCGGCGCCCCCGGCGGAGCTGTCACGCAGCGACTCGTAGACCGCGATCGCCTGCTCCAGGTGGCCCTGCGCCTCCAGTGCCTGTGCGAGTCCCTGCTGCGCCCGCGGTCTGAGCACGGCGTCCGCAGCTCCGAGCTGGGACCGGAACCGCCGCTCCGCCTCGTCGTACGAGCCCGACGCGAGGGCGACCTCCGCGAGTCGAAGGTCCAGCTCGGCCTGACCGGCGGTGGTCGCCGAGTGGCCGTGTTGCAGGTGCTGCACCGACGTGCCGAGCGCTGCGGCGAGGGCGGACAGGGCTGCCTCGGCCGGCTGGCGGCGGCCGGACTCGATGAGCGAGATGTAGCTCGCCGACAGCCCGGGGGCGGCCAGCTGCTCCTGCGACAGGCCGCGCTGCCGCCGCAGGGCGCGCACGCGCTGGCCGAGCTGCTCGGTCGATGCCATGTCGTTTCCTCCACCTGAAGCCGGACAGAACGCTCAGGTCAATTCCTGACACAGTCCTGACAGCCTGTCGAGCCCAGTGTCAAGTCCCGGCGCCCTTCGGTCCAGTGGCAGAGCGCAGGAGGTGGCATATTGCCCGGCATGGTGGAGGGCATCGACCCGTCCGTGACGCCGAGTGGTGCGGGCTGCGTGGAGTGCGAGGCGACCGCGGGCTGGTGGGCGCACCTGCGACGGTGCGCGCAGTGCGGTCACGTCGGCTGCTGCGACTCCTCGCCCTCGCAGCACGCCCGGGCCCACGCCGCCTCGACCGGGCACCCGGTCATCCAGAGCTTCGAGCCGGGCGAGGCCTGGTTCTGGGACTACCCGACGTCGGAGTACCTCGACGGGCCGCGGCTCGCGGACCCCCAGAGCCACCCGGTCGACCAGCCGGTGCCGGGACCGGCGGGCCGCGTACCCGCGGACTGGCAGAGCCGGCTGCACTGACATGACGCAGCCGCCGGGGTCCGACCCGTCGCCGTGGGTGCTCGAGCCGCCGCCGACCGCTGCCGCGCCGCCGGCTCACCCGCCCGGGCCGGCTGGACCGCCGCCGTCGTATCCGCCGCCGTCGTATCCGCCGTCATACCCGCCACAGTCGGGCTGGCCGTCGTACGGCGGGCCGCAGTGGCCCAGCCCGCCGCGCCCACGACGCCGGTGGCTGCCCTGGCTGGTCGCGGGCCTTGTGCTGCTGGCCGGCGGTTGCGCCGCGCTGGTCGGAACGGTCGGCGTGCACGCCGTGCGCCAGAACAACGCAGCGCGGAGCGCGGTCGACACGTTCCTGACGGCGGTCGAGCACGGTGACACCGCGACGGCGCAGGGCCTGCTCTGCGACCAGGCGCAACCCGACGCCCTGCAGATCACCCTCGACAGCGGCATCGTGCAGCACCGCATCGTCAGCGTCTTCGTGCGCCGCACCAGCTCCTTCGGCTCCGGTGGCTCAACGAGCGAGAGCGCGGATGTCACGGTCGACGTCACCCTGAGCAGCGGGATCCGCCATCGCGACATCGTCGCCCTCGAGCACCAGCACGGCAGCTGGCTGCTGTGTGGAGTGACGCGGTCGCCGTAGCCCCTCGGAACTCGGCCGAGCGATTCGGGGCGCCCGGGCGTCTACACCCTGTGCAGCCCTGCCGAGGAGTGATCCGTTGAGCCGGTCCCGTGAGGACGAGGTGCGTCGGCTCTTCGAGGTCGAGTACGGCCGGCTGCGCGCGTGGTCGACCGCTCTTGCCGGTGACTCCTCCGTCGGGGAGGACGTCGCGCAAGAGGCCTTCACCCGGCTGCTGACTCGCTGGAGCAGCGTGGCCGAGCCGCGCGCGTTCCTCTACGCCGTCGCGGCCAACCTGCTCAACGACCGCTGGCGGCAGCAGCAGCGCAAGCGAACCCTGCTGCGGTTCCTGGCCTTCGGCGCCGCAGAAGCCGTGCCGGGTCCGGACGGGAGCGTCCGCGATCTCATCAGCCAGCTGCCGGACCGTCAGCGGATCGCCGTCCTCCTGCACTACTACGGCGGGCTGAGCCTGCGCGAGGTCGCGCACCACATGCACAAACCCGAAGGCTCGGTACGGCGATGGCTCGTCGAAGCCCGCGCCAGCCTGCGCAGTGACCTGGAGGACGCCCGATGACACTCGAAGGCTGGGGCGGCGACGACTTCCCCCGAGAGCTCCCGGCGCTGGACCTGACGGTCACGCCGCCCGGCCCGGACGTCTGGGGAGCGGTGCTGAGGCGAGCCCGCCGGCGACGCCGTCGCGTCGTCGCGGCGGTCGCCGCC
>JAODNA010000034.1 GCA_025465135.1 Frankiales bacterium | reverse complement strand
CGTTGGAGAGGTCCATGGAGCCGTGCGGCTCCTGCATGTACGTCGTCTTCCCGCGCTCGCGGGCGTCGCGGATCGTGTCGATGGTCAGCAGCGGGGTCTTGGTCTGCACGTAGTGCACGTCGTCCGGGACGGTGATGCCCGCCTCGGCCATCGCCCGGCGCACGCCGTCGGCCACCTTCTCGACCATCGAGATCCGGCCGATGTCCTCGGGCAGCAACTGCTCGCTCATCGCGTAGCCGACGGTCAGGCGGGGCTCGTCGGTCTTCTCGACCGAGTCCTCCGGCAGGGTGGCGAAGATCGTCGCGTGCGGGCTGATGACGCCGTCCGTGCCGCCCGACCAGACGATCGGGATCTGCCCGACCTCCTCCTTCGACCGGCTGCCCTTCTCCAGCAGCACCTCGCGGAAGGCGCGGTCGGCGATGATCCGGGTGTAGTCGTTGATGCCGCCGTTGCCCTCGGTCTTGCCGATGACAGCGATGACGCGATCGGCGTCCATGACGCCGTCGTCGATGAGCTTGGCCAGCTCGGAGGCGTCACTGACGTTGTGCAGCGGGACCTTGCGGACCTCGATCGGTGCGGGCACTGGATCACTCTTTCTCTTCAGGTTGGGATGGCGCTCCTGCAGGGACCGCCGCGAGCTTGGGAGTGGTGGGGGGCAGGAGGGTCCTTCTGCTTCTCTCGGGTTCAGGCGGTGAGGACGGTGCCGGCGTCGTCACCTGCGACGGCGTCGGCGATGTGTTCCAGGGACGTGATGACGGCGCGCCTGGGCGGGTGGGCAGAGTCATTGCGGTCGAGGAAACGGAGGACGGCGTCGACCTTCGGGCCCATGCTGCCGCGGGCGAACTGACCGGCCGCCGCGTGCTCCCTGAGCTCGGCGGCGGTCACGCGGCCCAGGGGACGTGCGGTCGGGGTGCCGAAGTCGACCATCACGTTGGCGACGTCGGTCGCGATGACCAGGGTGTCGGCGTCGAGGTCGCTGGCCAGGATCGCGGCGGTGAGGTCCTTGTCGATGACGGCCTCGACACCGCGCAGGGCGGCGCCGTCCCGGCCGTCGTCCGTCACCGGGATGCCTCCGCCACCGGCGCAGACGACGACGAAGCCGGCCGCGGCGAGCGCATGGATCGCAGGCGCGTCGACCACGGACCGCGGCTCGGGGGAGGCCACCACGCGGCGCCAGCCCTTCTCGCCGCGGTCCTCCCAGACCTGACCGAGCGAGACGAACCGTTCCGCCTCCTCCTTCGGGAGGAAGCGGCCGACCGGTTTGGACGGCTCCCGGAAGTGCGGATCGTCGACGTCGACCAGGGTGCGGGTGACCAGGCCGGCGGTCCGCTGGGGGAGGCCGCGGGCCTCGAGCGCGGCGTCCAGCTCGTCGGTCAGCGTGAAGGCGATGGTCGCCTGGGTCTGGGCGACGCACCAGTCCAGCGGGACCGGAGGCACGACGTGCGCCGCCAGCTCGTTCTTGACCAGCAGGTTGCCGACCTGGGGGCCGTTGCCGTGAGTGAGGACGACCTGCACGCCCCGCGCGACGACCTCGGCGATGTGGCCGGCTGCCTCCCGGAGGGCGTCCCGTTGGGCATGTGGCGTCGCCGACCCGTCGGGGCCCGTCATCGCGTTGCCCCCGAGAGCGATGACCACGCGCCGGGCAGAGCGCAGAGTCGGGTTCACTCGTCGCACCCTAGCGCCAGATTGCTTAGCGGTGAAGTAGTTGCCCGCGGGGGATCACCCGAGGTCGGACGGCGGGCTGTCGGACGATCCGCCGTCCGGGCCGAGCGCCCGCTGGGCCCACGCGACGTCGTGCCACGCGCCGTGTTTCCAGCCGATCCGGCGGGACGTGCCGATCGGCTCGAAACCGAGGGTCCGGTGCAACCCGACGCTCGCCTCGTTCGGCAGCGTCATCCCGGCGACCGCGGTGCGGAGACCCCGGCCGGCCAACCGCTCGAACAGCGCCTCGTACAGCGCGCGGCCACCGCCGGTCCGGCGCCGTCCCGGCTGCAGGTACACGCTGACCTCGCAGGACCAGCGGTAGGCGGCGCGTTCCTTGTAGGGGCCGCCGTAGGCGTAGCCCACCACGCGGCCCTCGTCCTCCAGCACGAGCCAGGCATGGGTCCGCTGAGCGGCGGCGATGCGACCGGCCATCTCCTCGGCGCTCGGGGGCTCGTACTCGAACGTGATCGCGGTACCGGTGACGTAGGGCGCGTAGATCGCCGCGCAGGCTGCCGCGTCGGCGGCGGTGGCGTCGCGGATCGTGCGCACCGTCAGCGGCGCCAGAAGTCGAACCGGTCGCGCCCCGGCCGGAAGCCGGCCGCCTCGGCGACGTCGACGGCCAGGTCGAACTTCGCACCGACACGGGTAGGCTGGTGCGCGTCGCTGCCGAAGCTCACGGCCTCGCCGCCCTCGTCGTGGAACCACCGCACCTGGTCGGCCGAGGCCAGCGGGCTGCTCGTGTTGATCTCCAGCACCCGGCCGGAGCCGGCCAGCGCCCGGAAGACCGCGCGGTACTCCTCCTCGTAGTCCTTCTCCACGAACCGCCCGGTCCCGCCCGGCCAGTAGCGGCGCGGGAAGTCGACGTGGGCGAGCACCTCGAACACGTCGCTGTTCTCGATCATGTCCACGAGTTCGCTGAGATAGCGGCGCATGGTCCCGTCGGCGTCGTCCCAGAGCAGGTGCCCCACCCCGTAGAGCCGGCCGTCCTGCGACAGCGAGTGCAGCGATCCGAGGACCCGGTCCACCGGAGCGTCGCGCAGGTATGCGGCCACGCTGGCCTCGAACAGGTGCGGCTCCCCGGTCTCCACGCCCGACAGGATCCTCAGCTCGGGGAACCGGTCGCGGACCTCGGCCAGCTCGGCGAAGTACCCCTCGGTGTCGATGTCCGCGTGCCGCGACGCGTGCCGGTCGACGAGCCCCTCGTCGGTGGCGCGGTCGTCGGGGTCCCAGACGGTGAAATCCAGGTGCTCGGTGAAGGCGATTGCGGGCAGGCCCTGCTGCAGCGCCTGCTCGCAGGCGCGCCGCATCGTCGAGGACTCGGCCGTGTCCCACGACCAGTGCGTGTGGACGTGGTTGTCCGGCGGTCTCATCACCGAGGATTGTCCACCGCTGTGCACAGGCTCCGCCCATCGGGCCGGAATGTCGGGCGGCGTGCCTACTGTCGTCGGCATGACCACCGCCGCGCCGACGTCCGAGATCGCTGACGAGGCGCTCGCCATCCTGCGCGACCTGACCGGCCGGCCCGATGCGGAGTTCCGCGAGGGCCAGGACGCGGCGGTCGCCGCTCTGGTCGAGCGCTCCGAGCGCGCCCTGGTCGTTCAGCGCACCGGCTGGGGAAAGTCCGCGGTCTACTTCGTCTCGACAGCCCTGCTGCGCCGCCGTGGCAAGGGCCCGACCTTGCTGGTCAGCCCGTTGCTCGCGCTGATGCGTGACCAGGTCGCTGCCGCGGCTCGCGCCGGCATCCGCGCCGTGGAGATCTCCAGCGCCAACATGACGGAGTGGGACGACATCGCGGCCCGGCTGGCGGCCGATGACGTCGACGTGCTGCTGGTCTCCCCGGAGCGGCTCACCAACCCGCGGTTCCGCGCGGAACAACTTCCCGGGCTGGTCGCCCGCTGTGGGCTCGTCGTGGTCGACGAGGCGCACTGCGTCTCCGACTGGGGGCACGATTTCCGCCCCGACTACCGGCGGATCCGCGACCTGCTGGGCACGCTGCCGGCGGGCACTCCCGTGCTGGCGACGACGGCGACGGCCAACGAGCGGGTGGTGGCCGACGTCGCGGAGCAGCTCGGCGCCGGAGGCGTCGGTGTGACGACGGTCCGGGGCCCGCTCTCGCGTGACTCCCTGCGGCTCGGGGTGCTCCGGCTGCCCTCGGACCGCGCCCGGCTGGCGTGGCTGTCCGCGCACCTGGGCGACCTACCGGGCAGCGGCATCGACTACACGCTCACGGTCGCCGCGGCGGAGGAGACGGCGGCCCTGCTGCGCGAGGCCGGTTTCGACGTGCGTGCCTACACCGGCCGGTTGGACGACGCCGATCGCAAGGACGCCGAGGAGGCCCTGCGGTCGAACGCGGTCAAGGCGCTCGTGGCGACGTCCGCGCTCGGCATGGGTTTCGACAAGCCCGACCTCGGCTTCGTCGTCCACCTGGGGGCGCCGTCCTCGCCGGTCAGCTACTACCAACAGGTCGGCCGCGCCGGCCGCGCCGTCGAGCACGCCGACGTACTGCTGCTGCCGGGCCCGGAGGACCTCGCGATCTGGCAGTGGTTCGCGACGTCGTCGATGCCGCGGGAGGACCACGCGGCGGCCGTGCTGACCGCGATTGCCGACGGGAAGGCCTGGTCGGTCGCCCGACTCGAGACGGTTGCCGACGTCCGCCGGTCGCGCCTCGAGTTGCTGCTCAAGGTGCTGGCCGTGGACGGCGCAGTGGAGCGGGTGCAGGGCGGGTGGCGTTCCACCGGACAGCCGTGGATCTACGACGCCGACCGCTACGCCCGCGTCACTCGCACCCGCGAGGCCGAGCAGCGGTCGATGATCGCCTACGCGAGGCCGATCGACGAGGCCGAGTGCCGCATGTCGTTCCTCCAGCACGCGCTCGACGACCCGACGGCTGCGCCCTGCGGCCGGTGCGACGTCTGCGCCGGCGCCTGGTACTCCGCCGACGTCCCCGAGGCAGCCACCGAAGCGGCCTCGGCGGCCCTCGACCGCCCGGGTGTGGAGCTGGCGCCGCGCGCCCAGTGGCCCACCGGTGCGGACCGTCTCGGGGTCGACGTCAAGGGCAAGATCGCCGTCGGCGACCAGCTCGAGCCCGGCCGGGCCGTGGCCCGGCTGACCGACCTCGGCTGGGGACAGCGGTTGCGCACGCTCCTCGGGGACGACGGGATCGGCGGCGTCGTCACCCTCGACCACGACGCGCCAGGCATCGAGGAGGACCCGGACGCCGCGTTCGATGTCCCCGTCCGGCGTTCGGTGTCCGACGTTCCGCCGGATGACGAACTCCTCCGCGCGTGCGCGCGCGTGCTGGCCTCCTGGGACTGGAAGGAGCGCCCGGGCGCGGTCGTGGCCGTGCCCTCCCGGCGCCGCCCCCAGTTGGTGACCGGTCTTGCGCAGGGTCTGGCCCGACTCGGCCGGCTGCCCTATCTCGGCGAGATGACGCTGCAGCACGGCGGACCGACGGGGCAGCCCGGCGGCAACAGCGCCTTCCGGCTCGCGGCCGTGTGGGAGCGCATCGTCGTCGGCCCGGAGCTGCGTGCCCGGTTGGCCGAGGCGGGGTCGGCACCGGTGTTGCTCGTCGACGACCTGGCAGATTCGCGCT
>JAODNA010000028.1 GCA_025465135.1 Frankiales bacterium | reverse complement strand
CCGCTCACGGCGCCGCTGGAGCGGGTCACCGCCGAGATCCAGGGGCCCACCTGGCCCTGCAGCACGTGCGGGACGACCAACGCCATGGAGCGGGACACCTGTGCCGACTGCGGGGCGCCGTTCCTGTCCGTGCTGCGCGAGGAGCACGGCCCGCTGATCGAGCTGCCGGTCTTCGGCGACCTGATGAAGCTGGGCCGCGGGCAGCGGTTCGCGATCGCCTTCGGCGTGGTGTTCATCATCGTCGTCCTCACGGCGCTGCTCGGCCTCGTCTTCGGCTGAGTCCTAGGCTCGCGGTGTGCGGGTCAACGTCGTCAGCGACGTCCACGGGAGTGTCGAGGCCCTTGCGCGCGCCGGAGACGGCGCGGACGCGCTGGTCTGCCTCGGTGACTTCGTCCTCTTCCTCGACTACGACGATGCGGCGGCGGGAATCTTCGGCCGCCTGTTCGGTGCGGACGCGGCTGACCGGCTGGTCGCCCTGCGCACCGCGCGCCGGTTCGACGAGGCCCGGGAGTGGTCGCGCGGCCTCTGGGCGTCCCTCGGTGAGGACCCGCGCGCGGTGATGGAGCGCGAGATCCGGGAGCAGTACGCCGCGCTCTTCGGGGTCCTCCCCGATCCGACGTACCTGACCTACGGCAACGTGGATGTCCCGCACCTGTGGCCCGACTACCTGAAGCCGGGCTCGACCGTGCTCGACGGCGAGACCACGGTGATCGGCGGCAAGACGTGGGGCTTCGTCGGCGGCGGCCTGCAGACGCCCATGCGCACGCCGTACGAGATCGACGACGAGACGTACGCCGCGAAGGTGGCGGCGGTCGGCGCCGTCGATGTGCTCGCCTGCCACATCCCGCCGGACGTCCCCGAGCTGCTCTACGACGTCACCGCGCGCCGCTTCGAGCGAGGCAGCAGCGCCGTGCTGGACGCCATCCGGGACACCTCGCCCGAGCTGGTCCTGTTCGGGCACGTCCACAACCCGCTGCAGGCCCGGATCCGCATCGGCCGGACGGAGTGCGTCAACGTGGGGCACTTCCGCGGGCACGGGACGCCTTACGCCCTGGAGTACTAGCCTCGCCCGTCTAGACCAGGAGGACCGCGTGGCGGATCAGGCCAGCTCGAGCATCACCATCTCCGCACCGGCCGACAAGGTGCTCGGTGTCATCGCGGACATCCCCAGCTATCCCGAGTGGACCGGGCAGATCAAGAGCGCCGAGGTCCTCGAGGCGGGGACTGCGGGCAAGCCCAAGCGGGCGAAGTTCGTCATGGACGCCGGCGTGCTGAAGGACGAGTACACGCTGGAGTACGACTGGCGCGCCGACGGCGTCGACTGGCACCTCGTCGGCAAGAGCACCGTGCAGAAGTCGCAGGTCGGCTCCTACACGCTCGCCGACAAGGGCAGCTCGACCGAGGTGACCTACAAGCTCGCTGTCGACATCGCGATGCCGATGCTCGGCATGTTCAAGCGCAAGGCCGAGAAGATGATCATGGACTCGGCCCTGAAGGAGCTCAAGAAGCGCGTCGAGTCGCTCTGACGCAGCGGTAGCGTCTTCCCTTTCCCACCCCTGGAGTCCGTCGTGCGCGTCCTGCTGTTCACCGGCAAGGGTGGCGTCGGCAAGACGACCGCATCCGCCGCGACAGCTGCCCTCGCCGCATCGCGCGGCCGCAAGACGCTCGTGCTGTCGACCGACCCCGCGCACTCGCTCGCCGATGCGTTCGGCGTCCCGCTGGGCGGCGCACCGACCGAGGTCGACACCGGGCTCTACGCGATGCAGGTCGACGCGCAGGGCGCTTTCGAGCGCAGCTGGCGCGAGGTGCAGAGCTACCTGCTCGTCGTCCTCGAGCGGGCCGGCGTCGACGCTCTCCAGGCCGAGGAGCTGACCGTGCTCCCCGGCGCGGAGGAGGTGCTCGCCCTTCTGGAGGTACGACGGCAGGTCGCCTCCGGTCTGTGGGACCTCGTCGTCGTCGACTGCGCGCCGACGGGGGAGACCCTGCGGCTGCTCGCGCTGCCGGAGGCGTTGAACTGGTACGTCGAGAAGGTGTTCCCCGCGCAGCGACGCGCGCTCCGGGCGATGCGCCCGCTGCTGTCGCGTGTTGCCGGACCGGCAGTGCCCGCCGACGGGGTGTTCGACGCGGTCGAGCGCCTCCACGCCGAGCTGGGTGAGGTCCGGGCGGTCCTCACGGCGCCGACGACCTCGGTGCGGCTCGTGCTGACGCCGGAGGCTGTTGTTGTGGCCGAGGCCCGGCGGACGCTGACGTCGCTCGCGCTGTACGGCTACGCCGTTGACGGGCTCGTCGCCAACCGCGTCTTCCCGCCGTCCGAGGACCCCTGGACCGCCGGCTGGATCGCCGCCCAGGTCGTGCAGCTCGACGCCGTACGCCGTGACGTCGCGCCCCTGCCCGTGCTCGTCTCGCCCTACCGCGGTGCCGAGCCGGTCGGGCTGGAGGCGCTGACCGCTCTCGGAGAGGGCCTGTACGGCGACAGCGACCCGGCAGCCGACGCGGCTCCGGCCGCCGACCTGATCGGCCTGGAGCGCACCTCCGACGGCTTCGTGCTGTCCATCGCGCTCCCGCTCGCGCGCCGCGACGACGTCGACCTCGCCCGGTCCGGCGACGAGCTCGTCGTCACGGTCGGCGGGCATCGTCGGGTGCTCGCTCTGCCGAGTGCTCTGAAGCGGTGCCTGGTGGCAGGCGCGACCCTCGTCGATGGCCGGCTGCGCGTGCGGTTCGAGCCCGACCCTGAGCTCTGGATGCGCAGGTGAGCGACGTCGGCAGCGCGGCCGAGGAGGCGGTCAAGCTGTTCGCGGCGATGGAGGACTGGGCCCGGAAGAAAGCGGGACACGTGCTCGACGAGCAGCATGTCGCGACGGGGTCCGCGGAGTGCCAGATGTGCCCGGTGTGCCAGGGGATCGGCGTCCTGCGGCACGTGCGGCCCGAGGCGGTCGAGCACATGCTCGACGCTGCCGCCTCCTTTGTCGCGGCTCTCAAGACCGCCGTGACGACGCCGCCTGCTGACGATCCGGTCCGTCGCGCAGCGCGGGTGCAGCACATCTCCGTGGGTGAAGCCGAATGAGCTACACGATCGGGGTCGACGTCGGCGGCACGAAAGTCGCGGCGGGCGTCGTCGACGAAGAGGGCAAGGTCCTCGCCAGCACCCGCCGCCCGACACCCAGCGGGTCGCCCGATCACGTCGAGGAGACCATCGCCGCCGTCGTCACCGAGCTGCGGCGCGAGTACGACGTCGAGGCGGTCGGCATCGGTGCGGCTGGCTTCGTCGACGCGGACCGCTCCACGGTGCTGTTCGCGCCGAACCTGGTCTGGCGAGGCGAGCCCCTGCGTGACGATGTCGCTGCGCGCGTAGGCCTGCCGGTCGTGGTCGAGAACGACGCCAACGCCGCGGCGTGGGCGGAGTACCGCTTCGGTGCCGGCCGTGATGCCCGCGACCTGGTCTGCGTGACGGTCGGTACCGGCATCGGCGGCGGAATCGTCCTCGATGGCGCGCTGTACCGGGGCCGCTTCGGCATCGGCGCGGAGTTCGGGCACATGCGCGTCGTGCCCGACGGGCGGCGCTGCGGCTGTGGTCAGCGCGGCTGCTGGGAGCAGTACTGCTCAGGTCGGGCGCTGCTGCACGAGGCGCGCGAGATCGCCGACGTGCAGCCGGAGTACGGCGCGCGCTTGCTCGCCCTGGGCGGCGGTGAGCCCGAGGGGATCGAGGCCTTCGAGGTGACGCAGGCCGCTCGCGAGGGTGACCCGGCGGCCATCGCCTGCTTTGCGGAGATGGGCAGCTGGCTGGGACAGGGCATGGCCGATCTGGCCGCCGTGCTCGACCCGGCGCTGTTCGTCGTCGGCGGTGGGGTGGCCGATGCGGGCGACCTGCTGCTGGCGCCGGCCCGCGTCGCCTTCGCCGAGCGGCTCACCGGCGGGTCGCACCGCCCGATCGCGGAGATCCGGTTGGCCGAGCTCGGGAACGAGGCCGGCCTCGTGGGCGCGGCCGACCTCGCCCGAGCTCGCTGAGAGTGCGCGTCGTCGCCGCTCTGGGTGGCAATGCGCTGAGCCCCGCCGGCGGCACGGGCAGCGTCGAGGAGATGCGGGAGGCGCTCGCGTCCACCGGCAAGGCGCTCGCCGCCCTCGTCGCGTCGGGCGTCTCGCTGGTCCTGACCCACGGCAACGGCCCCCAGGTCGGCCGGATCCTGCTCCAGCAGGAGCTCGCGTCGGCCGCGGTCCCGCCCATGCCGATGGACGTCTGCGGCGCCGAGAGCCAGGGCCAGCTCGGCTACCTGATCGCCCAGTCGCTGGACAACGCGCTACGGGCGCTGAAGGTCGACGCGCGCGTCCTGTGCCTCGTGACCCAGGTGGTCGTCAACGGCCGTGACCCCGCCTTCCGGCGGCCGTCGAAGCCGGTGGGGCCGGGCTACGACCGACCGACCGCTCAGCGCATCGCGCACGAGAGCGGGCACGTCTTCGCGATCCAGCCCGGTGGCTCCTGGCGGCGGGTGGTCGCGTCCCCGTTACCGGTCCGCTTCGTCGAGGACGCGCCCCTGCGCGCACTCGTCGACGCCGGGCACGTCGTGGTCGCCGCAGGCGGCGGTGGTGTCCCCGTGGTCGAGTACCGCGGCCGGCTGCGTGGCGTCGAGGCGGTCATCGACAAGGACCGCACCGCTGCGTTGCTGGCGCAGGCCGTCGGCGCCGACCGGCTGCTGATCCTGACCGAGGTGTCGAAGGTTCAGGTGGGCTTCGGGACGCCCGAGGCGCGCGCCCTCGACGAGCTGACGGTGAGTGAGGCCCGCCGGCTGCTCGCCGCGGGGGAGTTTCCCAGCGGCTCGATGGGGCCGAAGGTCGAAGCCTGCGCCGACTTCGCCGAGAGCGGCGGGACCGCCGTCATCGCCGCCCTGTCGGACGCCGCGGCGGCGGCACGTGGGGAGGCGGGGACGGCGGTCGTTGCCGGATGAGGGTGCTGACCTGGAACGTCCGCTCGCTGCGTGACGACGCGGCCGGTGTGGCCCGCGTCCTGCGGTCTGCCGCACCGGACATCGCGCTGATCCAGGAGGCGCCACGGCTGTGGCGCTGGCGGTCGGCGTGCGCGCGGCTCGCACGCGAGTCCGGGCTCGTCGTCGTGACCGGGGGTCGGCCGGCGGCGGGCAACCTGCTGCTGTGCGCGATGCGCGTGCGCGTTCTGTCGTCGTCCGACCTCCTCCTGCCGAAGCGACAGGGTCTGCATCGACGCGGCGCCGTGGTCGCGGGCCTCGAGGTGGAGGGCCGTGTCGTGTCAGTCCTCGGCACGCACCTGGACCTCGCGCCGACCGTGCGGCTGGACAGCGCGACCCGCCTGCGGCGAGAGGACTACGACGTGATCGGCGCGGACGTCAACGAGGGGCCGGGTGGACCGGCCTGGGCCGTGCTCTCGGCCGGGCTCGTAGATGCTGCGCACGGTCTCGGACCGACGTTCAGCGTCGCGAGGCCACGTCGTCGCATCGACGGCCTGTTCGTCGGCCCCTCGCTGTCAGTGGCGTCCTGCGAGGTGCTCGACTCCGGCCCGGTGAGCGACCACAAGCCGATCGTGGCTGAGCTCGTCTAGGTCCGGGTCGGCACGCAGCGCAGGTGCTCCTCCGTGAACAGCGCCGCCAGCCCGTCGATCGCGAAGTCGCCTCTGGTCCAGAGCACCTCTTCGCTCCCGCAGCGGCCACAGCGGATGACCGCGCGGTTGGCCTCGATGCTGACCTCCAACGACACGGCGCCGGCGGCCGCTCCGGTGCTGGTTGAGGCTTTGCCCATCGAGACCCCTGGGTTCTGGAGGGCGACGCCTCGACTGCCCGAGGGTGCCTTCGAACGTACGCCGGGCGGGGAGCCTTTTCTGCCCGTCGAAGGACCGTCCGTCGATTCCCCCGCCTGCACTAGCCCGTTGCTGTCCCGGCGCGCTTGGCTACTAGCGTTCGGGTGTGCCCGACTCGCCCGTCGACATCAGACCGGCCGACAGCGATGACGCCGATGCCGTTGCCGCCGTCTATGCCCCGTACGTCGAGAGATCGGTCGTTTCCTTCGAGGAGGTGCCTCCGGACGGCGCCGAGATGGCGCGACGGATGCTGGCGCAGCCTCGGCTGCCCTGGCTGGTCGCAACCCGCGACGGCGAGGTCGTGGGCTACGCCTACGCCTCGCAGCACCGGGCACGCCGCGGTTACCGGTGGTCGGTCGAGGTCTCGGCGTACCTGAACGCATCGGAGCACCGCCGGGGGACCGGACGTCGGCTGTACGACGACCTCCTGACGGCCGTCCGGGGGCTCGGCTACGTCCGCGCGCTCGCCGGCATCACCCTGCCCAACGCCGCGAGCGTCGGCCTGCACGAGGCGGTCGGCTTCGCGCAGCTCGGCGTCTTCCGCGGCGTCGGCTTCAAACACGGCGACTGGCATGACGTGGGCTGGTGGCAGCTGTCCTTGGCCGCGTCGCCGCCCGACCCGCCCGAGCCATCGACCTGGTCACCCTGAGGAGAGGATCCCCATGCCCAGAGCCATCGTCCCGAACCTGTGGTTCGACGGCGACGCGGAGGACGCTGCTCAGTTCTACGTCGGCGTCTTCGACAACTCCCGCATCGTCAGCCTGTCGCACTACCCCGAAGGCGCACCGGGACCTGCCGGACGGGTGATGACCGTCGAGTTCGAGCTCGACGGCAACCGCTTCGTCGGCATCAACGGCGGTCCGCAGTTCACCTTCGACGAGGCGGTGTCGTTCCAGATCGACTGCAAGGACCAGCAGGAGGTCGACTACTTCTGGGAGCGCCTGTCCGAGGGTGGGGAGGAGAGTCAGTGCGGGTGGCTCAAGGATCGGTTCGGCCTGTCCTGGCAGGTCGTGCCGGAAGGCATGCAGGAGCTCTTCTCCGACCCGGACCCGGAGCGGGCGCAGCGCGCGATGAAGGCGATGCTCACGATGAGCAAGCTCGACCTCGCCGCTCTGAAGGCCGCGGCTGACGGAGGTCAGGCGCTCGTGTAGCCGGGGACGAGCTCGCGGGCCAGCTGCTCGAGGAACAGGCCGATGTCGGTGACGATCCCGAGGGCCTGCGAGGAGCCGCGGTCGGCGAGCTTGGTCACCGTCGCGGGGTTGATGTCGACGGAGACGAGCGGCACCGACGCAGGCAGGATGTTGCCCGTCGCGATCGAGTGCAGCATCGTCGCGACCATGATGGCGAAGCCGACGCCCGGCAGGTGCGCGCGCATCGCGCGCTGCCCTTCGATGACATCGGTGTAGACGTCCGGCAGGGGACCGTCGTCGCGCACCGATCCGACCAGCACGAACTCCTTCGAATGCCGCACCATCGCGTGCATCACGCCGCCGGTCAGGGTCCCGTCGGCGACAGCAGCTGCGATCGATCCCGAGCGACGGATCGTGTTGATCGCCCGGATGTGGTGCTCGTGCCCGTGCTCCACGCCCTTGCCCTGCGCGAGGTCGACGCCGAGTGAGGTGCCGTAGAGGGCCGACTCGATGTCGTGCGTCGCGAGGGCGTTGCCGGCGAAGAGGATGTCGACGAAGTCGTGCTCGACGAGTGCGACCATCGCCGGCGCCGCACCGGTGTGCACGATCGCCGGTCCGCCGACCCAGAGGATCTTGCCGCCGTCCGACTTGACCTCACGCATGCGCTGCGCGATCTGGCGGACCAGCAGGGCCTGCGGCTTCTCGCTCGAGACCGCGGACGACATGAACTCGAACGCGTCGTTGGCGCTGTGCTCGCGGGCGGGCAGCACGACCTTCACACCTGATGCACCGCAGACGACCTGCTGGCCGGCCTTCACGTCGGAGACCGGGACGGTGTGCACGCGCCGGCCCTCGACAACCAGACCGCAGTCCATCTCCGGCTGCTCGACCGGAACCCACTCGCCGTCGAGGCGTACGACGGTCTCGAGGTTGGTCGTCGAGTAGAAGTCGTCGGGGAACACGCCGTCGCGGTCGCAGGCTTTGAGCATCGCCTGGCCCGGGTCGACCTGGTTGACGCCGTGTGCCTGCAGCCGCATGAGCAGCCGCTGCAGCGACTCGGCGTCCTCCGCGCTGACGACGATGCGGGCGTAGGACTCGTCGTCGTGCGCGCGCCCCACGTCGAGCCGGTCGATGCGGTAGTCGCCGCCGTATCCCAGCACGTCATCGAGAACGAGGGCGAGCACGCCCGAGTCCATCAGGTGTCCGCTGACCTCGACGGTCTCGCTCGCCGGCACGCGCTCTCCCTCGCTGTCAGACGACGGCACCGTCGTCGGGGCCGCTGTCGGTCGGCGGAGCATCTCTCATGTGCCAGACGAGCGCTCCGGCGCCCCCCAGCATCAGCGCGATGCCGACCACGCCCAGCCCGACGGACTGCACCTGCCCGATGAGGTTGGGCGCGAAGACGAGGATCAGCCCGATGCTGAGGGCGGCGAGCGAGCCGACCGTGTTGCGGCGCACCTTCGGGATGGGCGGGGGCGGCGGCGGGACGTAGTGCCCCTCGTCCTCGAGCGCCTCCGGCTCCAGCCAGGCCGGGAGCGCGTCGTCGACGGCATCGGGGTCACTGCGCCGGCGCAGGCGGCGCGAGGTCGCCGCCTCGTCGGCGAGCGAGGGCTCGTCGTCGTCGACGTCCTCGGACACCGGCCAGGGCGGCACGGGGGCGTCGCTCTCGCGACCCCAGGCGTCGACGATCTCCTGCCAGGCGTCGTCGGTGTCCGTGGGCGGTACGACGGCGGCGGGCCGCGCGGGTGGCTCCGGTAGGGGCGGCGGCCGCAAGACCCTGGTTGCCGCCGTACGGGGAACCGGTTGCACGAAGCCGTGCGCCGTCGCCCCGGGGTCCTCCTCCGCGAGCAGGGCGGTCAGGTCGGCCACCTCGGCGCTGATGACGTCGCGCGCCACGTCGGCGCGTGCGGTGTCCACCCAGAGGCGGTCGAGCGGGCGCTTGGGGAGCGCGACGGCCAGGGTCGTGTCGACCGCGCCACCCGCCGGCTCGACGTAGGCCGCGACGCCAACGGCGGCCAGGCTGTCGAGGAGCGCCTCGGACAGCCGCGGGTCGAGGTCGACGAGCGCACCCCACTCGGCCGAGGTGAGGCCGTTGTCGCGTCGCCCGCGGGGCGGTAGCTGGGAGGCGCTGTCCACGATCAGGCTCTCTCCATCAACCCGCGGCGGCCGGTGCGTGCGCGCGCACGAAGTCCACGCTCCCCGCAAAGATCGCCGGGGCGTCGTTGTCGAGCGTCGCGACGTGGTAGCTGTCCTCGAGGACGCGCTCCTCGATCGTGCCGCTGGCGAGTCCCTTCACCAGCGTCTCGCCGCTGATGGGCGGTACGACGTGATCGACGCGGCTGCGGAAGACGAGCACCGGGCAGGTGATCTTCGACAGGTCCTTGCAGACGACCGGCCACATCGACTGCAGCGAGGCGACGGCCTTGAGCGGGATCTTGTCGTAGGCCAGCTCCTGAATGCCCTCCTTCTTGATGTCGCTGCCGATGCCGGGGAACGAGGGGATCACCTTGGACAGCAGCGGCGCCAGCTTGGCGTCCTTGCGGTCGGTGCCGAGCGAGGCGTTGACGACGACCAGGCCGGCGACCTGGTCGGCACGCTCCTCGGCCAGCCGCAGCACGAGGGTCCCGCCCATCGACAGGCCCATCGCGAAGACCGACGAGCACCGGCCGCGCAGGTCGTCGAAGGCGCGCTCGATCTCGCCGTACCAGTCCGACCACCGGGTCTTGTTCATGTCCTGCCAGCGGGTGCCGTGACCAGGAAGACGCGGGGCCGAGACGGTCAGGCCCGCCGCGGACAGGTGCTCCGCCCAGGGGCGCATCGACTGGGTCGTGCCCGTGAAGCCATGGCTGAGCAGCACCCCGACAGGCCCGCCGGGCAGGTCGATCGGCTCGGCACCGGGAAGCACGGGCACGCGTGACACCTCTCCTGGGACGGTCCGCTCATCGTCGCACGCCTCGGGCCGAGCGGGGCCGTTGCTCCTGGGGGGCTGGGCCCCTAGGGTCGACAGCAACCCCGAGGGTCCGAAGGAGGTGCGCGCGCGGTGTTCTACTGGCTGGTCAAGGCCATCTTGACGCCCATCCTGCGCACGCTCTTCCGGCCCTGGATCGAGGGCGGTGACCACATCCCGCACGAGGGCGGCGCGATCCTGGCGAGCAACCACCTGTCGTTCTCGGACTCGATCTTCCTCCCGCTCGTCGTACCGCGCCGGATCACGTTCCTGGCGAAGGCCGACTACTTCACCGGCAGGGGCGTGAAGGGCAAGCTGACCAAGGGCTTCTTCGCCGGCGTCGGGCAGGTTCCGATCGACCGCAGCGGCGGCAAGGCCTCCGAGGCGGCCCTGCGCACCGGGCTGCGGATCCTCGGCACCGGCCACCTGCTCGGGCTCTACCCCGAGGGGACCCGCTCGCCGGACGGCCGGCTCTACCGGGGCAAGACCGGTGTTGCGCGGATGGCGCTGGAGGCCGGCGTACCCGTCATCCCCGTTGCCATGATCAACACCGACGTCGTCCAGCCGACCGGCAAGAAGATCCCGAAGCTCGGCAGGGTCGGCATCCGGTGTGGCAAGCCGCTCGACTTCAGCCGCTACAAGGGCATGGAGGGCGACCGGTTCGTGCTGCGGTCGATCACCGACGAGATCATGTACGAGCTGATGCTGCTGTCGGGCCAGGAGTACGTCGACCAGTACGCCACCGCCGCGAAGGCCGACATCGAGGAGTCGCGGGTCGCTGCGACCGAGGCGATGGTCAGCGATGCCCCGCGACCGACCCGCCGGGCCAGCTAGCTGAAGCTCGATCCGGCGCTCTGGCGCGCCGTCGGGGTCTACCGCTTCGCGTCACTGCTCTACGCGATCGCCAGCTTCGCCGGGCACTACCCCTACGTCCGCCCTCGGCTGGCCTGGGTCGTGCTGTCGGGAATGGTCGCGTGGACGTTCCTGGCCACCTGGTTGTACGCCGAGAGCCGGCGGCGCAGCTGGCTGCTCCTCCTCGCCGACCTGGCGCTGACGCTTGCGGCGCTGGTGTCGTCGCTTGCGGTCCTGGCGACCGCGTCGATCGATGCCGGCGACCCGACCCTGACCGTCAGCTGGGCAGCCACTCCTGTGCTCGCCTGGGCGGTCTGGCGCGGGCCCCTGGCGGGGCTCGTGGCCGCGGTGGTCATCGGCATCGGCGACGTCGTCGAGCGGCAGTCGCTGACGCAGGCGACCACGAACGGGGTCGTGCTGCTGCTGCTCGGCGGTGGGGTCGTGGGCTACGTCGTCCAGCTCGCCCGGCGTGCGGAGGGGTCGCTGGCTCAGGCGGTGCAGCGGGAGGCCGCAGCCGCGGAGCGCGAGCGGCTCGCACGGCAGGTGCACGACGGCGTCCTGCAGGCCCTCGCGCTCGTCAACCGCACCTCGTCCGACCCGGCGCTGGCGGCGCTGGCCGCGGACCAGGAGGCGTCGTTGCGGCGGCTCGTCTCCGGTCCCGCATCGCCCGCCACCGGCGCGATGGACCTCTGTGCGCTGCTGCCGCGCCGGGCCGCTGTCGAGCTCGCGCTGCCGGCCCAGCCGGTGCTGCTTCCCCTCACGCTCGCGCAGGAGCTGGCTGCAGCGGCGGGAGCCGCCATCGACAACGCGCTCGCCCACGGCGGAACGCGGGCCTGGGTGCTGGTCGAGGACGAGCTGGACGCGGTCACCGTGTCGGTGCGCGACGACGGGCCGGGCATCGCGGCCGGTCGGTTGGCGGACGCCGCGCGGGACGGCCGGATGGGCGTCGCCCGGTCGATCCGCGGCCGGGTCGCCGACCTGGGTGGGACCGTGAGTGTCGTCAGCACGCCCGGTCAGGGGACGGAGGTGGAGCTGCGTGTCCCCAAGCGACCCTGAGCTGCGCCTGGTCGTCGCCGACGACCACCCGATCTGGCGCGACGCCGTCGAGCGGGATCTCGCGGCGGCCGGGCTGACCGTCGTCGGCGTTGCCGGAGACGGGGAGAAGGCCATCCGCGTGTGCGCAGCGACAAAGCCGGACGTCCTCGTCTGCGACCTGCAGATGCCGGGGCGCTCCGGGGTCGAGGCGACCTCTGCTGTCGTCGGGTTCGGCGTGAAGGTCCTCATCCTCTCGGCAAGCGGTGAGCAGGCCGACGTCCTGGAAGCGGTGAAGGCCGGGGCGACGGGCTACCTGGTGAAGTCCGCGAGCGCGGCCGAGCTCATCGACGCAGTTCGCCGTACGGCCGCCGGTGAGCCGGTCTTCACCGCCGGGCTGGCAGGGCTGCTGCTGGGGGAGTACCGCCGGACCTCGGCCGACGACGGAGCGCCGCGACTCACCGAGCGCGAGACGGAGGTGCTGCGGCTCGTCGCGAAGGGACTGACCTCGAAGCAGGTCGCCGAGCGCCTCGTCCTCAGCCACCGCACCGTCGAGAACCACGTGCAGAACACGCTGACGAAGCTGCAGCTGCACAATCGCGTGGAGCTGACGCGGTACGCCGTCGACAAGGGCCTTGCGGAGTGATTGCGGGCGACGAGCGCTCAGGGAGCGGGTGACGCACGGCCGTCGACAAGGCCGTCCCAGGACCAGCGGGGAACCAGCAGGTCGTCTGGCACATCGTCGGCGGACTCGTGGTAGCGGGCCATCGTCGTCGTCGTGGCCCACTGGAAGTAGGCGCGCAGCGCGTCGCCGACCGGTTGCGTGCTGAGGCCGACGTCCACCAGCGCCCCGTCGAAGCAGGCGATCGCGCGCTCGTCCATCTCCTGGTGCAGGCCGTGGCCGCTGTGCAGCCGCACCGCGGAGCTCTCGTCGCCGAAGGTGCCCGTGTAGCTCCGTGGGCCGCCGAGCGCCTCGGACCAGTACGCCGCCAGCCGTTCCGTGTGCTGGGGGTGGAACCCGTGACTGAAGGCGTGGCTGACCACCTCGTCGGCCAGCACCCGCTCGTGCCACGCGGACGCGAGCCGGTTCAAGCCCTCGCGACCACCCGCCGCGTCGTACAGCGAAGTCATGCCCACACCATGACCCGGCTCCACTGCCCTCGTCCACTGATCGGTGCTGTACAACGGAAGGCATGACGTCCCTCCCCGGCCGACCGAACACCGCGTTGCTCGTCATCGACGTGCAGAACGACGTCGTGGCTGGTGCGTACAACCGGGACGGCGTGATCGCCAACATCGCGACGCTCGTGGCCATGGCGCGAGCTGCCGGCACGCCCGTGGTCTGGGTGCAGCACAACGACGAACGCAACATGCCTCGCAACAGTGATGGCTGGCAGTACGTCGCGGAGCTGGCCCGTCAGGACGCCGAGCCTTTGATCCACAAGCAGTACGGCGACTCGTTCGAAGACACCGATCTCGAGGACGTGCTCGCTCAGCACAAGGTCGGCCGTCTGGTGGTCACGGGCGCCCAGACCGACGCCTGCATCCGATCGACCCTGCACGGGGCGATCGTCCGGGGCTACGACGCGACGCTGGTCGGCGACGCGCACACCACCGAGGACCTGAGCGAGTACGGCGCACCGTCACCGGACAAGGTCATCGCCCACACCAACCTGTGCTGGGACGAGCAGACCGCTCCCGGCCGGCGCGGCGGCACAGTCGCGACTGACGCCGTCGAGTTCGCCTGACTTCGGCTGCGCCGTCAGTCGTCGACGGCCCAGCCCTGGGAGCGCTCCACTGCGCGGAGCCAACGCGCATGCGAGCCGTCGTCGCGGACACCGGCCACGGGCTCGAAGCGGCGGTCGAGCCGCCAGGTCTCCGCGAGCTCCGCCGGGCTGGACCACACGCCCGTCCCCAAGCCCGCGAGGAAGGCCGCACCCAGGGCGGTCGTCTCGAGTACCTCCGGGCGCTGCACCGGCACGCCGAGCTGGTCGGACTGCAGCTGGCACAGCAGGTTGTTGGCCGACGCACCGCCGTCCACCTGGAGCAGCGGCACCTGCAGCCCCGCCTCGTCCGTCATCGCATCGACGACGTCGCGGACCTCGAAGGCGATCGCGTCGAGGGTCGCCCGGGCGAGGTGCGCACGCGTCGTACCCCGCGTGACCCCGAGCACCGTCCCGCGCGCTGACGGGTCCCAGTGCGGTGCGCCGAGCCCCGTCAGCGCGGGGACGAACACGACGCCGCCGCTGTCGGGCACCGACGCAGCGAGCGACTCGACCTCGGCGGCCGAGCCGATGATCTGCAACCCGTCGCGTAGCCACTGCACCGCCGAGCCGGTGACGAAGACCGACCCCTCCAGCGCGTAGACCAGCGAGCGGTCGGGCTCCATCCATGCCACCGTCGTGAGCAACCGGTCGGACAGCACGGGAACCGACCCTGTGTTCACGAGGACGAACGACCCCGTGCCGTAGGTGCACTTCGACCGACCGGTGTCGTAGCAGCCCTGACCGAACAGCGCAGCCTGCTGGTCGCCGGCGATGCCCGCGACGGGGAGGTCGAGTCCGAGGAACGCGGCAGGGTCTGTCCGGCCCACGTCGCCGTACGACGGAACGACCTCGGGCAGCGCCGCACGCGGCACGCCGAACAGCTCGCACAGCTCGTCGCTCCAGTCGCCAGTCCGCAGGTCGAACAGCAGCGTGCGGGATGCGTTGGAGGCATCCGTGACGTGACGCGCGCCACCGGTCAGCCTCGCGACGACGTAGGAGTCGACGGTGCCGACAGCCAGAGACCCGTCCACCACTCCGGCCCAGGTCGGCTCGTCGTGCTCGCGCAGCCACGCGAGCTTGGTCGCGGTGAAGTAGGGATCGAGGCGCAGCCCGGTGAGCTCGGCGACCCGTGGCTCGTGACCCGCCGACTTCAACCCGTCGCAGATCTCCGTCGTACGCCGGTCCTGCCAGACGATCGCGCGCCGCGGAGCCGACAGCCGCGACCGGTCCCAGACGACAGCGGTCTCGCGCTGGTCGGTGACACCGATGCACGTGACTGCCTGCCCAGCCAGCGCGACCCGGCAGGCCTGCAGCACCGCGACCCAGATCTCCTCCGGCTCGTGCTCGACCCAGCCCGGGCGCGGGAAGTGCTGCGGGAACTCCTGGTAGCCGCGGCTGAGCACCCGCCCGTCCTCGCCGACGACGAGCGCCGTCACGCCCGTGGTGCCGGCGTCGATGGCGAGCACGCTCATTGGGACGCGTCGCGCAGCTTCTCGAGCACGATCGGGTCGATGCAGTCGTCGACGATGCGCTCCTCGTAGTTCTCGACGCCGGCCCAGGCCTCGAGGCTCTCGTAGCCGAGCCGCCCGAGGCGCGTCTGCACCTCGTCGAGCAGCTCGCCGGTCAGCGGCAGCAGCGTGTCCGGGTCTGGCTTGCCGAAGTAGAGGTCGTAGAGGTCGAGCAGCCGGCCGAGCTCGGGCACCGGGTCCTGGTGGTCGTCGACGCGCACGTCGACGAGGACGTCGCTGCCGCCGCCGTAGCCGCCGTTCTCACTGACGACGTACAACGCCGCGCTCTGCCGTCCGCGACGGTCGCCACCAGCCCGGTCGGCAGCGAGCAGCGCCTGGAACAGCCGGTGCGCGAGCGGACCGGCGTTGCCCTCGAACGCCTCGGCCAACGCGTCGACGACCTCGGGGCCGGTGAGGATGTTGCCCTGCGCGGCGTAGCCGTCGCCTGTCCGGCCACCGGCCCAGTCGTTGCACGCCTTGCCCGTGAACGTCGCCGCGTTGCCCTCGCGATCGACGATGCCCACCTGCCGCTGGTCGCGCAGGTCGTCCGCCAGCGTGAGCTTGTCGACCACGGCCTGGGCACTCATCCCGCGGTTGAGCATGTGCAGGCCGTCGGGCCGGTAGGCGAGGTTGGCGAACGACTGCGTCGCGATCGCGCCGACTCCGAACCGTGCTGCTGGCACGGCCGCTCCGACGGCGAGGAACTTGCTGGCGACCGCGACTCCCCACTGCGAGCCGTCGGCACTGCGGGCAACGATCGAGAACGTCATGAATCGGACCTTACGCAAAGCACCTACGGTGGCTGCATGGCGAGGTTCTTCTACGACGCGGAGTTCGGCGTGACCGCGCCCGAGATCACGCTGATCTCCGTGGGCGTCGTCGGCGAGGACGGCCGCGAGTACTACGCCGTGTCCAGCGAGTTCGACCCGATGGCCGTGCACCCCTGGGTGCGCGACAACGTGCTGCCGCAGCTGCCGCCGGTGTCGACCTGGAAGCCGCGGGCAACGATCCGCGACGAGCTGCTGCGCTTCCTCGGTCCTGACCCGGTCCTCTGGGCCTGGTACGGCGCCTACGACCACGTCGCGCTCTGCCAGCTGTGGGGGGCGATGCCGGAGCTGCCGCGTGCCCTCCCGCGCTTCACCATGGACGTCCGCCAGCTCTGGGAGCACCTCGGCCGGCCACCGCTTCCGGAGCAGCAGGGCGGCCTGCACGACGCGCTCGCCGACGCGCGGCACGTCAAGACGAAGTGGGAAGCGCTGGCGGAACGCGCGTATTCGCTGGGTCTGGAGGTCTGAGGGGCAGTACGGTGCCCTTCTACTGAGCGTCGGTTCAGTCCCGACAGGGAGCGTGGGTCATGTCAGACAAGTCCCCCAAGAAGGACAGCGCCAAGAAAGAGGGCAAGTCCCTCAAGGAGAAGCGCTCCGCCAAGAAGATCAAGGCCGCCGACAAGGCGCGCAACAACGCCTAGCCCGTCGGGGCCAGCACCTCGATGACGACGGACGCGAGCCCGTCGTAGCCGAGGGCGCGTGAGCCCGCCCGCGACATGTCGAGGATGCGGTCGCCGACGTACGGCCCCCGGTCGTTGACCAGACAGCTGACCGCGCGGCCGTTGGCCGAGACGCGGATCACCGTGCCCAGCGCGAGCTCCTTGTTGGCGCAGGTGAGCCGCTCGGGGTCGTACGGCGCGCCGCTCGCGGTCGGCGAGCCCACGAAGCCAGGGCCGTACCAGGACGCGGTCCCTGTGAGGGTGGCTCCGGTGGGGCGGTAGCCCTGGGGGTAGTTCGAGCCGGCGGCCTCGACCAGCGCCAGTACAGGCGCCTGGTTCTGCGCGGCGGCTCGCGTGCGGGCGGTCTGCGCCGGCGTCAGGGCCGCGGTGACCGAGGACGAGATAGCGTCGAGCGCCTCCCGCTGGGCCTCGAGGCGCGCCAGGTCGTCGGCCGCCTGCTGCTGGGCGGCGAGCTGCTCGGCCTGGACGAGGAGCTCGCGCGCAGAGTCCTGCGCGGCGAAGATGGCGGCTGCCTGGCTCCGCAGGCTGTCGCGGAAGGCGGCGGCCCGTGCCTCGAGGGCCCGGACCTGCGCGGACTGCTGGGAGACGGCGTCGATGAGCGACTTGTCCACGGTCATGGCGGCGGTCTGACCCTGGTGCGCGATGCGGCGCAGCCCCGGGGCGGTGAGCTCCTCGGTGAGCGCGCCCAGCGGGTTGGGCGCGCTGCGCATGTAGACCAGGCGGGCGCGGGCGTCGAGCCGGGCCTGCGCCCGCTCGTGCTCCTCGGCCAGGCGGTCCATGGCGATCCGGAGTCCGCCGTCGCGGTCGGCGGCCTGGTCGAGCTGGTCGGCGAGCGCCTGCGCCTTGGCCGTCACGGCGGCCAGCTCGGCCTGGAGTCGCGGCAGGTCCGCCGCGGTCGGCTTCGGCGCCGGGTCTGCGGAGGCTCCGGGCCCGGGCAGCCCGAGGACGGCCGCCACGAGGGCAACCGTCATCGCCGTACGACGCAGGAGGCGCACGAGGAGAAGGTCGGCCGTTTCGGGGTGTTCCTTGATCTCCCGATAGGTTGCGCCGGGACCTGACCCGTGGAGGCTCGGATGCGTATCGGTGTGCTGACCGGCGGTGGCGACTGCCCCGGCCTCAACGCGGTCATCCGGGCGGTCGTCCGCAAGGGCACCGAGGTCTACGGGCACGAGTTCGTCGGCTTCCGGGACGGCTGGAAGGGCCCGCTCGAGGGCGACACGATGGAGCTCGGCGTGCCGCAGGTCCGCGGGATCCTGCCGCGCGGGGGAACCATCCTCGGCAGCAGCCGGACGAACCCCATCAAAGTCGACGGCGGCGTCGACCGGATCCGGGAGAACCTCAAGACCGCCGGGGTAGACGCTCTCATCGCCATCGGCGGCGAGGACACCCTCGGCGTCGCGACGCAGCTCGCCGCGGCCGGGCTGGCCGTCGTCGGCGTACCGAAGACCATCGACAACGACCTCGGGGCGACGGACTACACGTTCGGCTTCGACACCGCCGTGCAGATCGCTGTCGACGCGATCGACCGGCTGCACACGACGGCGGAGTCGCATCACCGCGTCCTCATCGTCGAGGTGATGGGCAGGCACGCGGGGTGGATCGCGCTGCACTCCGGCCTGGCCGGCGGGGCCAACGTCATCCTGATCCCGGAGCGGCCGTTCGACATCGACAAGGTGTGCGAGCACATCAAGCACCGCTTCGCGTCCCACTACTCGCCGATCGTGGTCGTGGCCGAGGGCGCGCAGCCGGCTGCCGGGACGATGGCGCTGCAGAAGGGCGAGCTCGACGCGTTCGGGCATGTGCGCCTCGGCGGCATCGGCCAGGTGCTCGAGCGCGAGATCGAGGAGCGGACCGGCTTCGAGTCGAGGCAGACGGTGCTCGGTCACGTGCAGAGGGGCGGTACGCCGACGGCCTACGACCGGGTGCTCGCCACCCGCTTCGGGTTGCACGCCATCGATGCCGTGCACGAGGGCGACAGCGGTGTGATGGTCGCGCTGCAGGGGACCGACATCGTCCGCGTCCCGCTGTCCGAGGCGACGAAGTCACTGAAGACGGTCCCGGTGGAGCGGTACGCCGAAGCCGAGGTCTTCTTCGGCTAGGCAAGCCGCAGACAAGTGGGCTAGCGGCACCTCTCCTACGCCGGGTGATCGGTGTGCGCGCCCCACGCGTGCGACGTGAGCGTGCGCCGCGCACACCCACCGGCAGTCGGCTGACGTGTGCGCGTCCCACGCGTGCGACGTGAGCGTGCGCCGCGCACACCCACCGGAAGTCGGCTGACGTGTGCGCGTCCCACGCCTGCGACGTGAGCGTGCGCCGCGCACACGTCGTGGGGAGCGGCGAAGGGCGGCTGGCCATGTCAGACGAGTCCCGAGGACGGACCTCAGCCGGACTGGGCGGGGCGCCGGTTTGAGCCATGCCGGAGCCGCAGGCGAGCGGTTGCTCGTCTGCGGTTCGAGCGGCGGCGAGGGCGGGCGGGCTGTGACTCTGGTCCGTGACGGTCAGTAACCCTTGGGATGTCGGAGGAACTCCCAGCCGCCGCGCGTTGTCCAGCGGTAGCTGCCGTCGGAGTCCAGGCTGACGCTGAACACAGCCTGTTTGGCGCGATGGTGATGGCGGCAGAGGCACTGGCCGTTGTCGGCGCTGGTCGGGCCAGCTGGCCAGGGGATGCGATGGTCCTTGTCGGTCTTCATCGCCTGTCGGTTGCAGCCTGGGAACACGCAGGTGCGGTCTCGGGCCTCGAGGAACCGCTGCAGCCGCGGCGGGAACCGGTAGCCGGCAGCGACAAGGACGCGCTCGACTGGCGGCGCAGTCAGCGTGCGCACAATCGGGTCGGCCAACACCGGCCGGCTGAGCCGCACATGCCCCTCGAGGACCGGCTGGCGAGCTGTGCGGATCGGGTCGCCCACGGCCACGACGACGCCGTCTGCGTCGACCGCGATCTGGCTGACGGTCTCGCACTGCTCGAGCAGGTCGCGGGCGGTGGAGGGGAGAATCGCGCCGAGACCCGGAATCTCTGCGAGCTCCAGGTCGCCTCCGTCGGCAACGGAGAAGGGCACGACGACACCCGCGCTCCACGAGCCCGCCTCCGCGCCGCCGGTCAGCAGGTCGACGAACAGGTCGAACTCGCGAGCGTCCCGCCTGCGCTCCTCACCCGGTGCAGCGTCGTCAGGCAACGTCGCCTCAAGGCTGGCGCGGATCGCGGCGATCGCGGCAGCCGGGCCGCGGGCCGTCACGACGGCTTGCCCGTCGACGTCCCCGGAGAACCAGACCCGCCGGTTTCGCGTCGCCTTGGCATCGCGGGCAGCGGCGGCAGCGCGATCGACCTGCACGATCAGCCGGCGTACGAGCCGGCCCAGCTCACCCGGCGCCTGGTCGTTGAACCGCGCAAGCATCACCAGCACGACGGCCTGCCGCTGCTCGAGGGTCAGCTCCACCACGTCGAGCTCGCTGAGCACGGCATAGACATGCCACTCTGTCAGGGTCCCGACCTCTACCGCCTCCAGCAGACCAGGCAGCTCCGCGATGGAGAGGGCCTGCTGCACGAGCTTGCCGCCCGTTGTCGTGGTGGCACGGACGGCGAGCCCGACCTCGTCAGCGGCGAAGCCCCGCTCGTGCGCGGTGGCCCGGTTGAAGGCGGCGACGATCTCGCGCATCTGGCCGGCGAAGGCCTGGTCCTTGAGCTGCTGCCACCGACCGATCGCATCGAGCTCCTCGGCCGGCGTCGCGGTGAACAACATGCCCTCGGTCTTCGACAAAGACCTGTCCACCCACGACGCGAGCTTCTCCGGCGTCATCGCCGAGGCCCGGGGCGCGTGGCCCAGTCGGTGGTTGCGGGCATGCCAGAACCCTACGAACAGGGTCTGACAGAACGGGGACGAAATCCGTTGCTGTGGAAGGAGAATCCTGACTGTGGACACGACCCGGCCAGCGACGATGGCGGATCGACAAGCTCCGCTCGGCTAGCCTCGACCGCATGCTCGACCTCGAAGACCTCGACCGCTGGCGGGCGCTGCCGGCTGCCCAGCAGCCGTCCTGGCCCGACCCGCTCGCGCTGGCCGAGGTCTACGAGACGCTGTCGACGGTTCCGCCGCTGGTGCTGCCGCGCGAGTGCGACACCCTGACGCAGCGGCTGGCGGCGGTCGCCCAGGGCGACGCGTTCCTGCTGCAGGGCGGCGACTGCGCGGAGACGTTCGCGGCCAACACCGACGAGGGCCTACGCAACAAGCTGCGCACCCTGCTGCAGATGGCCGTCGTTCTGACGTACGGCGCGAGCGTCCCGGTCGTGAAGGTCGGGAGGCTCGCGGGGCAGTACGCCAAGCCCCGCTCGGCCGACATCGAGGAGTCGACCGGGCTGCCGTCGTACCGCGGTGATGCCGTCAACGACCTGCACGGCGACCGCACGCCCGATCCGACGCGGATGGTGCGCGCCTACGCCAACAGCGCGGCGGCGCTGAACCTGATCCGGTCGCTCGCGACGGGCGGCTACGCCGACCTGACCGCGGTGCACGACTGGAACAAGGACTTCGTCAAGCGCTCGCCCGCCGGCCAGCGCTACGAGATCCTGGCCCGTGACATCGACCGTGCGCTCGCGTTCATGCGCGCCTGCGGCCTGGACCTTCAGGAGATGCCGCAGACGCACGGCGTCGAGCTCTACTCGTCCCACGAGGCGCTGCTGCTGGAGTACGAACGGGCCCTGACCCGCATGGACGACCAGACCGGTCTGCCCTACGGGCTGTCCGGTCACCTGCTCTGGGTGGGGGAGCGGACCCGCGACCTGGACGGGGCCCACGTCGACCTCATCAGCCGCATCGCCAACCCGGTGGGAGTGAAGATCGGGCCCAGCGCCATCCCCGGCGACGTGGTCAAGCTCGTCGACCGGCTCGATCCCGACGGCGTGCCGGGCCGGCTGACCCTCATCACGCGCATGGGGGCGCGGCACGTCCGCGACACGCTGCCGCCGATCGTGCAGGCAGTCGAGGAGGCCCGCGGCTCCGGGGCGGTCGTGTGGACGTGCGATCCCATGCACGGCAACACGCAGGAGACGCCGAGCGGCTACAAGACGCGCCACTTCGACGACGTCATGGACGAGGTGCGCGGCTTCTTCGAGGTGCACGCCGAGCTCGGCACGCATCCGGGCGGCGTCCACGTCGAGCTGACCGGGGACGACGTCACCGAGTGCCTCGGCGGCGCGCACGAGCTGACCGACGCCGACCTCGCGAGCCGCTACGAGACCGCCTGCGACCCGCGGCTCAACACGAGCCAGGCGCTGGAGCTCGCCTTCCTCGTCGCCGAGATGCTGCAGCTGCGTCTGTCGCGCTGAGCACGAGCCTTGGACGTCAGCCTTGGGCGTCGTACGTCGCCGACGCGGTCTGCGTGCCGTCGGTCGCGCGAATCGTGTGGCGGCCCGGCAGGTTGGACGGGTCCTGCGCGGACAGCGTGGTCGTGAAGCGTCCGCGCGCATCGACGGTGGCCGTCGCGTGCGAGCCCGTCTGCCGGCCGAGCGGGTCGAGGTAGTCGATGGTCACGGTGCCGCGCGGCAGCCAGCCGGTGCCCTGGATGGTCACGGCACCGCCGTTGGGCCCGGTCGTGGGGTCGGCGGTGAGGGTCAGGGGCTCGGTGGCCGGCTCCGGTACGCCGCTGCGACTCGGGGTCACCGGCCCTGACGCGCCGGGCGAGGGGGACGGCGTCACGAAGAACACCGTCGGGCTCGGGTTGCCCGACAGCGTCGGAAAGGTCGTGGGCACGGGGCTCTGCGAGAGCAGCGGCGCGGCTGTCACCTTCGGGAGCACGCCGGGGTCCACCGGGGGAGCCGACGACGTGCCGCCGCTCGACCCACGGCTGAGCAGCAGCCCGATGACCGTGCCGACGATGGCTGCGGCGACGAGCCCGATCAACGCGTAGAACGGCACGCGCCAGCGGCTGGGCGCCTCGTCGAGGAGCTCCTCGTCCTCACCGACGAGCAGCTCGGCCGACGACGGGAGGTAGGCCCGAGCCTGCGCATCCACGCGACCGAGGACGCCGTCCCGGAGGGCCTCGGGCAGGGCGACGACAGTGAGCCCGGCGAGCATCGAGTGCGCCCTCGCCTGGCCGTCCCACACGCTGCGGCACATGGCACAGGCCTGCGCATGCCGCCGTGCGGTCGCATCGGCTGCGGCGACGGCGCCGCCTTCGCCGAGCCGCGCCAGCACTCCGAGCTGCAGGGCGTGGCCGGCGGTGGGCAGCACGTCCTCGTCGCCGACCGCGTCGAGGAAGGCCAGCCGGGCCCGGCCGACCGTCTCCATGCCCGCCTCGGCGTCCGTCCCCAGTGCGACGCCGACGGCAGGGGCCGACAGCGCGTAGGAGTCGCGCAGCAGCAGCGCGACCCGCTCCCGCTCGGGCAGCACCTCGAGGGCTTCCGCAAGCACGGCCTGGTCCTGGTCGGCCGACAGCACGCCGCCGCCGAGCGGCAGCTCCTGCGTGGCGCCGGACACGCGGCGGCCGAGGGCTCGTGCCCGGCCGAACCACCACCCGACGACGTCGGTCACCGTCCCGGGCGCTGTGGCGACGGCGTCGACCAGGTCGAGGGCGCTGGTCTCGACGACCTCGACGGCCGCCGCGGGGCTGCAGCCCAGCCGGCGTACGAAGTCATGGACCCGGTCGGCGTGGATCCGGACCGCGGCGGACACGTCCTCCGCCGACAAGCCCGGCGCCCTGCGCAGGTCTGCCACGCCGATACCTTAGGTCGATGCAACTCGTGGACCTGCGCAGCGACACCCTGACCCGGCCCACGGACGCGATGCGCGCCGCCATGGCCGCGGCCGAGGTCGGCGACGACGTCTACGCCGAGGACCCGACCGTCAACGCCCTCGAGGAGAAGGTCGCGGCCCTGTTCGGCCACGAGGCAGCGGTCTTCGTCCCGAGCGGGACCATGGGCAACCAGATCTGCCTGCGGCTCGTCTGCCCGCCGGCCGAGGAGCTCCTCTGCGACGCCGACGCGCACGTCGTCACTTACGAGCACGGCGGCGCGGCGCAGCACGGCGGCATCCAGACGCGCACCCTCCCGGGCGGGCTGATGGACGCCGCGGCCGTCGAGGCCGAGCTGCGCCCGGCCGGCTGGGGCACGGTCGCCACCCGCGCAGTCAGCGTGGAGCAGACGCACAACCGTGCGGGTGGCGCGATCCACTCACTGGACGCGCTTCGCGGCCTCCGTGAGGTCACCGCCCGGCATGGCGTCGCGCTGCACTGCGACGGCGCCCGGATCTGGAACGCGGCGGTGGCCACCGGCACGCCGCTGTCGTCGTACGGCGCGCTGTTCGACACGCTGTCGGTCTGCCTGAGCAAGGGGCTCGGCGCGCCGGTGGGCTCGCTGGTCGTCACGACGGCGGTCCGGGCGGCCGACGCACGCATCCTGCGCAAGCGCCTCGGCGGCGGCATGCGTCAGGTGGGCATCCTCGCCGCCGCCGGGATCTACGCGCTCGACCGGCACGTGGACCGTCTTGCCGAGGACCACGAGCGGGCCCGCCTGATCGGCGAGGCGGTCGGCGTCCTCCCGGAGACCAACATCGTCCCCATCGACCTGACCGGATCGCCGTACGACGGCCCGCAGCTCGCCGCCGCCGCGCGCGAGGAGGGCCTGCTCGTGTCGGTCGTGGGGCCGCGCAAGGTGCGCGTCGTCACGCACCTCGACATCGACGACGACGGGGCGAAGCACGCCGCCGACGTGCTCGCAAAGCTCCTGAGCTGACGCCCGGTCAGCCGGCAGTGGCGAGGCGGCGTCCGACGACCGGTGGCAGGTCGCGGCAGGCCGCGGCCAGCTGGTCGAGCTCTGCGCCGTACAGCGCCTGGGGGCCGTCGCAGAGGGCCGCGGTCGGGTCCGGGTGCACGTCGACGATCACGGCGTCAGCACCGGCGCCGATCGCCGCGCGAGTGAGCGGTACGACGAGATCGCGCCGGCCGCCGGAGTGGGACGGGTCGACGACGACCGGGAGGTGGGACAGCGCGTGCACCATCGGGACGGCGGCGATGTCGAGTGTGTTGCGCGTCGCCGTCTCGAACGTCCGCACGCCCCGCTCACAAAGCACGATGTCGAGGTTGCCGCGCTGCGCGACGTACTCCGCCGCCATCAGCCACTCCTCGTACGTCGCGGTCATGCCGCGCTTCAGCATCACCGGCTTGCCGGCGGCGCCGACGGCCTGCAGCAGCGCGAAGTTCTGCATGTTGCGCGTGCCGACCTGCAGCATGTCGGCGTACTCCGCCACGAGCGGCACGTCGTGCGCGTCGACCACCTCCGTCACGATCGGCATACCGGTCTCCTCGCGCACATCCGCCAGGATCCGCAGCCCCTTCTCGCCCAGGCCCTGGAACGCGTACGGCGACGTGCGCGGCTTGAACGCGCCGCCACGGAGCAGTGTCGCGCCGGCCCCCTGCGCCATGCGGGCCGACTCGAGCGTCTGATCTGCGGTCTCGACCGCACACGGCCCGGCGATCAGCGTGAACGTGTCCGGCCCGATCGGGATGCCGCCGACCTGGATCGTCGTGGCCTCGGGGTGGTGCTCGCGGCTCACGAGCTTGTACGGCTTGGACACGCGGACGACATCCCCGACGCCGGGCATCGCCCTCAGGTTCAGCGACTGGAACGCCTCGATGTCACCGACGAGCCCGACGATCGTGCGCTGGACGCCGCGGCTGACGAAGGCAGAGCCGCCGGCGCTCTCGACGCGCGCGACGACCGCGTCGACCTCCTCCGGGGCTGCCCCGGTGCGCATCACGACGACCATGCCTAGAGCCTAGGTGGCGGGCGGTTCGTACCGGAAAATCGTGCCGGTGCAGGATGGACGGGTGACGTCCCCGCTCGACCGGATCGGTGCGCGCAAGCGGGCCGCCGGGGTGGCGGCGGACCGGCTGCCGCCCGGGCAGTACATCCCGCGGGGCTGGCCGGTCCTGCATTACGGCCGGGTCCCTGCTTTCGACCTGGCCACCTGGGACTTCCGCGTCTTCGGCGCGACGGCGGGTGCGGAGCAGAGCTGGAGCTGGCCGCAGGTCGAAGCCCTGCCCCGGGTCGAGGTGGAGGCCGACTTCCACTGCGTGACGAAGTTCTCCGTGCTCGGCAGCACCTGGCGCGGCGTCTCGCCCCGATCGTTCCTCGAGGCGGCTCCGCCGGCCGCGGACGTGACCCACGTGATGGTGTGGGCGGAGTACGGCTACAGCTCCAACCTGAGCCTGGCCGACTTCTCGGCGGGGCTCTTCGCGACGGACCGCAACGGCGAGCCCCTCACGTCGGACCACGGCGCCCCGATGCGCCTCGTCGTACCGCATCTCTACGCGTGGAAGGGACCGAAGTGGGTCCGCAGCGTGGAGTACCTCACTGCTGACCGGCGCGGGTTCTGGGAGGAGCGCGGCTACCACAACCGCGCGGACCCGTGGCTCGAGCAGCGCTACTCGTACCAGGAGTCGCCGGGGGACGGCCCGGAGTTCTAGACCTCGAGGCGCTCGACGTCGCCCTCCGCGCCACGCCGCGGACCGACCTCGGTGAGGACCATCGCAGCGAGCACGAGGACCGCGCCGGCGATCGTCCGGAGCCCGAGGTGCTCGCCACCTGCGACGACGGCGAACAAGCCCGCGAACACCGGCTCCATCGTCATGACGACCGCCGCGCGGGTGGGCGGCAGGTGCGCCTGCGCCCAGGTCTGCACGACGAACGCAACAGCCGTGGCGGCGATCGCGGTGAGCCCCAGCGCACCCCAGACCCCGGCATCGGGTGGCACGGCAAGACCACCGGGCACGGCGACGACCGCGCACATCGCCGCCACGGTGAGCAGCTGCACGACGGCCAGGCCGTAGACGTTGTACGACGACGCCCAGCGACCGAGGCCGACGATGTGCAGGGCGAAGGCTCCCGCGCAGCCGAGGGTGAGCAGCTCGCCGGCTCCGACCGAGAGCCCGTGCAGCGCGAGGAAGCCCAGGCCGACCGTCGCCAGCGCAACCGCGAGCCAGGCAGTCCGGTCGGGGGACTGTCGGAGTAGGACGGCAGCTCCGAGCGGGGTGAGCACGACGAACATGCCCGTGATGAAGCCGCTGACCGCTGCGCCGGTCGTCTGCAGCCCCAGCGTCTGCAGCAGGTATCCGCCGCCCAGGGCGAGCCCGAGAACCAGCCCCGCGCGCCGGCCGCCGCTGCCGAGCGCAGCCACGGAGCGCGGTCGCAGAAGCAGCATTGCCAAGGCCGCGAGAGCGAAGCGCCAGGTGAGGAAGTCGGTGACGGGCATCTGCTCGACGGCGTCCTTGACGACGACGAACGTCGACCCCCACACCGCTGTCACGGCGATCAGAGCGAGGGTGGGGGCCCTCACGCGTCGCGGAGGGACGTCAGGATCTCGATGTCGCGCCGGTGCGAAGCAGCGTCCCCCGGCGTCTCGACGAGGACGGGCACGCCGCGGGTCGCGGGATGGCGGAACAGCTCCGCGAACATGTCCTTGCCGATGTGCCCCTCGCCGATCGACGCATGGCGGTCGCGGCCCGACCCGAGAGGGTCCTTCGAGTCGTTGGCGTGGACCAGCCCGAGCCGGCCGCGGCCGACTGTCTTCACGAGGAGGTCGAGCGTCTTCTTCGCGCCGCCGGGGGCCGCCAGGTCGTGCCCCGCCGCGAACAGGTGGCAGGTGTCGAGGCAGACGCCGAGCATCGGGTGGTCGTCGAGCTCGGCGAACCACGGAGCGAGCTGGTCGACCGTCGCGCACAGGGCGCCCTTGCCGCCGGCCGTCGGCTCCACCAGCAGCTTCGGCCCGTCCGGGTCGGCGGCGTCGAGCAGCGGCAGCAGGTGCTCGCGCAGCTGACCCATCGCCTGGTCGCGGTGAGCCCCTGCGACGGCGCTGCCGGCATGCACGACGACGCCCTTCGCGCCGATCGCCATGCCGCGCTTCATGGCATGGGTCACCGACTCGACGGACTTGCGGCGGGTGGCATCGGTGGGGGAGCCGAAGTTCACGAGGTAGGGCGCGTGCACATAGACGGGCATGCCGGCAGCGGCGGTCTCGGCCTTGAAGCTCTCGTCCTGTGCCGGGTTGCCGGCGCTCGGAGCCCAACCGCGCGGGTTGGACACGAACACCTGCACGACCTGCGCACCGATCTCACGGGCATAGGCGAGTGCCTTCGGCAGCCCCGCGCCCACGAAGACATGGGCGCCCACGAGGGACGGCTTGCGAGGGGGCACCCGGAAAGGATGCCAGGGTCAGTAGACGAGCAGGCGGACGGTGCTGCCCCGCTTGACCTTGTTGCCGCCTCCTGGGCTCTGCGCGTGGACGGTGCTGCCGACCCCGAAGGGCTTGATGACCTGCGACTTCAGTCCGGCGGCGTCGAGCTGGCGGTTGGCGTCGTCGATGTTCATGCCCGTCACGTTGGGCACCGCCACGACGTCGGGTCCCTTGCTCACCTGGATCGTGATCGTCGAGTCGCGGCTGGCCTTGCCGATGCTGGGCGACTGGTTGGCGACGATGCCTGGCTGCACCGAGTCGCTGAAGACCTCGACGACGTCCGCCTTGAAGCCCTTGCCGTTCAGGATCGTGACGGCCTCGTCGCGCGGCTTGCCCACGACGTTGGGGACGTCGAGCTGCTCGCGGCCCTTGCTGACGATCAGCTTCACGACCGCGCCCTGGTGCAGCTTGGTGGCGACGGGCGGGTCGGTCGCGATGACCAGGCCACGGGCGAACGTCGAGAACTGCTGGATCTCGTCGCCCTTGACCAGCCCGGCCTGCTTCAGCGCTGCTGCCGCCAGGGTCACGGTGGATCCGACGACGTTGGGAACGGCCCGCAGGTCCGGGCCCAGCGAGAGGACGAGCGTCACGGTGCCGTGCTTGCGCACCCGGTCGTTGGCGCCCGGGTCCTGGCGCACGACGAGACCCTTGGCGACGTCCTCCCTGAACTCCGGGCGTCCGAGGTGGGTCTTCAGACCGGCGTGCGTAAGCCGCTGCTGCGCGACTGGCTGCGTGAGGCCGATGACCGCGGGCGCGTGCGTGTAGCGGCCGCTGCCGAGGTACCACCCGCCGCCGGCGGCAACCAGCGCCAGCACGGCCACGACGATCCCCGCGATCAGGCCGGTACGGCGTCGGCGGCGGTGCGGCCGGAGAGTCTCTGCCTTGGGCGGCGGACCGGCGGGCCGCTGCACGACGAGAGTCGGCTGGGTCTCCAGAGACGCCGCCGGGAGGGTCGCCCGGACGGTCATCGCCTCGGCGAGGAACGCTCCGCCGTCCGCGGGACGCTGTGCGGGGTCGCGGCGGGTCGCGCGCACGACGAGCGCGTCGACCGCCGGAGGGACGCCCTGGACGACCTCGGACGGCGGCGGGACATCGTCGTGGACGTGCCGATAGGCGACGGACAAGGGGCTGTCGCCGTCGTACGGCGGCGTGCCGGTGAGCATCTCCCAGAGCAGGATCCCGGCGGCGTAGACGTCGGTGCGCGGGTCGGCGTGGCCGTGCTCGACCTGCTCCGGCGCGAGGTAGGCCACCGTGCCGATGAGCAGCCCGGTGGTCGCGGTGAGGTTGGACGTCTCGACGGCTCGGGCGAGTCCGAAGTCGGCGACCTTGACCCGGCCGTCGTCACCGAGCAGCACGTTCTCCGGCTTGACGTCGCGGTGCACGAGGCCGGCGGCGTGGGCAGCGGCAAGGGCGCGCAGCACGGGTTCGAGCAGGGCGAGGGCGCGGCTCGGTGAGAGCGGACCGCCGTCGCGGATCACGTCGCGCAGCGTCCGGCCGGCGACGTACTCCATGACGAGGTAGGCCGTGCCGGTCGACGGGTCGGTGCCCTGGTCGTGGACGGCCACGACCTCGGGGCTGGAGAGCCGTGCGGCTGCGCGGGCCTCGCGGGCGAAGCGGGCGACGAAGTCGGGGTCCTCGGCGAGCGCCGGGCGCATCACCTTCACCGCGACCACGCGGTCGAGACGCGTGTCCGTGGCCGTGTAGACCGTGGCCATGCCGCCGCGGGCGATCGGGCGGTCGAGGCGGTACCTGCCGTCGAGGAGGCGCCCGACCAGCGGGTCGGCGGCAGTCTCGACGGGATGGTCCACGACGTCCGAGTCTAGGTGCGTCGGGCTCACCCCCTGCGGAAGCGCGCCCGCAGCACCGTCACGTTGCGGATGTAGGCGTGGGTCTGCGGGAGCATGCCGTGCGCTCGGACCGAGCCCAGCCCCTGGTAGTAGCCGGCCAGCGCGAGATCGGCCCGCCCGGTGGCCCGGACGAGCTGCTTGAGCAGCATGGCGCCGGCCAGGACGTTGTCCTCGGTCTTGAGCAGGTTGAGCCTGCGGCCGTAGGCGGCGCTGAGAGCGCGGCCGGTCGAGGGCAGGACCTGCATGACGCCGATGGCGTCGACCGGGGAGACGACGCGCTGCTGGAAGCCGCTCTCGTGGTAGGCCACGGCGAGCACGAGCGAGGGGTCGACGCCGATGCGCTTGGCGGTCTTGTAGACCAGCCTGCGCACGCTCGCTTTGGACGGCTGCCGGTGGCTGCCGAGGTAGGCGCGGTGCTGCGCGGCCGAGCGCTGCACCCTGGCCGGGATGCGCAGTCCGGCGTTGTAGGTGGCGCTGTTGCGCGGTACGGCGCTGCTGACCTTCACCGGGATGGCGAGGCGGCGGCCGATGAGGACGACCCCGCTGCGGGGGAGCCTGTTGCGCAGCGAGATCGTGAGCACGCTCACGCCGTACCGCTTGGCGATGCTCGTCAGGTTGTCGCCCGCCCGGACCGTGTAGCCCTTCTCCACGACGCGGCTGCTCGGCCTCGAGGGCGCGGCGCCGGGGACCCTCAGCAGCTCGCCGACGTAGATCATGCCGTTGCCGGGCAGGTCGTTGAGGTCGCGCAGCACGGCGACGGTCGTGTGGTGGCGCTGCGCGAGGTCCCAGAGGGTGTCGCCCGCCTTGACCCGGATGTTCGAGGTCGCGCCGGCGGTGAGGACGGCGGCGAGGGTCAGCAGGATCGCGAGCGTGCGGTACGGCGCACGGCGAGGCATGGCGGGGTCCCGGGGGTCGACAGCAGGGGGAAGTGCCCCCCGATCGAAGGTAGGCCAGTGGGACCCATGTGACAAGAGTGACGGAAGTTACGACGGTACGCCGGCGCGATCTTCTGCGGGACCGCTCGCGCTGCGACACGCCGGGCGTGTCCCGGCAGATCGAGTCCGGCAGAAGATCGCGCGGCCGGGGCTGGGCCGGCTGGGGGC
>JAODNA010000020.1 GCA_025465135.1 Frankiales bacterium | reverse complement strand
CGGTCACCGGCCTGCGGGCCGGGCTCGCGGACCAGGACGAGATGGAGTCGCGGGCCCGCCGGCTCGTGGAGCGGATGGCGCTGGAGCTGAAGGGTTCGCTGCTGATACGGAACGCGCCGGCCGCGGTCGCCGACGCGTTCTGCGCGAGCCGGCTGGCCGGGGACTGGGGGCACGCGTTCGGCACGCTGCCCCGCGGGGTCGACACCGCGACGCTGGTCGGCCGGGTGCTTCCGCAGCGATGAGCGGTGGCCGGTCGCCGGACCCGCGGAGGCGGTACTAGCGTCGGCGTGTGCCCCCCACACGGACCGCCTCCCGTCCCCGTCGCACCGGCAGCCCGGCCCCGTCGTACGCCGTCGAGAGGTTCTCCCTCGACAACGGCCTGCGGGTCGTCGTGTCGCCCGACCCCAGCAGCCCGGTCGTGGCCGTGGCCGTCTACTACGACGTGGGCATGCGCAGCGAGCCCGAGGGGCGGACCGGCTTCGCGCACCTGTTCGAGCACCTGATGTTCCAGGGTTCGGCGAGCCTCGGGAAGACCGAGCACTTCACCTACGTGCAGGGCAGCGGCGGCACGCTGAACGGTTCGACGCACGTCGACTACACCAACTACTACGAGACCCTGCCGAGCAATGCCGCCGAGGTCGCGCTGTTCCTCGAGGCCGACCGGATGCGCAGCGTCGCCCTGACGCAGGAGAACCTGGACAACCAGGTCGCCGTCGTGCAGAACGAGATCCGGGTCAACGTCCACAACCGGCCGTACGGCGGCTTCCCGTGGCTCTCGATGCCGCCGATCCTCTACGACTCCTTCGCCAACAGCCACGACGGCTACGGCTCGTTCGTGGACCTCGAGTCGGCAACCCTCGACGACGCCAGGTCCTTCTTCGACCGCTACTACGCACCGGGGAACGCCGTCCTCACCGTCGTCGGCGACGTCACGACGGAGCAGGTCGAGGAGTGGGTGCAGCGGCACTTCGCCGACATCCCGGCGCGCACGACACCGAAGCGGCCGTCGTTCCGCGAGAAGGCCATCACGAACGAGCGGCGCGCGGTCGTGCGCGACCGGCTCGCCCCCGCGCCGGCCGTTGCGCTTGCGTGGCGGACCACGGATCCGTCCGACCTCGGGAAGTACCTGCCGTACGTCGTCCTGGCCGAGGTGCTCACCGACGGCGACGCAGCCCGCCTGCAGGACCGGCTCCTGCTGCGCGACCGCAACGTCACGAGCGTCGGGGGCTACCTGGGCATCATGGGCGACTCCTATGACGCCCGCGACCCGACGCCGCTGATCGTCGAGGTGCACCACCCGGACGAGACACCGGTCGACACGGTCGTCGCTGCGATCGACGAGGAGATCGCCCGGCTCGCGGACGACGGGCTCCGCGCCGACGAGCTCGCCCGGACGGTGGCCCGCATGACCGCGCGCTACCTGCGCGAGCTCGACCCCGTCATGGGCCGGGCCCAGCAGCTGTCGGTGTTCGAGCAGCAGCGGTCCCGCGCCGAGCTCGTCAACGAGCTGCCTGGCCTGCTGGAGGATGTCACCGCGGTTGCCGTCCAGGCAGCGGCGGCCACGCTTCGCCCCGACAACCGCGCCCTGCTCGAGCTGCGCCCGGAGGCCTCGTCGTGACCGCCGCCCGCGCCGTCCCCGCGCTCGGCAAGCCGCGCACCTCGCGGCTGCCGTCGGTCGCCGACACGACCCTCGACAACGGCCTGCGCGTGCTCGCTGTCCGCCGACCGGGTGTCCCGCTGGTGGAGCTGCGGCTGCGCATCCCCTTCGCCGGCAAGGGCGACGACCACGTCGCGCGCGCCCAGCTCCTCGGCGACACGCTGCTGTCCGGCACCGACCGTCGCTCGGCCTCGCAGATCGCTGTCGACCTGCAGTCCTTCGGCGGACAGCTGCATGCCAGCAACGACGCCGACCGACTCGGCATCAGCGGGTCTGTCCTGTCCTCCGGGTTCGGCGGGATCCTCGACCTGCTCGGCGAGCTGCTCACGTCGGCGTCGTACCCGAAGGACGAGGTCGTCGCCGAGCGGGACCGACTGGTCCAGGAGCTGGCGATCCACCGCAGCCAGGCCAGCGTCATCGCCCGCGAGGCGCTGCTGCACCGGATGTACGGCGAGCACCCATACGGCCTCGAGCTGCCGAGTGCGCAAGCGGTCGAAGACGTGAAGCCGTCGCAGCTGCGCGCGCTGCACGCCAAGCGCGTCGTGCCCGCCGGCAGTGTGCTGACCGTCGTCGGCGACGTGCAGCCTGCGCGGGCTGTCGCCCAGGTGGAGAAGGCCCTGGCCGGCTGGACCGCGACGACGAAGGCGACCAGGACGCCCAAGCTGCCCAAGCACGCGGCCGGACCGGCACTGCTCATCGACCGCCCCGGTGCGGTGCAGACCACGATCCGGATGGCCGGCCCGGCACCGGCGCGCAGCTCGGCCGACTACGCAGCGGCCAGCCTCGCCAACATGGTCTTCGGCGGCTACTTCTCCTCGCGCTGGACGGCCAACATCCGAGAGGACAAGGGCTACACGTACGGCGGGCACTCGGTGTTCGAGCACCCGCCCGCGGGCTCCCGGATCACCGTGAGCGTCGACGTCGCCACCGACGTGACGGCCCCTTCGATGGTGGAGACGCTCTACGAGCTCGGCCGGATCGCCACGGTCGCGGTGTCGCAGGAGGAGCTCGACCAGGCCCGTCGCTACGCCATCGGCTCGCTTCAGCTCGGCACCGCGTCGCAGGCGGGCCTCGCATCGATGATCTCGATGCTCGTGGGCGCAGACCTCGGCGTCTCCTACCTGCGCGACTTCCCGACCCAGCTGCAGGCCGTGACCGTCGACGAGGTGCTCGCGGCGGCCGCCGCCTGGATGGCGCCGACCCGCCTGAGCGCCGTGCTCGTCGGTGACGCCGCGGTCGTGTCCGACTCGCTGCAGACGCTGATCGCTGTCGAGAAGTCGTGACAGCGCGGCGCCCACCGGCGCTGTCGCGCGCGACCGTCGACCGTGACGCCGCATCGCGTGAGGACGACGTGTCCTTGGCGGCTGCGTGGGACCACGCGCGGGTCCTCGTCGTCGACGACGGTCGCGCCCTCGTCTCCGACGGCGGGCCCGAGCTCGTGCTGCTCGACGCCACGGACGCTCCCGCGGGTGACCGCTTCTACCTCGGGCGTGACGACGAGTCGTCGTACTTCGCGGTCGCCGCCAGCCTGCCTCGCCGGCTCGGTGCCCGGCCCCAGGGGTTGCGCGAGGTCGGCGCGCTGCTCGGCGACCGCGACGCCGGCCTGCTGGTCCACGCCGTCGGGCTGGCCAACTGGCACGCAACCCATACGCACTGCCCGCGCTGCGGCGCGCCGACCGAGTCGGCGAAGGGTGGGGCGGTACGACGGTGCACCGCCGACGGCTCGGAGCACTTTCCGCGCACCGACCCGGCCGTCATCATGCTCGTCACCGACGGGGCCGACCGCTGCGTCCTCGGCCGGCAGGCGATCTGGCCGCCGGGGCGCTACTCCACGCTGGCGGGCTTCGTCGAGCCCGGTGAGAGCGCCGAGCAGGCCGTGATCCGCGAGGTCGGGGAGGAGACGGGTATCGCCGTGCGCGACGTCCTCTACCGCGGCAGCCAGCCCTGGCCCTTTCCCGCCAGCCTGATGCTGGGCTACCGGGCTGTCTGCGACCCGGATGCGGAGCCCGTGCCGCGCGACGGCGAGCTGGAGGACGCGCGGTGGTTCGGCGCCGACGAGCTGCGCGCGGGCGACGGCGTACTGCTGCCCACTCCGGTGTCCATCGCCTGGCACTTGATCACCGACTGGCTCGACGAGGTCTGAACCGGCCTGCATGGGGGCACACACCTGCCCGTGGGGGAGACCAAGGACGCTGCGAAGAAGGTCGAGAACAGCACTGCCGTCGAGTGGCTCGCCCGGCTCGGGCTGTTCTCGCGCGGCGTCGTCTGGCTCGTCGTCGGGCTGCTCGCCGTCCAGGTGGCGCTGGGGAAGAAGACAGAGGCCGACAAGAACGGCGCCCTGAAGACGATCGCGGACAAGCCCTTCGGGCACCTGCTGCTCGTCGTCCTCGTGATCGGCTTCTTCGGCTACGCCGCCTGGCGGCTTCTCGAGGGCGCGGTGGGTCATCGCGACGAGGACGCCGGCCGGAAGCGGTGGACCAAGCGCGGTACCTCGCTGTTCCGTGGTGCCGTCTACCTGGGCCTCGCCATCAGCACGCTGAAGTTCCTCGTGAGCGGCGGTGGCAACGACAAGACGCAGCCGTTGACCGCCCGGGTGATGAAGGCCGGCGGCGGGCGCGAGCTGGTCTTCGTGATCGGTGCCGGTGTCGTCATCGGTGGTCTCGCGATGGTCGTACGGGCCTTCCGGCAGAAGTTCGAGGACAAGCTCGACCTCGGCGCCATGCCCGCGCGGCTGCGATCGGCCACGACGTTCCTGGGCACAGCGGGCATCGCCAGTCGCGGCCTCGTCTTCGCGCTGATCGGCTGGTTCCTCATCGACGCCGCGGTCCGCTTCAACCCCGACAAGGCAAAGGGCCTCGACGCCAGCCTGAAGACGGTTGCCCATCAGCCGTTCGGCCGGGTCCTGCTGTTCGCTGCCGCACTGGGACTGCTCGCGTTCTCCCTGTGGTCGTTCATCGAGGCGCGCTACCGCAAGATCTAGTCCCGCAGGCCCCCTCCCGAACCGCGGACGAGCGCGCGTTCGCCTGCGGCACCTCTCGGGCGGCTTGGCATGATCAACGCCGTGTTTGCCGCGCGCCCACGCGGACGGTTTCGCGGCAAAGCTGGCGTTGATCAAGGGAGCCGGGCGCACTCGTGGCGATCGGGTTGGAGAGTCTCCGACCGTTTCCGAGCGCGGCGAGCTCTCCAACCTGATCGTGAGGGAGGAAGGAGCGAAGTACGCCGCGCGGCAGGGCCGATAGCCGGTCACGGGCTGCGCGGGCTGCACGGGCTGCACGGGCTGCACGGGCTGCACGGGCCTAGGGTCGCCTCGTGACGTGGGACCCGGAGCTCGAGGAGCTCGCTCGGCGCACGGAGCTGGCCGAGCGCCTCGGCGGCGAGGAACGCGTGCAACGACAGCACGCCACCGGTCGGCTGACGGTCCGCGAACGGATCGAGGGCCTCGTCGACCCTGGCAGCTGGCGCGAGGCAGGCACGTTGACCGGCACGGCGACGTACGACGACGACGGCAACCTCAAGGACGTCGTGCCGGCGAACAGCGTGACGGGCTCGGCGCGGATCGACGGCCGTCGCGTCGTCCTCGCCGGTGACGACTTCACCGTCCGCGGGGGCGCGGCCGACGCGGGCATCTGGGCGAAGCAGGTCGACGCCGAGCGACGCGCCCTCGCCGAGCGGGTGCCGATGATCCGGTTGCTCGACGGCACCGGTGGCGGTGGCAGCGTCAAGAGCCTCGAGGACTTCGGCCGCACCTACGTGCCGTTCAACCCGGGCTGGGACGTCATGGTCGCGCTGCTGTCGGAGGTGCCGGTCGTGACGGCCGCACTCGGTCCGGTGGCGGGACTCGGCGCGGTGCGGCTCGTCACCAGCCACGTGTCGGTGATGGTCCGTGACCTGTCGCAGGTGTTCGTCGCCGGTCCGGCCGTCGTCGCCGCGGGGATGGGGGAGACCGTCGACAAGGAGTCGCTCGGCGGGTGGCGGCTCGCCGCCCGGGCAGGGACTGTCGACCTCGTCGTGGACAGCGAGGCAGAGGCGTTCGAGCTCGTACGCCGCGTCCTCTCGTACTTCCCTCAGCACACCGGCGAGCTGCCGCCGGTCGTCGCCCCCGACGACCCGGTCGACCGTCGCGACGATGCGCTGCGGTCGCTCGTGCCGCGCGAGCGACGGTCGCCGTACGACGTCCGCGCACTGCTGACCGCCGTCCTCGACGTCGGTTCCGTCCTCGAGCTCGGCCGGCAGCACGCACCCTCGACCGTCACCGCCCTCGCTCGCCTCGCGGGCCGTCCCGTCGCGGTGCTGGCCAGCGACCCGCGGTTCTACGGCGGCGGCATGACCGCTTCCGGCGCCGACAAGATGGCGCGGTTCGTCGACCTGGCCGACACGTTCCGGCTGCCCGTCGTGCACCTCGTCGATCAGCCGGGCTTCGTCATCGGGGCGGCCTCGGAGTCGGCCGGCGTCGTACGTCACGGCGCGCGATCGCTCGCCGCCGTCGAGCAGTCGCAGGTCCCGTGGGCGTCGGTGCTGGTCCGCCGCTGCTTCGGTGTCGCCGGTGCGGGACATCGCCCGCTCGGGCGCTGGTCCTACCGGATCGCCTGGCCGTCCGGCGACTGGGGGTCGCTGCCGGTCGAGGGCGGCCTCGAGGTCGCATTCAAGCGGCTGCTCGCCGAGAGCGAGGACGCCGCGACGCTGAAGGACGAGATCGCCGCGAGACTGGAGTCGGTGCGTTCGCCCTTTCGCACCGCCGAGGCATTCCTCGTCGAGGAGATCGTCGACCCCGCGGACACGCGTCCGCTGCTGTGCGAGTGGGCCGAGCAGGCCTACGCCTCGCTGACGCCCGGGGCCTCGCGCCGGGGCATGCGTCCGTAGCGGTGGAGCACCGCAGGGCGCTGGGGGTCCTCCGCGCGGACGAGGACGTCACAGCGGTCGCCGGGCTGCACCTGTTCGTCGTACGTCGCGAAAGCGGGCAGCTGCCAGGCCGGCACGCCTCTGCGCAGCAGTGCCGCGGGGGAGAGCGCGACATGCACGACCACCTCGGCAGGCAGTCCCAGCCCGAGCAGGAAGCGGCCGTCGACGATCACGACGCTGCGGGAGTCGACGTGCACCCGTGCGGCGCGCGCCGAGCGATCCACGGCGGCATCCCACAGGGCCGGGAGCACAGCGCCGGATGCGGCTGCGTCGAGCACCTCGCGGCGAAGGGCGCGGGTGTCGACCCAGCGCTCACGGAACGACTGCGGGTCCTCGCGCCCCGCTTCGAACCGCTCGCCGGCCGGCCGCAGGAAGTCGTCGGCCGAGATGCGCATCACCCGGCGCGATGTGGTCAGCCCGTCGACGAGGGAGTCCACGAGCTCCGCGCCGCCGACCCCGTCGACGAGGACGCGCACCAGGCCGTCGTACGACGTGATCCGTCGGACGAGGTCGGCAGCCAGTCGCTCCGGTGTCCGCGGCGCGAGGCTCAGCGGCGGCCGGCCAGCTCGGGCGGCAGCGGAACGGAGGGGTCGTGGGCCGACATCACGACCTCCTTCGCGAGGTCATGCACCTTGCGACCGCGCGACCGGGCGACCTTGCGCAGCCGCTCGAAGGCCTCGCGGGGCGAGCTGTGCTGTCGCTCGGTGAGAACGCCGATGGCCTGCTCGACGACGACGCGGGCAGCAAGGGCGTGCTCGAGCTGCTTGACCGACAGCCGCAGCTGACCGACCTCGTCGAGCGGTGCGTCGGTGCGCGCGGGCCGGGCACCCGGCTGCAGCTCGCCGGCCAGCAGGTCGGCCAGCACCATCGCGCTGGTGAGGTCGCCGGTGCTGTCGCTGCCGACCGCCCAGCCGCCTTCGGGCGAGCGACGGATGACGACGCCCTCCTCGACCAGCGGGCCGAGGTGGGCGGACACGACGTCGGCGAGCTGACGGAGGACGTCGATGACGTCCTCGGCGATCGCGACGTGGTCACGGTCGATGCCGCAGAGGGTGGCGACCACGTGACCCTCGCTGTCGCGGATCGGCACGCCGACGTAGGACGTGATGCCGAACTGCGAGCGGGCAGCCGCCTCGCTGTAGGAGGGGTCGTTGGCGGCGTCGGACGTCGACGACGGGGCGCCGCCGAGAAGCCGGTGGCACAGCGTGCCGGCGCGCTCGAGGACCGCGCCCTCCGACGGGATGTCCCAGCCGATGCCGTCGCTCGCGTGGACGCGCTCGAAGGTGAAGCTGTCCTCGGTGAGCCCGCCGATGAAGACGACTTCCATGCCCAGCAGCGTCGCGGCGGTCGTGAGGACCGCGTCGATCGCCGGGTGCGAGAGGGAGGTCATGGCGGGCACGGTCACGTCCTCGAACGGGGACAGGGCGGCGGGTGCCCGGCCATTGTCGCGCAAATCCGGCCGGTCCGCAGGTCGGTCACCCGGCCAGCCGTTCCTTCACCTGCGACAGGCTGGGGTTGGTCAGGGCGGTGCCGTCCGGGAAGACCACGGTCGGCACGGTCTGGTTGCCCCCGTTCACGCTCATCACGTAGTCGGCGGCGGTCGGCTCGTGCTCGATGTCCACGACCTCGTAGCCGACGCCCTCCCGGTCGAGCTGCTTCATGAGCCGGTGGCAGTAACCGCACCACTGCGTGCTGTAGATGGTCAGCTGGTCGGCCACGCGGCGCTCCTCGATGTCGGGTCGGACCTACCTGTCAACAACGCGGCGGTTCGTCCGCTTCCCGTCCCACGGGCCTGGGAGGATGTCTCCCGTGACCCCGGAGGACGTGCTCGCCGCGCTCGACCCGGAGCAGCGGCAGGCCGCGTCCGCCGTGCGGGGCCCCGTGTGCATCCTGGCCGGGGCCGGGACCGGCAAGACCCGCACGATCACCCACCGGGCGGCCTACGCGGTGCTGTCCGGCGCGGTGCCGCCCTCGGCGCTGCTCGCCGTGACCTTCACGGCCCGAGCAGCCGGCGAGATGCGGACCCGCCTCCGTCAGCTCGGGGTCGGCGGCGTGCAGGCCCGCACCTTCCACGCGGCCGCGTTGCGTCAGCTGCAGTACTTCTGGCCGCGGGTCGTCGGCGGGGCGCCGCCCCGGCTGGTCGACAACAAGTTCGGGCTCGTCGCCAATGCCGCTGCGCGGGCCCGACTGCGACCCGGGACCAGCGAGATCCGTGACCTCCTGTCCGAGCTGGAGTGGGCTGCGTCGTCCCTCTACGGCCCCGAGGACTACGTCGTCGCGGCGCAGAAAGCCGGACGCCAGCCGCCGTTCGACGCAGCCGTCGTGGCGCAGGTCTACGACGCCTACCGCGACCTCAAGCAGGCGCAGGGCGTCGCCGACTTCGACGACCTGCTGCTGCTGACAGCGGGGGTGCTCGAGGAGCAGGGCGACGTGGCCCGGGAGTTCCGCGACCGCTACCGGTCGTTCGTCGTCGACGAGTACCAGGACGTCACGCCCCTGCAGCAGCGGTTGCTCGACGCCTGGCTCGGCGGCCGAGACGACCTGTGCGTCGTCGGTGACGCCCACCAGACGATCTACTCCTTCACCGGTGCCACGCCGTCGTACCTGCTCGAGTTCCGGCAGCGCTACCCCGAGGCCGTCGAGGTGCGGCTCGTGCGCGACTACCGGTCCACGCCACAAGTCGTCGGTCTCGCCAACGACGTGATCACCCGCTCGACGATGAAGGCCGCACGGCTCGAGCTCGTCGCCCAGCGCCCGGCCGGACCGGCCCCGTCCTTCGTCGAACACGCCGACGAGCCGGCCGAGGCGGCAGCGGTCGCGGCGCGCTGCAAGGCGCTCATCGCCGCCGGGACGGCACCGAGCGAGATGGCGGTCCTCTACCGCGTCAACGCCCAGTCGGCCGGCTACGAAGCCGCGCTCACCGACGCGGGCGTCCCCTACGTCATCCGCGGGGGCGAGCGGTTCTTCGACCGGCAGGAGGTCCGCGAGGCGATCCTGCTGCTCCGCGGCGCCGCGCGAGCCGGCGACGACGACGCACCGGCCGGGCTCGCCGACGCTGCGGCCGAGGTGATGCGGGCCGGCATGAAGTGGTCACCCGACGCGCCCCCCGCCGGAGCCGGCGCGACCCGCGACCGGTGGGAGTCGCTGGCCGCTCTGCACCGGCTGGCCGTCGACCTCGGCCGCGACGAGCCGGGGGCCGGTCTCCGCGAGCTGGTGGCCGAGCTCGAGGAGCGCTCCGCGGCCCAGCACGCGCCGACGGTCGACGGCGTGACGCTCGCCTCGCTGCACGCCGCGAAGGGACTCGAGTGGGACGCCGTGTTCCTCGTCGGCCTCGTCGACGGCACCATGCCGCTGGTCCACGCCGACACCCCGGACCAGGTCGAGGAGGAGCGGCGCCTGCTCTACGTCGGCGTCACCCGGGCCCGCGAGCACCTGCAGCTGTCGTGGGCCCTGTCGCGGTCTCCCGGCGGCCGCGGCACGCGTCGCCCCTCGCGCTTCCTCGACGGCCTGCACGCCGCGACCCGGACCGCTGCTGCGGCGACGCCCCGCGCAGCCAAGCGGACCCGGCCCGGTCCGGTCGCCTGTCGCATCTGCGGCGCCTCCCTGCTCGCCGCCGTCGAGCGCAAGCTCGGCCGCTGTCCGACCTGCCCGTCCGATCGCGACGAGGTGCTGTTCGAGGCACTGCGCGAGTGGCGCGCCGGCCGGGCCAAGGAGCTCGGACAGCCGGCGTACTGCGTGTTCACCGACGCCACCCTGGTGGCGATCGCCGAGCAGAAGCCGGGCGACGTCGCGGCGCTCGTCGCGATTCCGGGCATCGGCCAGGCGAAGCTCGACAAGTTCGGCGACGAGGTGCTCGCGCTGGTGTCCGCCGGCGACTGACGTGTCACTCCTGCGGGTGAAGAAAGAATCGCCGAGAAAAATCCTTTGCAGGTCCGGGGTAGGGGCCGTATCTTCCGGACCTACTGGTAGATGAGTGCGGTCGGGACTCCCCGACCCGAGCGAGGAGGTGGGCAGTGCTGAACACGATGACGCTGAAGCCTGCCCCCGCCGCTGCCGGCCACTGGGCCACCGAGCCGTACGTCGGCCTCGCCACGAACCAGCACATGTCGGCGCCGATCAGCGCTGCGCAGGGGACCGCTGTGTCCACCTTCGGGCGGACGAGCGGCCGCACGCGCGCCCTCATCGATCTCGATGTCACGGCTGCTAACCCGGGTTCACCTCCTCGAGAGGCACCGGTCTGAGACCCAGACCCTTGCCCCTCGAGGCCGCGGAACCCGTACACGGGATCCGCGGCCTCTTTCGTTTCTCCGGCCACCCGCCCCTACGACCCACCACACAGCCCCTCACAAGGAGGTGACACCCGGTGTTCGCCCTCAACGACCTTCCTGACGACCTGACCGACAGCTCATCCGACGCGGTACTGCCCTGTTGGACCGAGGACCCGGACCTGTTCTTCGCCGAGTCCCCGGCCGACGTCGAGACCGCCAAGGCCCTCTGCGTCTCCTGCCCGCTGCGCGCCCGGTGCCTCTCCGAGGCCCTGGCACGGCGCGAGCCCTGGGGCGTCTGGGGTGGCGAGCTCGTCGTCGCCGGCGTCGTCGTACCCCGCAAGAGGCCGCGCGGCCGTCCCCGCAAGAACGACATCGCCGCGTGAGCTCCTCATCCGTAGCGACCTCACTTCCAGAAACGAGAACTGCCATGCACACGCTCCTGTCCCATGACCTGGCTCGCCAGGTCGCCCGTGAACGACAAGCCGAGGCGGCGGCCTACAGCCGCGCCGCCCGCCTCGTGTCCGTCCGACGCTGGCAGCGTCGCGCGGAGGTGGCCACTCATCGGGCCCGCCTCGCGCGCCTCGCCGTCCGCTGACCGCTTCACCGCGCACCGCCCCGACGCCCTTCCTCGGCGCCGGGGCGGTGCCGTGTTCCGGCCCGTTGCCGCTTTAGGCTCGGCGGATGCCCCTTCCGTCCCGCGATCACGGTGACGCGCCCGTGTCCCCGGGCGCGGACGGCTACCTGCGCGACCGTGCGCTCGACGTCCTGCTCGACCCCGGCCTCGCGCATGTCGTCGACATCGTCTGCTGGGTCGAGAAGGGGCTCGTGCACGTTGCCGACTCCAAGGGCCACGTCGCGCTGCGGCCCGGGGGCGAGTGCACCCTGCTGGCCGGCCGCGACCCGATCGCCGACCAGGACCCGATGTCGGACAGCACGTGCTGCTACCCCTACGCCGGCGAGCGGCTGCACTCGCTGTTCGCCGACCCGCGTGCGCCCGACCTCGCGGTCGTGCACACCGGCGCCCACTGCTGGCCCGAGCGCGGCGGCCACCCCGGGGAGCACGGGTCGCTCAACGCGATCCAGTCGCGCGCGCCGCTGATCCTGTCGGGCGCCGGCGTCAGCGAGCGCGGGGTCGTCGAGCGCGTGGCGCGGGTCGTCGACGTCGGAGCGACGCTGGCGCAGCTCGCCGGTGCGTCGTACGACGGCATGGAGGGCACTCCCCTTCCCGAGGCCGGAGCGGGGGCGGCGCACGTCGTCGGCCTGCTCTGGGACGGTGCGCAGTGCGCCGACCTGCTGGCCCTTGCCGCGGCCGGTGAGCTCCCCGCGGTGGCGCGGCTGCTCGACCGCGGTTGCGCCTTCCGCGGGGGGGCGATCGCGGAGTTCCCCAGCGTCACGCTGGTCAACCACACCAGCGCGCTCACGGGCGTCGGCCCCGGGCAGCACGGCATCGTCAACAACGCCTTCTACGACCGGCTGCTCGGCCAGCAGGTCGTGCCCAACTCGTCGGCGACCTGGCACAACGCGATGCAGTGGCTGCGCCCCGGCGTGACGACGGTCTTCGAGCGGCTGCCCGCAGGAGCCCGGTCGGCCTGCGTCAACGAGCCGGTCGACGTCGGTGCGACCTACTCCACCTTCGCGCTCATCCGCGAGAGCGGCGCCGGGGGCAACCTCGCGCCGCACCTGCCGGTCGCGACCGACGACCGGCACGCGACGCAGGAGCTCGTCGCAGCCAACGCCGACTACGCCTGGGGCACGCAGGTCGACGCGGCCGGCCTCACGCAGATGCTCGCCCTGTGGGGAGACGAAGCGCCGCCGCGGTTGACGTGGTGGAACACCACGCTCACCGACTCCGGGCATCATGCGGGCGGGCCGGGCTCCGTCATCGCCCGCGCCTCCCTGCGCGACGCCGACCGTCGCCTCGGCGTCTGGCTCGATCTCGTGCAGGAGCGCGGCCTGCTCGACGACACCGTCGTGCTGCTCACCGCCGACCACGGCTCCGAGGCCGCCGACCCGTCGTGCAACGGCGACTGGGACGAGGCGCTGCGCAAGGCGCGGGTGCCGTTCCGCGACGAGGCCTACGGCTTCCTCTACCTCGGTCACGACGTCGTCGCCTGAGCCCCCTCCCGCTCCCCGACGCGGGCCGGGTGCCGGCCCATCGGCGGCTCCGCGGGGTTCTTCGCCGCAGGCGGTGAGCAAAGCGGTGGCCAGGTGGGCAAGGATGGACACATGACCCTGCAGTGCGCCCCATGCCTGTCCGACCTCGCCCTCGTCCGGGAGGCCGTCACCTCCATCGGCGGTACGGCGACGTGCACCGCGCACGCCGTCCTCATGCGCTACCCGAGTGACGACCCCGGCCGCCGCCGCCGACGGCTGTCCGAGCTGCGGACGCTGGCCGAGACCCGGGTCGTCGACGCGACCGGCACCGAGAAGGAGCGGCTCGAGCTGCTCGCCCAGGAGTACGCCGTCGCGGAGGCCATGGATCTCGGGGCCCCCGATCGCACCGGACCGGGTCGCGGCAGCGAGCGGCCGCGGCGGGGACGGGA
>JAODNA010000014.1 GCA_025465135.1 Frankiales bacterium | reverse complement strand
GGATCCGGTTGGCCGCCGGCGGGCACCTGCTGATCCGGCCCGCACTGCCCGAGATCGTCGCCTTGCGCGACTGGGCGTGCGAGCAGGTGCTCGCGCAGGCGCACGACGTCCTACCGACCCCGTGGGCCGGTGCCGACCACCCGCGGTTCATCGACCCTGCCGTCGTACAGCACACGGCCCCCGTCCCAGCCTGGGATGCGGAGCTGGTCACGTCGTCAGTGCGGTCGGTTGTCGCTGCAGACGACAACAACCGGCTCGTCGCCGTCAGCGGTCCGGCCGCCGCGATGCTCGGCTGGGACGCGGCGGAGCTCACCGGCCGTCGGGTCGTGACGATCGTGCCGCCCAGCATGCGCGAGGCCCACGTCGCCGGCTTCACGCGCCATCTGACGACAGGTGAGACGCACGTCCTCGGCGTCGCGCTCCAGCTTCCGGTGCTGCGCGCGGATGGCACCGAGATCCTCTGCAGCTTCATGATCGAGCGGGCTGCTGCGGAGGTCGGCCGGGCGGTCTACGTCGCCTGGCTCGACCCCGTCGAGGACTAGCCTGAGCTCCGACAAGGAGGACCCGTGACCGAGACCCTGGACCAGCCGCTCAGCGAGGACGAGCTGGTCGGTGCCGTGGCGCATGACGTCGAGGCCGACCCGTTCCCGGTGAAGGGGATGGACCACGTCCGCTTCTACGTCGGCAACGCCAAGCAGGCTGCGCACTGGTACTCCACGGCCTTCGGGATGAACGTCATCGCCTACCGCGGTCCGGAGACCGGTTCGCGCGACGCCGTGGACTACGTCCTTACCTCCGGCAAGGCCCGGTTCGTGCTGACCGGCGAGGCGGACGCAGGGACCCCGGTCGGTGAGCACGTACGCCGGCACGGCGACGGCGTCTACGACCTCGCGATGGAGGTCCCCGACGTCGACGCCGGGGTGGCCTACGCCCGGTCGAAGGGCGCGACGATCCTGGTCGAGCCCCACGACGTCAGCGGTGACGGTGGGACCGTGCGGCTCGCGACGATCGCTACCTACGGCGAGACGCGGCACACGCTCGTCGACCGGTCGCGCTTCACCGGGCTCTTCCTGCCGGGCTTCGAGCCGGCGACGACGGCCTTCCGGGCCAAGCCTGCTCATCACCCGAAGCGCTACTTCCAGGCCATCGACCACTGCGTGGGCAACGTCGAGCTCGGCAAGATGGATGAGTGGGTCGGCTTCTACAACAAGGTCATGGGCTTCACGAACATGAAGGAGTTCATCGGCGACGACATCGCGACGGAGTACTCCTCGCTGATGAGCAAGGTCGTGACCAACGGCAACCATCGGGTGAAGTTCCCGTTGAACGAGCCATCGCTGGGCAAGCGCAAGAGCCAGATCGACGAGTACCTCGAGTTCTACGACGGGCCCGGGGTCCAGCACATCGCGCTCGCGACCGGCGACATCGTGTCCAGCGTGCGGGCGATGAAGGAGATGGGCGTCGAGTTCCTCGAGACGCCCGAGGCCTACTACGACACGCTGCACGACCTCGTCGGCGAGGTCCGCGTGCCGATCGAGACGCTGCGCGAGCTGAAGATCCAGGCCGACCGCGACGAGGACGGCTACCTGCTGCAGATCTTCACCAAGCCGGTGCAGGACCGGCCGACGGTCTTCTTCGAGCTGATCGAGCGGCACGGCTCGCTCGGCTTCGGCAAGAACAACTTCAAGGCGCTGTTCGAGGCGATCGAGCGCGAGCAGGCAAAGCGCGGGAACCTGTAGGCGGTGGCCCACTACCGCAGCGTCGGTGACGTGCCGCGCAAGCGGCACACGCAGCACCGCCGGCCGGACGGCTCGCTGTACTACGAGGAGCTGATGGGCGAGGAGGGCTTCTCCTCCGACTCGACGCTGCTCTACCACCGCGACATCCCCTCGGCGATCGTCGACGCCCGCCCGTGGACGCTGCCGTCGCAGCAGACCTCACCCAACTCCCCGCTGCTCCCCCGACACCTGCGGCTGCACGCGCTCTTCCCCGGCGACTCGTGGAAGGGCTGCGACGCGGTCAACGGGCGGCGGCTCGTGCTCGGCAACAGCGACGTGCGGATCTCCTACGCCGTCGCCGGGACCGCGTCACCGCTCTACCGCAACGCCGTCGGCGACGAGTGCGTCTACATCGAGTCCGGGTCGGCGCTGGTCGAGACGCAGTTCGGTCCGCTCGGCGTGGGTCAGGGCGACTACGTCATCCTGCCGCGAGCTACGACGCACCGGTGGGTGCCGACCGGAGACGAGCCGCTGCGTGTCTACGCGATCGAGGCCAGCAGCCACATCGCTCCGCCCAGGCGCTACCTGTCCAAGTACGGCCAGCTGCTCGAGCACGCGCCGTACTGCGAACGTGACCTGCGCGTCCCCGACGCGCTGCCGGAGGTCGACGGCGAGGACGTCGAGGTGCTCGTCAAGCACCGCGCGTCGGGTGGTCTCACGGGCACGGCGTACGTCTACCCGAAGCACCCGTTCGACGTCGTCGGGTGGGACGGCTGCCTCTACCCCTATGCCTTCAACATCAGCGACTTCGAGCCGATCACCGGGCGCATCCACCAGCCGCCACCGGCCCACCAGGTGTTCGAGGGCAACAGCTTCGTCATCTGCAACTTCGTGCCGCGCAAGGTCGACTACCACCCGCTCGCGGTGCCGGTTCCGAAATACCACTCCAACGTCGACATCGACGAGGTCATGTTCTACGTGGGCGGCGACTACGAGGCGCGCAAGGGATCCGGGATCGGCCAGGGCTCCGTCTCGCTGCACCCAGGCGGGCACGCGCACGGGCCGCAGCCGGGGGCCGTGGAGCGCAGCCTGGGCAAGGAGTTCTTCGACGAGCTCGCGGTGATGGTCGACACGTTCAAGCCGCTCGACCTCGGCGAGGGCGCGACCGCGTGCGAGGACCCGTCGTACGCCTGGTCCTGGTCCGGCCGCGGCCCCACCGCGTGATCATCGCCGCCTGACGCACCGTGGGCGACGGCCGCTCCACGGTGCTGTACGCCGCGATGATCAACCAAAGGACTTGCGGCAGGCGCGATCATGAGCAGGTGCACAGCGTCGTCCTCGGGTTCGGGCTCGGGTTCCTGGTCGCGCTGCAGCTCGGACCGATGTCGCTGCTGCTGATCCGGTCGACGCTGCGCGACGGCGTGCGCGTCGGGCTCGCGATCGGCGCGGGGGTTGCCGTGGTCGATGCGGTGTATGCCGCGCTGGGTGCCGCCGGCGCCGCATCGCTGCTGTCGATCGGTCCGCTGCGGCTTGCACTCGGCGTACTCGGTACGGCGGTGCTCGGCTGGCTCGGCGTCCGCACGCTGCTGTCGGCAGTGCGGGTCCGGGCCGGGCTCGAGGGACCGGATGACGTCGGTGATCCGCGACGCGCGTTCCGCACGTCTCTCGGGGCGACGGCATCCAACCCGCTGACGATCGCGTCGTGGGCCGGCATCTTCGCGGCCGCCTCGACGGGGACGTCGGCGCACGCCGTACCGCTCGTGCTCGGTGTCGCCCTCGGGAGTGCGACGTGGATGGCGCTGCTCGCCTCCGGCGTGGCGGTGGCGCGGCGCTCCGTCGGTCCGCGAGCGGTCGTCATCGCGGACGGCATCGCCGGCCTCGGCCTGCTCGGGTTCGCCGGCGTGCTCGGCTACCGCACCGCCGCCGACACCTGACCCGCGTTCTGGTGGGATATGGCCCGGTTGTGTGATGCGCCGGAAACCCCGGACAGCGAGACTGCGCAGGTGCAGGACCTGACCTCCCTCGTGATCCCGGCGCAGCGCGCAGCGGAGCCGCTGCCGGCCGCCGTCGCCACTGCCGTCAACGCCGTGCAGCCCGAGCGCATCGTGGCCCTGCTGCAGGAGCTCATCGCCATCCCGAGCGTCACCGGCGCGGCCGCGGAGAGCGAGGCGCAGCATGTCGTCGCCCGTCGACTCGACGCGGTCGGGCTCGGCACCGACCTGTGGCAGATCGACCTGGCCGCGACGACGAGCGACGCCGACTTCCCGGGGCGGGAGGCGCCGCGCGACGAGGCCTGGGGTCTCGTCGGGACCTGGCCGGGCTCCGACCCGGACGGCCCGACCGTCGTGCTGAACGGGCACATCGACGTCGTACCGCCGGGTGACCTGTCCGCCTGGTCGACGAACCCGTGGTCCGGCGAGGTGCGGGGCGGCCAGGTCTACGGCCGCGGCGCCTGCGACATGAAGGGCGGCCTCGCCTGCCAGCTGCTCGCGGTCGAGGTGCTGCGCTCCGCGGGGGTGCGGCTCCGCGGCTCGGTGCAGGTGCAGAGCGTCGTGGGCGAGGAGGACGGCGGGCTCGGCACCTTCGCGACGCTGCGCCGTGGCTACCGCGGCGACCTCGCGGTCGTCTGCGAGCCGACCTCGACGAACGTGGTGACGGCCAACGCGGGCGCGCTGACGTTCCGGCTGACGGTGCCGGGCCGGGCCGTGCACGCGAGCGTCCGGACCGAGGGCGTCGACGCCATCGACAAGTACCTGCTCGTGCACACGGCACTGCGGGAGCTCGAGGCACGCCGCAACCGCCAGGCGCACCCGCTGATGCAGCACCTCTCGCTGCCCTACCCGCTCTCCGTCGGCACGGTCCGGGCCGGCGACTGGGCGAGCAGCGTCCCCGACCTGCTCGTCGCCGAGGGCCGCTTGGGGGTGGCCCTCGGCGAGCCGGTCGCCGCCGCGCGCGGCGAGCTCGAGCAGGTCGTCGCCGAGGTCTGTGCCACCGATCCCTGGCTCGCCGCGAACCCCGTCCGGGTCGAGTGGTTCGGCGGGCAGTTCGCGAGCAGCCTGCTCCCGGACGGGAGCCCGGTCCTGTCCCTTGTCGCCGGTGCGCACCGCCGCGTGACGGGCCGCACCCCCGACGTGCTGGGGGCGCCGTGGGGATCCGACATCCGCCTGCTCGCCGACCTCGGCGGGGTGCCGGCGCTCCACTACGGGCCCGGCGACGTCCGCAAGGCCCACGGGCCTGACGAGTCCGTGCCGGTCGAGGACCTCGTCACCGTCACGCGCTCCCTGGTGATGCTCGTCGCTCAGGCGTGCGGCGCCTCCTGAGGTGGGTAGGGGGCTGCTGTCCCCACACGACAGGAGCCCCGCAATGAGCGAGCAGCCCGCAACCGACGCAGGCACCACCCGACCGGCCGGCGCCGGTGTGAGCGACGACGACATGGCCGACCAGGTCGGCGACCAGACCTCCAGCGACCTCGAGGCGGAGGACGTGTTCTCCCGCGAGGCAGGCGGCGCGGCCTCCGACACCGAGGCCGCAAAGGCCGACGGCTCCGAGCTCGCCTGACGAGCTACATCCCGAGGCGCTTGGCGATGACCTCGTTCATGATCTCGTCCGTGCCACCGCCGATGCGCAGGATCCGGCTGTCGCGGTAGTGGCGCTCGACCTCGCTCTCCCGCATGTAGCCGAGGCCGCCGAACAGCTGCACGGCCTCGTCGACGACGTAGTCGCAGGCGGCGCACGCCGTGTTCTTCGCCATCGAGACCTCGAGCACCGCGTCATCTCCGTCGAGCCACTTGTCGTAGGTGGCGCGCGTGTAGGTCCGGGCGACGTCGGTCTGCCGGGCCATCTCGGCGATCTTGTGGCGCACGACCTGACGGCTGACGAGCGCGCGGCCGAACGTCTCGCGGTCCTTCACCCAGGCCAGGACGAGATCGACGCAGCGCTGCGCGGTGGCGTAGGCGTGGACGGCCAGGCCGAGCCGCTCGGACTGGAAGTTCTCCATGACGTAGAGGAAGCCCTTGTTCTCCTCGCCCACGAGGTTGCCGACCGGCACGCGCACGTCGGCGAACGACAGCTCGGCGGTGTCGGAGGACCGCCAGCCCATCTTGTCGAGGGGCGAGGAGACCGTGAAGCCGGGCAGCCCCTTGTCGATGACGAGCAGCGAGATGCCGCCGTAGCCCTCGCCGCCGGTGCGGACCGCCGTCGTCACGAAGTCGGCCCGGATCCCGCTGGTGATGAACGTCTTCGAGCCGTTGACGACGTAGTCGTCGCCATCACGTACGGCGGTGGTGCGCAGCGCTGCGACATCCGACCCGCCGCCGGGCTCGGTCACCGCGAGCGCACCGATCAGGTCGCCGGCGAGCGTCGGTCGGACGTAACGGTCGATGAGCTCAGGCGTCCCGTGCTGCGTGATGTGCGGGAGCGCGATGCCGTGGGTGAAGAGGCTGGCGATGACACCGCCCGAACCGCCGCCGTGCATCATCTCCTCGGCGAGGATCGCGGAGTCGATGGCATTGCCGCCTCCTCCACCGACCGCCTCGGGAAAGGACACCCCGAGCAGTCCCGCCTCGGAGAACGTCTTGTGCAACGACCGGGGCAGCATGCCCTCGCGCTCCCACTCCGCGACGTGCGGCGCGACCTCCCGGGCAACGACATCGCGCGCCAGCTTCCGCAGCGCGAGCCGCTCGGGGGTGGTCCAGCGGTCGCTCACCGCTTCGCCCGTCCCGGCCCGGGCGGGCCGGCGTAGGCCTGGGCGATCGCGAGCCACTCCTCGGCTCCGCCGGTCGCCGTCAGGTCGACCTCGGCGCGATGGCGCCGCTGGGTGACAAGCAGGCAGAAGTCGAGCGCGGACCCGGTGACCCGGTCGGACGAACCCTCGCCGCCGTACGTCCAGGTGGTGCCGTCGGGCGCCGTGAGCTCCAGGCGTACGTCGTCCGCCGGCGGCGTCAGGCCGCGGTTGACGTAGCTGAAGCCGCGGGTGCGGTAGCCGATGTGGCAGATGTGCCGCAGCCGGGCGGTCGGCGTGCGCGTGACGCCGAGGCCGTCGGCGATGTCCTGGCCGTGCGCCCAGTACTCCATGAGGCGTGCGGTCGCGAAGGAGGCAGGGCTCATCGGCGGCCCGTACCAGGGCAGCTTGGCCGACGGGTCGACCTTCTCGAACGCCGCGAGCAGCGCGTCGAAGCCGGCCTGCCACTGCTCCACGAACTCACCACGCGCCAGGCCGCGACGATCCGTGATCTGTCGCGTGAGGAAGCCGTCGATGTCGGCACCCACCTGCGGCAGCTTGCCCACGAAGGCGTCTGGGTCGGTCATCGACAGCGTCGCCTCGACGTCCGTGCCCGCCAGGTGGCTGATCGAGTCGCGTACGTCCCAGCCGTCAGCGGGCGTCGCGGTCGAGAGGTCCGCCGGCGCCACGATGGCGCGCAGGTCGGCCTGCTCGGCGCGCAGGTCGTCGAGGAGCGGCCGTACGTCGGTGGCGATGCTGTCCTCCCTCCGGGATGTGAACGGACGCTAACCTAGCCCGGATGACGTCCTCTACCGCGTCGCGGCCCCGCCGCGAGCTGCTGCTGCAGTCGGCGGCCGACCTGTTCTCGGCGAAGGGCTATCACGCGGTCGGGATCGACGACATCGGTGCGGCCGCGGGCATCAGCGGGCCCGGCGTCTACCGCCACTTCCCGAGCAAGCAGGCGCTGCTCGAGGCGCTCTGCGACCGGGCGACATCCTCCATGCTCGAAGGCGCCCGCGGCATCCCCGCGGCGCACGCCGAGCCGGCGGCGGCGCTGGAGGCCCTCGTCGACCTGCACGTCGACTTCGCGGTGGCCCGCCGGGCGCTGCTCGGGGTCTGGACGCGTGAGCAGCGCGCGCTGTCCGATGACGTACGACGATCGCTGCGCCGTCGGCTGCGCGCCTACGAGCAGCCGTGGCGCGAGGTGCTGGCGCAGCTGCGCGACGACCTCGAGCCCGACGAGATCACGGTCGCCGTCTCCGCGACCCTGTCGATGCTCAACACGGCGGCGATCGTCGACGCCGACGTACCGCCCGAGCGACTCGCCCGGCTGCTGCGCAGGATGGCCCTGTCCGCCCTCCTCGCCCGCCGTCCCCCCCGCCCCCAAAGATGATCACTGCCAGATCCCACGCTCAAGAGGGTCCCGAATCCGGCAGTGATCACTGGAGTTGGCGGGGGCTAGGGGGCGACGGGGTTCTCGTCGCCGGCCACGGCCTTGGTGAAGTGGGAGAGGCGGACCTGGAGGAACAGCGCCTTGGCGGTGAAGGTGATGTCGCCCCCTGGCGCGGTGGCAGCGCACGACACCCACAGCTTGCGCCCCTCGAGGGAGTCGACCCTGGCGCGCACGACGTAAGGGACGCCCGTCAGGACGGGCTTGAGGTACTCCACCTCCAGGTGCCGCGTCACCCCCGCGATCCGCGCCACGTAGAGCAGGAACCCCAGCAGGTCGTCGACGACCGTTGCCACCGCGCCACCGTGCGCGATGCCCGGAGCGCCGCTGTGCCGGTCAGCGAACGTGTGCTCGGCGACCACCTCGTCGCCCTCGCGGCGCACCTGCAGGTGGAAGCCGGACGCGTTGTCCGGCCCGCAGCCCAGGCACGTCGGCCAGTGCGGCGGGAGATCGAGGGCATCCACCCTGTCCGCGATCGACGCGACGTAGGCATGCACGTCACCGGGCATGCCCTCAGACACCGAGCGACCGGCCGATGATCTCCTTCATGATCTCCGTCGTACCGCCGTAGATCGTCTGCACCCGCGAGTCGGTGTAGGCCCGCGCGACGGGGAACTCCGCCATGTAGCCGTAGCCCCCGTGCAGCTGCACACAGCGGTCGACGACGCGCTTCTGCATCTCCGTCGTCCACCACTTCGCCATCGCGGCGTCCTGGACCGTGAACCGGCCGGCGTTGTGCTCGGTGACCGCCTTCTCGATGTAGACCTCGGCCAGCTCGATCTCGGTGGCCATCTCGGCGAGGACGAAGCGGTTGTGCTGGAACGAGCCGATGTTGCGGCCGAAGGCCTTGCGCTCCTTGCAGTAGGCGAGGGTGATGTCGAAGATCTTCCGGGCTGCGGCCACCGCAACGACGGCGATCGACAGCCGCTCCTGCGGCAGCGCGTTCATCAGGTGGATGAAGCCGCCGTTGAGCTCGCCGATGAGGTTGTCGGCGGGCACGCGCACGTCGTCGAAGAAGAGCTCGGCGGTGTCCTGGGCGTGCATGCCCATCTTGTCGAGGTTCTTGCCGCGCTCGAAGCCCTTCATGCCCCGCTCGACCGCCAGCAGGCTGTAGCCACGCGCACCGGCGTCGGGGTCGGTCTGCGCGACGACGATGACGAGGTCGGAGTTGATGCCGTTGGTGATGAACGTCTTCGAGCCGTTGACGACGAAGTCGCTGCCGTCGCGGCGAGCCGAGGTCGTCAGCCCCTGCAGGTCCGAGCCCGCACCCGGCTCGCTCATCGCGATCGCCGTGATCATCTCGCCGCTGACGAAACGGGGCAGCCAGCGCTCCTTCTGCTCGTCCGTCGTCAGGTTGAGCAGGTACGGCGCGACGACGTCGTTGTGGAGCGTGAAGCCGACGCCGGATGCGCCCGCCCGGGTCGTCTCCTCGCCGACGACGCAGTTGTAGCGGAAGTCCTTGACCCCGCCACCGCCGTACTGCTCCGGCACGTCCATGCCGAGGATGCCCTGCTTGCCGGCCTCGAGCCAGACGCCGCGGTCGACGATCCCGGCCTTCTCCCAGTCCGCGTGGAAGGGCTTGACATGCTTGTCGAAGAACGAGCGCACCGAGTCGCGGAACGCGTCGTGCTCGGCCTCGTAGAGCGTGGACTTCATGAGCGGTACGTTAGCCGCCGTTCACACTCACGTCGTGGGAGGTCTGCCGTGCCCGTGCTCGCCGACCGGCTCGACCGCCGCAGCCCCGACACCGCCGCCAACCGCGACGCCATGCTCGCGCTGCTGTCCGACCTGGACACCCATCTCGACGCGGCCCGGGGCGGCGGCGGGGAGAAGTACGTCGAGCGCCACAAGAAGCGCGGCAAGCTGCTGCCGCGGGAGCGGATCGAGCTCCTCGTCGACCGCGACGCGCCTTTCCTCGAGCTGAGCCCCCTGGCGGCGTACGGCACGACCTTCCCGATCGGGGCCAGCGTGGTGACCGGGATCGGCGTGGTCGAGCGCGTCGAGTGCATGCTCATCGCCAACGACCCGACGGTCCGCGGCGGCGCGACCAACCCGATCAGCGCGAAGAAGGTCGGCCGGGCGATGGAGATCGCCGCGCAGAACCGGCTGCCGGTGATCAACCTCGTCGAGTCGGGCGGGGCCGACCTCCCCACCCAGGCGGAGATCTTCATCCCGGGCGGCGGGATGTTCCGCAACCTGACGAAGTTCAGCGCGGCACGGATCCCGACCGTCGCGCTGGTCTTCGGCAACTCCACCGCCGGCGGCGCCTATGTCCCCGGGATGTGCGACCACGTGGTCATGGTCAAGGAGCGCGCCAAGGTCTTCCTCGGCGGACCGCCGCTGGTCAAGATGGCCACCGGTGAGGACAGCGACGACGAGTCGCTCGGCGGCGCCGAGATGCACGCGCGGACGAGCGGCCTGGCCGACTACCTCGCTGAGGACGAGCTCGACGCGATCCGGATCGGCCGCTCGATCGTGAGCCGGCTCAACTGGCGCAAGGCCGGACCTGGTCCGACCCAGCCCGACGACGTTCCCCTGTACGACGAGGACGAGCTGCTCGCGATCGCATCGGCCGACCTCAGGGTCCCGTTCGACCCACGCGACGTGCTGGCGCGCGTCGTGGACGGGAGTCGCTTCGACGAGTTCAAGCCGCTCTACGGCATCTCGCTCGTCACCGGCTGGGCCAGCATCCACGGCTACCCCGTCGGGATCCTGGCCAACGCCCGCGGCGTGCTGTTCGCCGAGGAGTCGCAGAAGGCGGCACAGTTCATCCAGCTCGCCAACTCCGCCGACACTCCCCTGGTCTTCCTGCAGAACACCACCGGCTACATGGTCGGCAAGGACTACGAGCAGCGCGGCATCATCAAGGACGGCGCGAAGATGATCAACGCGGTCAGCAACAGCACCGTCCCGCACTTCACGATCATCCTCGGTGCGTCGTACGGCGCCGGCCACTACGGCATGTGCGGCCGCGCGTACGGCCCGCGGTTCCTGTTCTCCTGGCCCAACGCGAAGTCGGCCGTGATGGGGCCGGCGCAGCTCGCCGGCGTCCTCTCGATCGTGGGCCGGCAGTCCGCCGAGGCGCGCGGTCTGCCGTACGACGAGGAGAAGGACGCCCAGATGCGCGAGCTCGTCGAGGCGCAGATCGAGTCGGAGTCGCTCGCGCTGGCCAACTCCGGTCGCGTGTACGACGACGGCATCATCGACCCTCGCGACACCCGCACAGTGCTCGGCTTCGCGCTCTCGATCGCCCACAACGCCCCCGTGGAAGGCGCCCGCGGTTTCGGCGTCTTCAGGATGTAGGGCGCACCGTGCATGCAGTCCTGGTCGCGAATCGCGGCGAGATCGCCCGGCGGGTCTTCCGGACCTGTCGCGAGATGGGCATCGCCACCGTCGCGGTCTTCTCCGACCCAGACGCCGACGCGCCGTTTGTACGCGAGGCCGACGCCGCCGTACGGCTCCCCGGTTCGACGCCCGCGGAGACCTACCTGCGCGGCGATCTCGTCATCGCCGCCGCGCAGCAGGCCGGTGCCGATGCGATCCACCCCGGCTACGGCTTCCTGTCCGAGGACGCAGCCTTCGCCCGCGCCGTCATCGCCGCGGGCCTGACCTGGATCGGGCCGCCCCCTGGTGCCGTCGAGTCGATGGGTTCGAAGCTCGCCGCGAAGGAGCTGATGGCCGCGGCCGGCGTCCCCTGCCTGCCCGGCGGCGAGGTCGACCCCGTGACGGCAGGGTCCGTGGCCGAGCGGATCGGCTATCCCGTCCTCGTGAAGGCGGCGTACGGCGGCGGCGGCCGCGGCATGCGCATCGTGCGCACCGAGGCCGAGCTCGCCGAGGCCGTGCACGGCGCGCGGCGCGAAGCGGAGTCGGCCTTCGGTGACGGCACCGTCTTCCTCGAGCGCTACGTCGAACGGCCGCGGCACGTCGAGGTGCAGGTCATGGCCGACACCCACGGGACGGTCGTCGCGCTGTTCGAACGCGACTGCTCGCTGCAGCGACGCCACCAGAAGGTGGTCGAGGAGGCGCCGTCACCCGTCGTCGACGCGGCGCTCCGCACGAGGCTGTCGGAGGCGTCCGTCGCCGCGGCCAGGGCGGTCGGTTACGTCGGCGCCGGCACGGTCGAGTTCGTCGTCGACGAGAAGGGCGAGCCCGCCTTCCTCGAGATGAACACCCGGCTGCAGGTGGAGCACCCGGTGACCGAGCTCGTCACCGGTCTGGACCTGGTGCGGCTGCAGATCCTCGTCGCGCAAGGACTGCCGCTGCCGGACGAGGCCCTGCAGCCGATCCTCACCGGGCACGCCGTCGAGGCCCGGCTCTACGCCGAGGACGTCCCCGCCGGCTACCTGCCCGCGACCGGCACGATTCACCGGTTCGACGTACCGGAGGGCGTCCGCGTCGACTCCGGCGTCGAGACCGGGTCGGTGGTCAGCCCGTTCTACGACGCGATGCTCGCCAAGGTCGTGGCACACGGCGCCACCCGCGCCGAGGCGTGCGCCCGGCTGGCCGGCGCCCTCGAGCGCACCAAGGTCCACGGCGTCACGACCAACCGCGACCTGCTCGTGCGCGTGCTGCGCTCCGCGGAGTTCCTCGGCGGCGAGGTCGACACCGGCTACCTCGATCGGGTCGACCCGGCGGTCATCGGCGGCGCCCGCGCAGACGCTTCGACCGAGCGGCTGCACGCGGTCGCCGCCGCGCTCGCCGGCTCGGCCCGCCGTGCCGCGGCCGCGTCGCCCCGGCTCCCCAGCGGCTGGCGCAGCGTTCCCAGCGCGCTCCAGCAGACGTCGTACGACGGGGTGCGGGTCGGCTACGCCTTCCGGCGCGGCGGGGTGGTCGTCGAGGTGGACGGCGAGCGGCTCGAGCTGACGCTGGTGGAGCTCTCGCCCGAGCTGGTCGTGGTCGAGGCCGACGGGGTCCGCAGGCGCATCGAGGTGCACCAGGTCGGCGATACGGCGTACGTCGACTCCGCCCTCGGCTCGAGCGTGCTGGTGGAGCAGCCGCGCTTCCCGGACCCCGGTTCGGGACTGGCCGCAGGGTCCCTGACGGCGCCGATGCCCGGAACTGTCGTGCGGGTGGCGGCCGAGAAGGGCCAGCCGGTGGCCGCCGGGGACGTCCTGGTGGTCCTGGAGGCCATGAAGATGGAGCACGCGGTGCGGGCGTCGGTGGACGGCACGGTCGAGGAGGTCCTGGTGGCCGCGGGCGAGCAAGTTCAGGACGGCGCTGTGCTTGTTGTCGTTACCTGACACACTGAGGGCGTGACCGACACCGAAACACCCGCGGATGTCCAGGCCGGCGTCGATGCGGCCCTGCGCCGCGTCGAGGAGATGGTCGCCGCAGACGAGGACCTCGTGCACGGCGATGTCGTCGAGCAGGTAGCCCTCGACAGCCCGCTGGAGATCGCCGTCGAGCTGTGCGAGCAGGCCATGGGCTTCGTGCCCGACACGATCCGCCAGCGGCTGTTCCTCTCCCAGCACGAGGAGACGATCCGCGCCGGCGCCGAGGTCAACGCCGAGCGCGACGCCGCGGAGCTCAAGGCGAAGAACCGCTCGGCCAAGGCCGCCGCGACCCGCGCCGCGACCCTCGCCAAGGAAGCCGCAGTCAACGCCGAGAAACTGAAGTCGTCCACCTGCATGAGCTGCTTCCAGGTGCGGACCCCGGCCGGGACCTGCGGCTGCGACGAGTAGCCGCTAGAGCGTCTCGACCGTCAGCTCGCCGTCGCCGTACCGCTTCCGCAGCACCTTCTTGTCGAACTTCCCGACGCTGGTCTTCGGCACCCCGTCGATGAACGACCACCGCTCCGGCAGCTGCCACTTCGCGACCTTGTCGCCGAGGAACGCGCACAGCTCCTTCGCCGTCGCCTCCGACTCGGGTCGCAGCACCACGCAGGCCAGCGGCCGCTCGTCCCAGCGGTCGTCCGGTACGGCGACGACGGCCGCCTCGTAGACAGCCGGGTGACCCATCAGCGAGTTCTCCAGGTCGACCGACGAGATCCACTCGCCGCCTGACTTGATGACGTCCTTGCTGCGGTCGGTGATCTGGATGAAGCCGTTGGGCAGGACGCTCGCCACGTCGCCGGTGCGCAGCCAGCCGTCCTGGAACTTCTCCGGGTCAGGGTCGAGGTGGTACGACGCGGTGATCCACGGCCCCTTCACCTGGATCTCCCCCACCGCCTCGCCGTCCCAGGGCAGCTCCTCGCCG